>DDTL01000012.1 GCA_002344345.1 Saprospiraceae bacterium UBA2365
GTCAGTTTGAACCGGATTTTACATGCGTCGGTTTGTGCTGCATATACTGCCAAAACGGTTTGTGAAAATACGTCATTATGGATTCCTGTCCGGTTCATGGAAATCTGAAAAGTTAGCACGATTGCAAAGTTCATTATCTGAATCAGATGCAGTAAAAAAAGTTGAAGTGATTAAATCCTGGTCATTACCATCATGTCCGTGTTGCAAGACAGGAAAGATGCACATCATCGAGACTTTCGGGAGAAGAGGGCCACCGGATTTGCATAAACAAGGCGGGGAAAATGAAACTGCTTACTGCATCGCATAAAAGATGTGGGTAAGGGAAGTTATGTAAAAACCGATGTGAAAACAGAAGAAACAAAGCTAAAAAGCAATCTAACCAGGTTGCAGGGTCCGGAAAAAGGGTAACTTCACCCGATATATTCTACATCCGCAATACCGATAACCCCATAAGAATAAAAAAATGCTGGTTTTCCACTCTTGAGAGCGCTACCGAAGGTTCCGTTCAACACTGCGTTCATCGCTTGGTTTGCAACCACGACGAACGCTTAGCTGTTAGCGGCTGTTTATAGTTTCTTCCATTTATCTCTTTGCTCTAACTCTTGTTTATATTTTAAATACATGTCATCTACATATTTAGTTGCATTTCTAACATTAATTTCATAACATAAATTTTTCTTCTTTTTGAAATGACAATATTCAGACTGTTGAAATTTGAACTTAGACCTTATTAATTCCCTAAATATGGCATATTTTATTGATTGTCCATCAGAAATAACTGAATTACAGTGCCATAGAAATTCCGTTTGGGTATCAAAATTGTTTGTTATTCCACATAATGCAAATAAATAGCCAGTTCTTATTTGTTCAATTGTGTATAAATGGTTTATATTACAAGCTATTGCATGTGCAAAACCTTTATTTTCATCAGGAAGTATTCGTATTAGTCCAATGCCTAATTTTTTTGCGATATTTAAAGTACTACTTTGAAAACCACTTTTTGTAACAATATAACCTTTAATTCTCAAACCTAAACCCTGATTTATTTTGTGTGCAAATTCTTCAATTTCGCCAACTTCAACTTTCCTATTTGTATCTTTGCATTCAAAGACGATTGCTAAAAATGGTTGGGCATTCTCGTTCTTTTCAACTGAAAAACACTCAACCACATTTTCAAAATTAATATAGTTTTGCCTCAAGTCACTGAAATATTTTTTATTTCTATGAATGGAACAAAAACTCTTTTTTATGGGAATAATATCTCTTTCGAAAAACTCATTAATGTTTTCAAAAACGTAATCTTCAAGTTGTTTGCCGTCACTTCTTTTCATAAAGTTTCAAAATTGCCGCTAACGGTTTCGGGCTTGGCGAAGGTGGCGATTTTCACTACAAATGCTAATGCGGAGAACCAAACTTTGATTAACCACAAATGTGTCTGCGGAGCACTGAACCGCCACTTTTGCCAAACCCGTGTTACTTGCATGTGGCTTTGTTCGTCCGAATTGGTCAAATCCGAAGTCGGGATAAAATTTATTCAATGCTATTATCATTCTTTTTCGTCAAGGTTTAGGTGAGCAACGACTACGACAAGATTATTTTCAAATTCTTGCCCTTCAATGTTAGTGTTGATGAAATCAGTAAGTCCAGCTTCTCTTAAAAGAATGCGATTGAATGTTGATAGGTCTTTGTCAACCGTATTACCGTAAGCACTTACAACTTCACCGATATTGAACAAAGTCCAGTTGCGGATAAACTCATAAATGTTGAATGAAACTGTGCTGTTGTTTAGAAACGGCAAATTCAAAAATGGCAAACCATATTTTGGAAAATGCTTAAAGTATCTATAAAGCATTTCGTCTAAAAACGGATGGTCAACTAAAGGAAACTGAAATGCAGAATGGTTTTGAAAACTATTACTTGCAAATGACCTGATGTCGCTAAAAGAAATTTTGTCGCCTTGCTGTAATTTGAAAACTGATAAGGCATTGAGTAAAATCATTTCACCTGGAGCTTGGAATAGCCCATAATTGCCTAGTGTTTGAGAATGATTTAGAAAAACTACTTCGTCTTTGAAGTTTCTCTTAAAAATTCCCTTTTTCCCTTTGAATGTTGGAAAGTTGTGTAGCAAGTAAAGTTGGTCTTGGTCAATCTTCCAATCTCCACCTGTGTCCTCCTTTTTGTTTTGGACAAATGCGGTCTTTTCGTAAATTATTTCTCTGTCTTTGGTTGCAACAGAAATAATAACCATGTCCGCTAACTCTTTGGTTGTTGGCTTGTCTTGGTTGTGAAACTCAACAAAGGAACGAGTGCCGTGAATTTTCTTTGTGTAGAATTTTAGTTTTTGATATGTCTTGCCGTCAATTGCATTACACATTTCCGTTACCATTTTAACTTCACCTTCTGAGTTTGAGTATGATGTTCCAAGTGTTTCATAAACCTCTTTCGCAAAGGTATTTTGGAATTTCCTGAACTCAGGATTGTTGTAGTAGTCAGAAAGCGTTCTAAAAAGATTGTCCATTGTTTGTCTGATTATGTTTTAAATATTTTTTGTCTGTTAGTTCAAGGCACTTGGATGTTTAGTCAGCATAGTTTCTTTGAAAACCAATTTTATAAATTCCCCAATCCGCAATAACAGCACGATAGAACGGAATTTTAAATTTAGAACAAATAATATCAAGTGCAATTTGTGTTGTTGAGTTCATACGACAACCAGCAATCACAGCTGTTATTTTCCCTTTAATGTCAAAGTAATTGTCAGTTGTAATAATGCGAAGTTCTTGTTCGTGTTGCCAAGTTTTTCTTTTTCTAATCAATGGTCTGAACAAATTTTGTGGCTGCTCATAGCTGTCAATAAAATCGCTGAAAAACAATAAGTCGTCCGAATACTCAATGTCAAAAATTTTGTTATTGTCATCTGGTAACTCAATTTCTATCGCAAGTCCAGTGTGTCCGTTAGCATAGTAAGCCCACAGTTGGTGGTTGTCAAATGTTTTTGTCAAGGAGCAAATGCGATAACCTTTAACAAGCTTTTCAAAGTGCTGCATCTTCTCCACAATCTCTATCTCTCGTCCTTGGTCTTTTCCTACTCTTATGTCCGCTTCAAATACATCATTCAAGTCCCTATGGTCAGAACAATAAAGTCGTCCATTTATTAGAATGTCCAAAAAATGGTCAAAATTATTTGTAGTCCGAAATTTATATACTTTCATTTCTTACGGTCAGTTTGTTGTTAGCAGTGTCCCGAGCCATTGCAGGTAACGGTTTGGCGGTATGTTTTTGTTGCCGATTTCGAAGCACTGTCCTGACAAGTTACACGAAAGTTTATTTGATGCAGAAACGCTGAAACACGCAATATCTCGGCAATAAAATATACCGCCTGTTACCGCCTGGTGTTCTGTCTTCCAGCCTTGTAAACCATTGTCTTTATTCAGTTTCCGTGTTATTGTCATTTTACTTTCTTTCTTTTCTGTCGGCTTGTGTGTCAGCGTTTTTTATTTTTTTAAAGTGTAGGCAAATTTTTTAAAACATTCTCTGTTGGTGGGTTGGCTTTGCAAGCTCATTGACAAAGCTTTGGTAGTAGCGTTGGCTTGTGAGGCTTTGGCAATGTGCTTGCAAAATGGGCTGGGCATTACGAAAATACATCTCTAATCAACTTTTTAATTGTAAGGTTTTCAAGTTTGGATGCAATTGGTGATACATTGTCAAATCCGTCCTTCCAGTGCATTCCTTCGTTATATATTATTCCAAGCAAATAGTGTGATTCAGGTGAAACAATTCCCATATCTTCTGCCTTTTCTAATTTTGGTCTTGTCTTTTTGGTTGTCAGAAATGTTGTTTGATTAGCTTGACTTTGTAACTTATCAAATGCAATCGATTCAATTTTTACTCTTACGCCACCACAAACCGCGAATGGACAAAATGCACGACCGTTTAAATAGTTGTCAACCTCATTAAATAAAAATTGATAAAAATTATCTGATTCACCCCAAAGTTCAGGAATTGTCAAATTTCTAAAATCGGCTCTCCTGTTTATGTGTGTCGGTTCGAAATGGACTAAATGCTTTGATATATCGTTCCTCAATGGTTCGTCAATAGCTTTGTCCTCCCTAATTTTCAACATTCTTGCTAAATGCTGATTCACTTGAATATTTGATTTTTCGAGGTAGTAAACTTTTTGTTTGCTAAAAGCAAAATTCTTGAAATAGTATGGGTTTAAATGTGTTAGAATTATTGGGTAAAGTCTCTTACCTTCATCATTGAAATCTTTTATGAAAGTAGTAATGTAATATTGTGCTGCTGTCAAGTTCGCATCATCAAGGTAGTCGAACACTTCATCAATTATCAGAATATTGGCATCTTTCTTTAAATGCTGTCTTGCTCTGAATAACATTGAAATGAAAGTCAGAATATCTCTTTGTCCATTTGAAATATGGATGGCCTCTGGAAATTTCACCACTAACTGACCACCTGTTTGACTGGCTCTAATTCCTCTCCAAGTGCAGTTAAAAGTTGAAAGAGTATGTTCAAAACGTTGTTTGTCTAGTTGATAATTGCTATATGCACAGGCAGATTTGAAGTTGTTAGGATTATCGTTATATAGCCAAATTAACTGAATAGCTACTAAATAGGCTTTGGTTTCCGAATTATAACCAACATCAAATTCGTGTATTAGATTACCTATTGTGTTTAAATAATCTATTTGTTTAAAGTCGTTCAATCTATTTGCCGATATCCAATCTGTTAAAACATCGGTCGTACCTGCTTGTTGATTAATTTCATCAATAATTGCATTTATTCGAAGTTGGATTCTTTGGCCATTAGCCCTTTCCAATGCTTGGAAATTCTGACTTAATTTCTCAACCAATTTTGAATTACTTAATGCAGCATTGGGATTGGGCAATGCTTTTGCATTTTGACCAAATCTTTGTTGGGATGCCCTGAATTGATTGCCAAAGGAAACATTATTAGGTATTCGGTCAACCAAAATTACATCTTTGATTTCCAGTCTTGCACTTGCTCTGCCGAATTGACTCCCAATCCCTTTTGGTTTAGTCGGATTGTTGATGACAAAATAATCAAGTTCAGAACTTATGGTGTTTGTTGTTGCAGTTGCTTCAAGCCTAGCAATAGTTAAATCTGGTCTTTCGTATTCAATATAAATTCTTGGTTGTAAAGCTGGATTCTCTTGATGATAATTTTCTTCTGTTAAGTTAATTCTCCTGTTATTCATTTCATTGAAAGCTACTGCAAAAGAGCTTTTGCCAAAACCATTTGGAGCAACTAAAAGACTGGGTTTGTTAGGCAATATATCCAATGCAAACCTTTTATGACCGATTCCTTTTATGTTATCTATTTCAATGACTTTAAGCATACCTCAATTGCTTTATTAAAATTTGAAACCAATTTCTTCAAGTTTCTTTTTTCTTTCTTCTGTTGTTCCGTTTTTAATCAACTTATGAAGCCAATCATATAAACCACCAAATTCCTTATCACTTTGCTTTACATCAAAATGACCATTTTTCTGATAGAATTCTTGGAGCTTTTTTATTTTCAAATCGAATTCATACTCTTTCGTATTCCAAATGAAACCTAATTTCTCAAGTAATTCCTTTCTATGTTCATGCAATTTACCTCTAGAATAGTTAAGCCTTTGGTCATTAACCCATCTTCCAAGTTTTTTATAGTCTTTGTTTAATTGAGAGACATTACAGTTACCAAATTTCTTTTTATAAAGTGTCAATTGTTCAAGCATTGCAAGCCAAGCATCATCATCAGGGCTGCCACCAGCACTTTCAGGATTCCACACAAACTTAATTGCATCCAACATCTTAATTTGTTCTTGAGTGAGCTTATTCTTTCTTCTTTTCATTCTTTGTTGTAAAGTCCATGTGTACATGCTATTATCAGCATATCCCTTTGTTATGTGTGAGCTCCCTGTTTCAGTAAATACTTTTTTTAGTTTATTATAATTTTTCAACCAAGCTTCGTCATAGTCAGGATTTCTGTTTCCTTCCCACTCGAAGCCGATTAGGTCAAGTTTCTTAATCTGATCAATTGAAAGCTTCTTTTTTCGGTAATTGTAGCGTTGTCTTGAAACAAAGTTTGCAAGTGCCGTGTCTTCCTTATAAGTTCTTGGAACATTACAATGTCCATTGACAATTTTATAATTGATTAACTTAAGATAATTTGCTTCCCAGGTTCTTTTAGCGTTTTCATTCGGTTCCTCATTTTCCTTCTTTTCTTTCCCGAAACCGTAATACATTATATCGAATGAGTATCCAATTGATTCTAATTTATCAATTCTTTCTTGACTTAATGTTTTCTTTTTATAATTTGATCTCTGAACCCTGATCCAGCTTAACAATTGTCGATGTTCAATGTCAGAAATGGGTATAAAAAATGAGTTATTTGCTTCGTAATACTCTTTAAGTTCATTCAATCGTAATTCCCAAGAATCAATTATTTCATTTATAGGGAGGTTTTTCTTTTGATAATATCTTGTTGTTAATGAATAACCTATAGATTCAAATAACTTTACTTTTTCTTTTTCAAGTTTCCCTTGATTAAATGTAGTTCTTTGAACTAACAACCAAGATTGTAGCTTTAGAAATTCTTTATCTTTTTTTGAAATGAAGAATGTTCCTTTCAGTTGATAGTATTTTCTTAATTCTTCGAAATGACCAAGCCATACCTTACTGATACCTGAAATTTTTCTATTACCCCAATTATTAGTAAAATCAAAATTTATTTCCTTCAATTCTTCTACTTGTTCCTCTGTTAATTTCCCTTCACGATAAAATCTTTTTGTTCGCTGTATCCATGTTCTAAGACTATCATTTTGTTTGTCTTTTAGGCTTACTCGATAGTGTTCATGTTTCGAGTAATATTCTTTTAACTCAGCAATCCTACTAATCCATGTCCTTTCTGCACGTATCTTTCCTGCTGATTTATTCCCTGATTCATTAGACGTTAAAGAATAACCAAGTTTTTTGAATAATTCTTCTCTTTCTAGTTTAAGTTGCCCCTTTCGAAATAAACTCCGTTGGTATTGCAACCAACTTTTTATTGACCTGTACTCTGGTTCTTTAGGAAAGAAAAATGTTTTATGTTTTTTGTATAGTTTCTTTAATTCTTCAAATTTCTCTAACCATTGCTCATTCTCTAATGTGTATTGATTTTCAGAGAGGTCTAAACCAATATCCTTTAGTAAGTCAAATTTCTCATCAGGTAAACTACCTGCATAATATTCCTTTTTTACATTTGAAAGCCAGTAACGAAGTTTTCCATACTCCTTATCGTTTTGTTTAATATAAAATGTCTTGCGTTCTTTGAAATAATCACTTAGTTCAATAAGTTTTTCAAGAAATGCATCTTCTGTATTGGTTTTATTAATTTCAAAACTGAATTTGACACTTTCTAATTTTTCCAATTGTTCTTGACTCAGTTTATCTTTACTATTTTTTTGTGTGTTACACCATGTATAAAGTGCAATATTCTCAGTCGTTGCAACTGTTGAATGACCATTCTTTAAATAATAATCCTTTAATTGTTCAAATCTTTCATCCCATGAGGTAATTCTTTCAGCCCAAACAAAACCGACGCTGTTCAGATATTCAATTTGCTCTTTCAACAAAGTACCTGATTGTCCTTTAATATTGCCTTCTGAATCTTGTACACCCGTATTATAAATTGTTCTAAAAGCATTGACCCATTTGGGTAATTTACCGTATCGTGTTTCAGATTGTTTAACTCGATAATCTCCATTTTCATTGAAATACTTTTCAAGGAGTTCAATGAAATCATTAAACCTGTTTTTGGGTTTCCAATTAAATCCAATAAGTTCTAAAAACCTACTAACAGTAATTTCTTGACCTTGGTAAATATATGTCAAAGAGGAATCATTTTTAATTCTTTCTTGATGCTTTGGTCTTAATGCGTGGTGAATATAATTTGCCAGTGATTTTGTCCAACCTTTTGAATCATTTTCGGTAATAGGTTTTCTCTTAGGAATGTTTGCATTATTATGAATGGTATAATAATTTTCTAATTCTTTCATTTTTTCCCTTAGCGATTCAATAAAAGGAACTTTTTTCTCTTTAATACCATCCTTCCAGTCAAAACCAATTTCGTTTAATTTTTGAAACCTTTGAGGAAATAAATCCACTAATCTTTGCTTGTTCCTTCTTTGGTTATCTACCCAAAATCCAAGCTTATAACCCTTATAAATCTTTTTAAAGGGAACATTTAAATCTGAATTTTTATTTTCTTTTTTGTCGTTCTTCCATTCAAGAAGAAGATTAAACCAGAAATCCCATGTTTCAAATTTCGCCTCAATTTCTCGTAGAACATCCTGAATTTCTTTAGTATGATCAAAGACTTTAAATTGAGGCGTGTCATCAATAATGCCTTCTTTCTCTAATTCGAAAGATTCATTCCTTTTGGCTTCATTTAGTTCTGTTAGAAAGTTACTGGCTGCAACACTTGAAAAATTATTAACTAAGTCAAATATTATTGGCTTTTTCTTTCCTACTTGTAAGCATCTTCCTATTTGTTGGTAAAATACAATATGAGATGTTGTTTTTCTAAGCAATATCACGCCATCTACATTTTTTATATGAAGACCCTCGTTAAACATATCAACAGCAAATAGCAATGCAATTTTTTGTTGAGAATTATAGGTCTCAAATCTTTTTAGTGCTTCATGGTTCTCTTTATCAGTTTTTTTTGAATGAACCACAAAGGGTTCTACATCATAAAAGCCAGCGTTTACAAACCATTCCGATACCCTATGCTTATATTTTCTTAATGTCTCAACATCTTCACAAAAAACAATGAAGTTGCAAAGTTTAGTGCCTGCAAGGTATTTTTTTAGAATTGTATCTACTCCATTGCTCTTTTTCCAATCAAGTGCAATTTCCTCAAGTTTTTTTCTTTCTTCTTCTTTGTTTAAATAAATATTTTTTGATTGCTGAAGATCATTCTTTAAATATTCTATTTCTTCTTCGAGGTCAATAATTGATGCAACATATATCGGGTTTGGAAGATATTCTTTTACTATTGCAGTAGGCAACGAAATATTACTTGCGATTTCAAATTCAAACTCGTCATTCATATCCCTGCCATCTGTTCTTATAGGGGTTGCAGTTGCCCCAATAACTAAAGCATTTGGATTGTATTCGAGTAATTTTTTAATTTTGGGTTCATAAGTCTTAGCACCTGTCCTGTGAAATTCATCAAGGATAATTAAGTCGTATTTATTTCTTTCAAGTTTATTGTCAAGAAAATTCTGACGATTCTGATAATGAAGTGTATCAACACCATCCAACAACCAACCATATTCTTGATTATTTTTAAACTGTTCTATGATGTATTTTGATGGTGCAATTAGTAATATATTTTTTCCGATATAGTCGCATAGTAATTGGAAAATCACATAACTTTTACCAGTACCAGTAGCTTGAACAATTGATAACTGCTTCTGGTATGTTTTGAGTCTAAGAATCTCATCATAAGTTTGCTTATTATGGCTTCTAAGGTCAGCTGTAGGTTTAATTTTTTGTTTCTTACCATATTCCCGAATTAAGAATTCTATATGATCCCAATTATATAAGTCAACCCAGCCCTTTTCTTGAAATTCAAATGCATCTTTTACAAAACCATTAATCGTAATTAATCTGTATCTTTTGCAATTGTATTCTTTTGCCGATTCTTTTCTGAATTGTCCAATTTCTGCTTGGGTATCTTTTCTTGTTAGCGGTGCTTTATGATTTTTTGCTTGAATAATAAAAGCAATATCTTCAACATGCTTACTCTTTCTAATTATAATATCAGCTCCCTTATCCCCTTTTCCACCTTTCACTTGTGAAATAAAACCATTTCCAGTATAAAGGTTTGCTAAAAAATATTCAAAAACTTTTCCTTTTATCTTTTCATCCAAAGCTTCAAGGTATTGTCTAGCAGACAAAGAATCCTTTTTCTCAATAAAGGGAGTAAGTAATGATAAATGATATTTAATTATTTCTTCATTCATTGGTGGGCTTGCAAGATTGCACTCTTTGACAAAGCTTTGGTTTCAGCGTTGGCTTGTGGGGCTTTGGCAATGTGTGCAATGAGGGTCGGCAATTGTTTTAAAAAATGTGCGGTGGCAAAAAAATAAAAAACATAGAGTCGGCTTGAGTGTCGGCTTTCTGGTCTTTTCGATATTTTGTTTTTCTGTCCTTTCACAATGGTTTACTTTTCAATGTTTCTATGTCGTTGTCTGTTTCTTACACTTGGCGGTAACTCCTGTATAATATCACCCATATCCCCATTATTCCACTTCTGTCAAAAGGTAGTATTTTAAATAATACATTGAAAAACAGATGGATATGGTTAAAAAAGGGCTTTGTCATCATGTTTAATGATTTTGTCGCTTTAAAGATAATCATTTTTTGTATGCTACCATCAAATTTCCAGATAATCTCCGGGACTTTTGATCTTTGAAAAGTTTTTCGCGCTCACATGGGTATAGATCTCAGTGGTTTTACTGGATTGATGCCCGAGCAATTCCTGAATGTACCTCAGATCTGTTCCTTGCTCAAGCAGATGTGTGGCAAAAGAATGTCGTAAAGTATGGGGACCGCCTTTCTTCTTTATGCCACTCTTCCTGATGGCATCGTCATACACATTGCGGATGCTGGTATCGGAATAACGATCACCATATTGTCCCTCAAACAGCCATTTGACCGGCTTATATTCATCCAGATAAGCGCGCAACATGCTCAATGCTTTTTTACCTAAAATGGTATACCGGTCTTTCCTGCCTTTCGATTGCTCCACAAAAACCAGCTCCCGGTTAAAATGGATATCCTTTGGCCTTGACTTTTCACCTTTAGTGCGATGAGCCTGATTTTTCGATTCGTTCACTCAGGGATGATGCAATTTCAGCTCCTGACTTGTATCTTTTAGTGTTAATATTCATTTTATTTGAACTGATTAAAATTTGAAATTGAATAATAATATCGGAGAGACTCTTGGCGGCCTTTGCGAAAAAATCTGCGCGCTTTGCGGTAAAATCATCAACCGCAAAGTTCGCAGAGAAGGAGTCGCAAAGTTTCGCAAAGTTTGTATTCTTCCTTTGGCTAAGCGTTTTACACCTTCCTGACTTATATCTATTACTGTTAATATTCATTTTATTTGAACCGATCAAAAGTTGAAAATGGTAAATCTGTGTTTTTTGCATATATTAAGTGCTCACCACCCATTCTCTAAATCTTATCAGAAATGAACATTTTATCATTAGTGCGGTAAATTTCGTTATTTACTTTTATAACATATTGAATATCAATAATAATAAATTTTTTTTGATTAAATAGGTACAAGTCCTGATCCATTAACTACTACACAGGCAAATTAAACTTCTGCGTTGACGAGTTCATCTTCTGCGTTGACGAGTTCATCTTCTGCGTTGACGAGTTCATCTTCTGCGTTGACGAGTTCACCTTCTGCATTGACGAGTTCATCTTCTGCATTGACGAGTTCATCTTATGCGTGAGCAAGTTCAACTTCTGCGTTAACGAGTTCATCTTATGCGTTGACGAGTTCATCTTATGCGTGAGCAAGTACAACTTCTGCGTTGACGAGTTCATCTTCTGCGTGAGCAAGTTCAACTCCTGCGTTGACGAGTTCACCTTCTGCGTGTGCAAGTTCATCTTCTGCGTTAAGGAGTTCATCTTCTGCGTGAGCACGTTGAACTACTGCATGGACGAGAGACTATTCAAAAAAGTAGCTCATATACCAAAACGAGGAAAATGCATCATTCGGGGCTTGCCTGTAAAGACTACTCAATCGTGAAAAACGGATCGGTATCTGATAATCTCCAGATCATCATAGTAAACAGGATCAGGTTCAGGATTATATGCATAAATCGTAATTTCCTGTCCGACCAACTCCGGAGTGATAAAAAATTCCAATAATAGTTTTTCCCATCCGTATCTATCCTTTTCAATTACCTTACATTGTCCATTAAAATATTGAATGGCACTCACCGAGGCAGTTAATCCTGCATTGGCAGGCTGTTTGTTTTTGCGCCAGACAGTGATCCGGAAGCTTTCTCCATTTTTGAGATCTTTATATCTGATGGTCATTCCATAAGGAGCATCAGCATCGAGTTTGGATGAATGCTTTCCACTATGTGCAAATCTGCTATTTTGCGAAATTCCAAACTCGAACAGCGTACTGTCTGCGGGATCCAGGAAGTATGAACTGTCTCTGCTCAAAGTTTCGGCATCACATCGATGGACCGTTTCAGGAATCCGTTGCGCCAGGCTGAAATTTCGGGTGTGTGCTTTTAAGTCGAAAACAAGCACGCTTCCATAATGACCTTTCAGATGTGTGCAATAGCTTTCCAGATAAGGTTTGTCGTATATTTCTCCTATCCCGTTGATGATCAGATATTCAGCGCCCTTACGGATGGAAGATTGAATTCCGGCACTATCCTGATTGTATCGGATCTTTTCACCTTTATTGAACCTGGCATCAGTATATTCTGTCCATCCTTTCTGATTCATCAGGTACAACGAAGCATGACTGAAGTCCGGAACAGACACTATCGTATCATTTTCTGATATGCCCAATTCTCTCAGATAAGCCGTTATGGTGTAAATATCCTTATGCTTATCATAATCATTCATCCAGCCATGATATCGTTCATGCATTTTCTGATGAGCATGCAGCATATTCAGCAGCAGAAAAACCGAAAAAATCACCTTAACCAATATTGAATAAAAGAATTTTGAATAATAGTTTTTAAAAATTTCAGATACGCTCAACAACAGCAGCACGAACAAAATATACATATCGATCGTATAATAATCATGATCGGCAAATGTCCAGAATTGAAGAATGATGTAGAAAGCCACTTCAATAAGGATGATAAATATACTGAAAGTCAGGATTTTTCTGCTCTTTTTTAATTTTACCAGCAGAAACAGAAAACAAATGGAGAGGAAAACCAAAACAGATGCATGAAAGTATTGTTCCAGCCACAAATTTCTGATGCCCTCCAGGACACCAACGATTTCATCTCCTGTTAAATCCCATACCGGGAAAATAGTTGTTGAAAAGTAAGTGCAACCATGCTTTTGATTATAATAGCTTGCAAACAGTATCCATGATCCGACGATCGCCACAATGGAAATCATGGAAGCCGGAATCCGGATTTTTGATTGAAACAGTTTTTGTCCTTTGGCAAATTGAGTCAGACCGGTGATTTCGAAAAAATACATTCCTGCTATTGCGAACACGCTGAACAATGCGGTCACTTTACTTGCCGCTGCAATTAAAAACAGTAGCATGGAAACATAAAACCATTTGTTTTCAGATTCTTCAGCAAACCTGAAAAAATAATACCAGCCTATAATGGAAAATGCAAAAGACGATGAATTAGATAAAAAGTTATTTCCATAATAAACCAGTACAGGGGAAGTAAAAAACAATAAAGCCAGTGCGATTGACCAAAACACATCTGTCAGGAAATACCTGAAGATCCTGAAAAGGTAGAATATTCCAAGCAAGAAAATCAATGTATTCAATAGGCGGAAAATGCTGTCGTGATATCCGAATAACTTATATAAAAGTGCAATGAAGTAATAAAACACTGGTATTTCACTCGGACAGCATTTACCGCTTGTTCCACCGTCTGAAGTCAGATTATGCGTTTCAGGTGAAAAAAAATGCATCCCGTTCTGGTAGTAATTCAATGCGAGGGAGGCATTATCTGATTGCCTCCATTTATGAATGGATTGCGGGCGCAGGAAGATTATTTCATCGTAATTGTAAAATACAGAAACGATCGCAAGGAAAAGCAGGAAAATTAAAACCGGATAATTTTTTTTCATCCTTAATATGAGCATTTTTTATTCTGACCAAAAAAATGATATCATTGCTTATCAGGCTCTTTCAAAAACAAAACCGGAACCTGTATACTCTTAGATCCAAAAGTCTTGACAAAGAATGAAAGCATGGTAATGATTAAAAAAATATCATTATTTATCAAAATTCTTTGAAATTCTGCCAAAACATATACGAATTCAATTTTTATGACACTAATTTACTCAAACCAGATTTTAACCATGGTCCTATACACCGAAAGCCGGCGCAATCCGGATCTTTACTACAGTTTCACCAGTTTCATCGCCTGGAAGGAGCCACCATTCTTTTCCCGGATCATAACCAGGTACATGCCTGATTCCAGGTGATCAAGCCGGATCGGTTCATCCTTGCTGCCTTCACCTGAACTCAGTTGCCTGCCATCCATTCCCATCATTACAAATTCAAAACCCTGCCCTGCTCCTTTGACAAAAAAATGCGTATCTGCAGGATTCGGAAATAGTCGAATTTCGTCCGAGGTTATTCCTTCTTCTGTGCCAACCATGTTTGATCCCAATTCATACGGTACCGAATGATCCACCAGTGAGAATGTGAGCTTTTCAAAACCGGCAACCATTCTCGGGGCAGATGACGTACTCCCAGTACTCGTTCTGGATGAAAATCCTGCCTTCCCGCCTTCATTGCGCAGCACCATCACAGGGGCTTTGCCATATCCATGCAACTTATAACCGGAACCATCATTTGAAAACCTGAAATAATTTTCATCGGTCAGCCAGATCCCGTATTTCAGGGTATCTCTCGCCATCGCATACGGAACAGCAGTGGCCGAGTTCTCATACATATCACTGTTAAAGAATGTATTGGGCATGATCACCGTCTGATCCAGTAAACCAAAACCTTGCTCAAAATTCAATTCTGCATAATAGGAAGCATATTCTTCATAAAAATTATCTACCACCGTTTTTCCGGCGAACCGCGCATCATCTCCCAAAAATGCAGCGATCGTTCCGTCAGATTGCAACTTGTCTTTCAACAACAAACCATTCGCAGTCGGTATGAAAGCCCTCAAAGCCTCCGTAGTATTTGAAAGCAGGATAATTTTAGGAGACCGCAAGATAAGTTGGCTTAATTCAGGATCATCCGCAGAAGACCCGTCGATCTGTCGGACCACAAGATCATTGGATCCCAGCATCACGAGTTCATCTTTATACAAATTTGCCAGTGCCAGATCTCCCGTAAGGATCAAAACAGGATCAGTTACAGTACCCGTATGATTTTGCAGGTCGTTGAGCAGGGCTAAATTTTTCTGCAGAAGCTTCGTTCCGCTGGCAAAGACTGTATAATTCCCTTTCGTGATCATATCCTCCGGATAAAGTTCAGCCGTAAGTGTACCCAATCCGATCTCTCCGGTTTTAAAATGATAAGTACATCCATGCAACAACTGAACCACCCTGACGGAATCAACCAGCAATTTGGTATCATGCTGACTGAAAGGAGATCCAGGTATGTAGAGATTCGCGCAACCGGTGCCAAATACCGTGCCCAATCCATGCTCATCTATGGTCATGCAGGTCAGGTCATCCATGCCCAGGCCGACGATGTCCATGCCTTTGGTGAATGAATAATTTGCCAGGAATCCTGTCAGTCTTCCAAAGCGACCCCTTTCGCAAAAATGTGTATCAAACAAGTGTCCCGGCACAAAATCCAGAAAATCATCTGCCAGGGTGATGTATTTATTGAATGGATCTTCTATGCATTCATCCGGATAGGCGCTGCCCAATCTTGCATTGAATACGATTTCTGACAGGATGTGCATGCCTGCCGAGGTGCCACCGATCGTTCCCCCATTCTGATAGATCTGCCTGACTGCATCCAGCAGTTTGGTTCCTTTGTAATAATTGTAATAATCATACTGGTCACCTCCTCTGAAAAAGATCGTCTGATAGGTCATCAGTGTATCATATAAGCTCTGTTCATCAGCTGCGGCACGGCTGTTAACGGCAAATTCCCTGGCAAATGCTGCTCCGCACTGCTGTTTGAAATAGGGCGCAAGACTGCCGGTAGAGGTACCGATCATAGCCACTCTCCTGCCCTCGCCTGCCCATTTATATGCGGGTGTGCTCCAACTATTGGCGCCGTTCTTTTCCGAACCGCCACCCACGATCAGCAAACGACCATTCTGAGCATGAAGCAAAACAGTGCTGAGCATAAACAGTAAAAAGAAAAAATTCTTGTTTTTCATACAGCATTCAGGCTTTTAATTCAAAAAAATGAGATAATAAACCAAATTTGCTCAAATATAGCAGGAATGTCATTATTTTTATAAAAAAATTAATCGGATGAAGTTGGAATTTAAATCAGTTTTTGGATGGTTAATGGCCTGTTTATTACTTTTTGCTGCTTTTCCCGGCAATGGTCAAAAAATATCACCTAAAGGTAAACTCTTTATCATCGGAGGTGGCGACAGAACCAAAAGTCTAATGGATGATATGGTGAAAACAGCCAATTTGAAGCCCAAAGATTATATCATCGTTTTGCCCATGTCCAGTGAAGAGCCTGATACTGCCGTTTTGTATGCCAAATTGGACTTTGAGAGATCCGGTTATAGCCATATCATTGGCATGAATGTCAGAACTGACAACGATTTATCGAGTGAACGACTGGATTCCATTACAAGGGCTAAACTGATCTATATTACAGGAGGAGATCAAACCAGGTTTATGGGGATTGTGGGAACGGGAAAACTGTACGATGCCATTCATAAAGCATATCTGAATGGCGCTACCATCGCCGGAACCAGCGCCGGAGCAGCCGTGATGAGTAAAAAAATGCTGACCGGCAATTCCATCAGGTATCCGGATTATACAGGTGATTTCCCTACCATTGAACACAGCAATATTGAAATTACCCAAGGTCTGGGATTGGTTGAAGGCGTCATCATCGATCAGCATTTCATCAAAAGACAACGGATGAACAGACTGATCGCAGCCTGTCTGGAAAATACCGGGCATATAGGGATCGGAATCGATGAGTCCACTGCCATCGTTGTTTCGGGCAAAAACATCAGGGTAGTTGGTGAAAATCAGGTGGTGGTGATCCGCAACCCCAAAAATTCCAGACAGAAAAAAGGCAGTCTTCTGGGAGGCAAAGGCCTGATCGTGGACATCCTGTTACCGGGAGATAAATTCGGGATTTAAAATCATAGAAAATGTTGACTTTATTTAAAAATGCACATGTTTACAGCCCGGATGATCAGGGCATAAAGGATGTTTTGGTTGGAGGAAAAAGTATCATCGCCATTCAGGAAAATATCGAACTTTCTGACAGTTTCAAAACAGAGATCATCGAATGCAAAGGTTTAAACCTGGTTCCGGGGTTGATAGACTCACATGTCCACATCACGGGAGGCGGTGGCGAAGGAGGTCCGGCGAGCCGCATGCCAGAGCTGGAGATCAGCATGATGATCGATGGTGGTGTAACAACGGTGATCGGTTGCCTGGGAACAGATGGTATCACGCGTACCGTGGAAAGTGTTTTGATGAAGGTCAAGTCTATCCGTGCCAAGGGGATGTCCGCATGGATGTACACCGGAGCCTATCAGGTCCCTCCGCCGACCATCACCGGAGACATTGCAAAAGATATTGCTCTTTTTGAGGAGATCATAGGTGTGGGAGAGATCGCCATTTCTGACCACAGGTCATCTGTCCCTACCCTTTCAGAACTGACCAAACTTGTGGCTCATGCACGTGTAGCCGGAATGATCGGAGGTAAAGCAGGCATCGTCAATATGCATATGGGCGATGCGAATGATCCGTTCAGACCCATTCACGATGTGGTAGCCAACAGCGAACTCAAATACACTCAGTTTCTGCCAACCCATTGCAACCGCAATGATTATATTTTTGAAGATGCCAAATCTTACGGCAAACTCGGTTATGTTGATATAACCACTTCTTCCTATCCTTATTTCCCTGATGAAGAGATCAAGCCTTCCAGGGCATTGAAAGAATTGTTGGAAAGCGGAGTTCCGATAGAAAACATTACATTTACTTCTGACGCCTGCGGTTCCTTGCCTGGTTTTGATCCGGTGACCGGCAAACTGATCAAAATAGAAATGGGGCTTCCCGATTCTGTTTTGAGAGAGATCAGAGATGCCGTGGTGGATGAAGGTGTCCCTTTGGAAAAAGCATTGTTTGTAGCTACCTGTAATCCTGCAAGGATTCTGAAACTCAACGGCAAAGGCTTTATAAAAACAGGTTTTGATGCTGATATTTTATTGCTGGATAAACACCTGGAGGTCAGTTTGCTGATGGCCAATGGAGTAATAGTAAAAAAATAAAGATGAAGATACCATTGGTTTCATACCTGATTATCAACCTGTTCTTCATTGCAAGTGCAAACGGACAACAGCCTTTCAGTTCAGTAAAAGATCCTGAAATAACTGATTTTGCTACTGTAGTTCAGTTTTTATCCTCACCTGATCTTGAAGGCAGGATGACCGGTGCAAAAGGAAATCAGATAGCAGCTTCCTATATTGCTTCGATGATGCAACAAATGAAATTGTCTCCTTTAAATCCATCTGATAATGCAAAACCTGACATAACCGGATATTTTCAGCAATATGATCTGATTCAAATCACTCATGAGGGGACAAAACTTATTTTTAAGGACACAAAAAAAAGTTTGCACGACACATTTTCTATTCATACAGACTTTTTTACAGAAGAATTTTTTCATAATTTCAGGATCAACGGAACGGCAAATATTGATTTTTCTTCAGTTGCCGACAATCAGACTGGAAATGCGTTGAATTCTGATACGATCTCACCTAAAGCCATCGTGTTGCCTGAAACTATTGAGGTATATGAAAAGCAGTCAGCAGCGGAAAAGAGGAACGGATCCATTAGCAGTAAATCGATGGCGAGTATCAGATTGGATATACATGACAATCTTGATAAAGATGATTTTGAGAAGACCGGTTTTAAATTTGAAGTAAGAGATACACAAAATGATGTGCCGGTCATTTATTTCAACCATGAAAAATCTCTTAAAATATTGGACAGGTACCTTTCCGGGAAACAACCTGAGAAAGAGGAAGGCAAACGATCTTTCAAAGTATTGGAGGTTGAGATCCAGGGAAACACTCAGCTGAGCCCTGTGGTGGCAAGAAATGTGATCGGAATGATCCCTGGCAGGGACAGTTTGACTGCCATTGTGATCGGAGCGCATTACGATCATCTTGGTATGGATGAAACGGGAATTTATTGTGGGGCCGATGATAATGCCAGTGGAGTTGCAGGTGTGATTTCCCTTGCAAAAATGTGGTACAAAAGCGGGGAAAAGCCGCCATGTAATCTGATCTTTGCCTGTTGGGCTGGTGAAGAAACAGGAAAGTCAGGCAGTAGTTATTTTGCCGGTCAAATAGCTGATCCCCGGACCATCCGGCTTTATGTGAACATGGATATGATCTCCAGGTCTGCACCTGAAGATACATTTTCGAGAACCTTAAGCATTGGATTCAGGGCAAAAGATCCTCAACTAAAGCAATTGTGTTCCAACGAGAACGATCAGCTTCCGGTACCTTTCCTTCTGGATCTTTGGGAAGTGGATGGATATACAGGCAGCGATTATGCCTCCTTCCTGCCAAAAGATATTCCGGTACTCAGTTTTTTCTCCGGTTTTCATCCCGACTATCATACAATTCGGGACACTTATGAAAAAATTGATTTGGATAAAATGGAGCGAATTCTGTATCTGGTCAATCACATTATCAAAAGGGTCCTTTTAAATTGATCTCAGAAATGCTTCCATGAGCGTCTTTACATTATGCCTGACCGGCAAATGATCCATTTTCCTGAAATGGCAAAAACCTTTAATACTAATGCGAATCAAGGGTTGAAAATGTTTATCGAAATCATTCAACCCACTTCGGGGTTATAAACACGAAAACATCCTAAACCCGGGCTTCATCCGGGGCTTTTAAGGTTTATGTCCTTCGGACAATTTTACCCGATAGGAATTGATTAAAAATGCGAATCAAGGGTTAAAGTTAATTCTGCAAATATGCAGGATTTTCTCACTTTTTTGCCTCGATCCTAAAGGATGAAAGCGAGAAAATCCTTTATCTTCCTTTAGGATTGAGGCCAAATAAAGGATTTTCGGAGCTTTTTTTCAACCCTTGATTCGCATTAAAAACAACCCTTTTCAGGCATTGAGTAAAGAGTGTACCTGGTGGATCAGAATTTAACTAAACAAAAACCAGGAAGTAGGTTCAATCCTTGATTCGCATTACTATGGCCTGATCATTTTAATGGTATGAAATCCACTATAATGCTGAAACGGTCATTCGAAACATTGATAAAATTGTAATTGTTTAGCTCAATAGTCTTTTAGTCTTAAGTCTATTAGCTAATGATCTATGGCGTAGGTTACAACCTTTGATTCCAGGACAAATTTGTTGTCTTTTGCCTAATTTACTAACTCAATTCAAAGAGAATAACAAGCTATAAGACTAATAAGCTAACCACCTAAATAACTACATAAAATGTATTGGTTCAATTCTAAATATCTCTCCTTTGGAATTGCCAATGGCTGACCAGGGAAAATATAAAGATCAAAATGACGAGCACAGGAAGATTTTGATCCAGGCTTCTTTGCCCTGTCATCAGATTCTGTGGTTGGTAGTAATGGAAAATATTGTATGGTTTAAAAGATTCAAGAGGTTTCCAGAGTCCACTCAGCATATCTACAAAATAAAAAATAAGTATCACAATGGAACTTATAGATGCCGTCCGGCCTGATTCTTTCATGAACGTAGATATCATTAGGGAAAAACTCATGAAAACCATCATCAAAAACCACAGATTTAAACCGACCTTGAGGGTTTTTTCAATAAAGTCAATGTTTAAATGATCATATAGCATCACGCTGATAAAAAGTCCTGCCATGGCAAACAGGATCAGCATCGACGAAATAAAAGCAACGATCATCCATAGTCTGCTTACGATAGTAGTCCTTTTAAGTGGTAAAGCCAGGAGCAATTCCATGGTTCCGTTTTCAATGGCCCCTGCAATATGTTTTGATGTGATCGCTGTTAATAAAATGATCAGGATCATTAAAACAACAGGGTGATTCAATCCAAAACCGACTGCTCCTTCTATGGATAAACTGGAAAAAAACTGATCCCCGACCAACATTTTAATTTGCGGCGGCAGCATTTTCATTACGGAATCTATAAAGGGTTTGGTTTCAAGCCCTGTAAAAACTTCGATGATCAGAAACTGTATCAAAGGGATAAAGATCATGGCAAAGATCAGGAATCCAAGATGGCTTTTGAGTATATGTTTGAAATAGCTTAACATGACTTTCTTATTTATTCAAACCTGAATTATAATAGTTCATAAAAATATCATCGAGTCCTGGTTCAGGAAATGAAAAATCATGAATGGGCAATTCATTCAATTCCTTCAGCATACTTTCCACATCACCCCGAATCAAAAATTCATAGTTCAAACCATCAGTAGAAATCAATTCCGCATTGGTTAATGTCAGCCCCGGCAGATGTTTTTTAAGTTTGAAACTGAGTTTGCGATTCATTTTTTTCTTCAGATTTTCCAATGTTTCATTGGCAACGATCATCCCATCACGAATGACTGCAATATGATGACAGTTCATTTCCACTTCACTCAGATTGTGAGATGAAAAGAATATACTGGTGCCTTTTTTGTGCAGCTCTTTTATCAGGCTGTAGAAAGCATCCTGCATAATCGGATCCAATCCTGAAGTAGGTTCATCCAGGATCAGCAGCGCCGGGTTATGAAAAACAGCCTGCATAATGCCAACTTTCTGTAGCATGCCACGGGACATGGATTTCATTTTTTTATTCAGGTCAATAAAACTCAATTGAAATAATTCGCACAATTGCTTTGGGAAAACGTAGGATATTTTCCTTTGACTGGAGACAAATTTAAAAAATTCAATTCCTGTCATATTATCAAAATGGGTAAAATTTCCCGATAAAAAACCTGTTGAATTCCTTATTTCAACCGAATGTTTTCTTACTTCCTTACCAAATACGGATACCTTTCCTGCATCCGGGCGGAGAAGATCGAGCATCATTTTGATGCATGTAGTCTTTCCGGCACCATTCGGGCCGAGGAATCCAAAGATCTCGCCTTCAGAAACACTGAAATTAACAGATGAGACGGCTTTGAATCGTCCAAAGTATTTTGTGACCTGTTCGATTTGAATTACATTTGCTGACATTATTTTTCGAGTTTATTAAAATCCGGCAGATTACATACTCTGCCACGTTAATATCTGTTTACACATCATTTCGTCCCTGGATCAGAATGGTGATCTTTTCAGCGTACTATTTTATCCGGTTAAAATTATGTGATTATATCAGGATAATTAAAGTTTAAGTCTGCTCCGAAAAGTTTTATATTTTCTTCCTTAAATCATCAAGTACTTGAAATGATTTTAAACAACGCATCTGAAAAGAATGATTTGCTTAAATTTTGTAATTGTTTAGCTTATTAGCCTTTTAGCATTAAGTCTATCAGCATATGATTTATACCAAGGTTTAAACCCTATGATTCCAAATCAAATATAGTATCTTTTGATCAAAGTACACGATCTTTTCCAAGAGACTAAAATGCTAACAGACTAATTATCTAACCACCTGAATAACTACTAAATTTTAATTCAAATGTATCAATCACCCTGCGGATCGATACTGAGCCGGGAATTTTACATCTGCAAAGAGGTATTCTTTGCTTTTGCGATCAGATCATCGCCTTCTTTTCTGGCTTTAGCCAACAGATCATCCGCTTGTTTGTGTGCCAATTGCATTCCCTGATCTGCTTTTGAATCCGCTTCCTTTCTAACCTTTGCCGCGCCGTTCTGTGCTTCTTTGCGGATCTTTTTTGCACCTTCTTCTGCAGCAATTTTGGCAATCGGATTGGAACCTGCTTTGGCAACCAATTCTGTAGCCCTTTTATCTGCCTCTTCAATCACTTTTTGAGCGCTTTTTTCACCGAGATCTTTAATTTGCTGAGCAGATTTTGATGCTTCTGCAATGATCTTATCCGCGGCGATCCGGGCGTTTGCCATCAGTTCATCGGCTTTTTTCTGAGCCAGGTCTACAGCTTCATCCCTCGCTTTGGTATAAGTCTCCTGAATTTTTTCCTTTGCCTGCTCAACGATTTTTTCTTTGACCTGACTGAGCTGCTTTTTGGCATCTATCTTAATGACCGGTTTCTTCAGTGTTCCTTTGACCAATGCATCGAACCTGATCCGTTCAGGTAACTTCAGGTCAACACCATATTTACCGGCTGAATTCGTTAATACCTGGTTGGCCAATGCAAGTGCATCCTTACCCAATTCTTCAGAAGCTACATCAAAATTAAGCAGGTAGTCAATCGAACCATCGATACCCTGATCACCGCTGATCAGAAGATCATTTTGTTTATTTTTGACCACAAAAGGCAGGATCTTAAATTTACCATCGATCATGATGATGTCCGCTTTGATATCCTTTAATGCAAGGTTTTTGAATTTTTCAGATTTAATGGCCGATGAGATCATCTGAAAAACTTCAGATTTTTCTATTTCAATATGATTGGTGCGGAACTGGCAGGTTCCAGTCAAAGTCGACAGATCCGGGGTGATCAATTCGTTCATTCTTCCTTTAAAATCAAGGTTCAGGTTGAATAATCCCTTACTTTTCTCAGCAATCGGCGCCAGTTGTCTGACTGTATTGAAAGTTCGGAAAGTCTCGCCGATATCTATCTGGTTCATGTTCATTTTGATTTGAACTTCCGGTTTCATCAAATCTTTGGTAGCATAAGTTCCGGAGATGTCTACCACACCTTTCAGCATATTGACCCTGAATTTATCCAGAAAAACTTTCCCGTCTGACAGTCTGACCGTACCCTGAGCTTTTTGGATCCGAATGTCATCGTAAATTAATTGATCCACATTCGCTGTAAAACTCATATCTACATTGACCGGAAGATCCAACGAAAAACTATCCTTATTAGAAACAGTTTCAGTTGAAGTATCAGTTGATGTGAATGACATGATCTCGTTGACATCCAGCATTTTTGAATTTAAAATGAATGCGCCTCTGATCGGTTCATCCCTGAAATAATAGGATAAATAATTGAAAACCTTTCCGGTCAGTGCAAAATCACTTTTACCCGGTAACAAGTTAAAATTACGGATATCCAGGTATGCAGGTGTCACTGACAGGCTGAAAGAAGGTATGCTTAGTTTTATTTTACTGTTCAGCTCCTGGTATCTGATCCCTGAGCCTTTTACAAAACCTTTTGCATCAAAATGTTCAAAGTCTTTACGTTCTATAGCGCTCAGCCTGCCTTTCATCATAACATCGGCATCGATCACACCGGATATTTTTTTCCCTTCAAGAGGAAATATCCTGGTCAGCAGGGATAGATCAAGTTTGCCTTTCAGCATTCCGTCAAGTGAAGGATCTGAATCTATATTAGTCACCAGCAATTTCATATTCACCGGATTTCCTGCAAATGATCCGGAGAAGTTTTTCAGATTCACAGTCATTTTATCATTTCCTGCACCAACATGGTCAACCTCGAAATCCAAGTCGATTTTATTGATCTTGTCCGGCATTCCTTTATAAGCAATTTCACCATGATCGACTTTTAATCCAACACCAATGAAAGGAAAAGATGTGTCGCTGTAAATGCCGCTGACTTTCCCGTTCAACACAACATTTCCTTTGGCATTCAGTTTTTCAAAATCGCTTTTATACAATACAGGGATCAAAGAAAGCAAACCTTTGAAATCAGATTTTTCTGAGTTAAATCCCATATCCATTTCAATATCGTCCGGCATGGCCAAAAAACCATTGAGCACAAAACTCATCTCATTGAGCCATAAGGTATTTTTGAGGAAGGTAAGTTTCCAGTTGGCTGCATCGGTTTGGATATCAGCCAAAAGTTTTGCTTTGGCATCCTTCAGGTACTCCATACCTTCCATTTTGAAAGTCCAGCTACCAAAGGAAGTGGAAGTTTCATACTTTTGTTCAGGTTTGGAAATGGTTTTCAATTCAATATCCATGTCATCAATGGTGGTAAAAATATCAGATTCCAGATCGTCATAGACCACCTTTCCGTTTTGTATCTGGAATTTTTTAAGCAAAAAAGTAAAACTACTTTCTTCATCTTCAGGTGTGTCATCTGATTCTTTAAAAACGTTCCAGTTGGCCCGACCGTCTTTCAACACTTTAGCCTTGATTTTCGGATGAACGAGGCTGACACTTTCGATGATGAATTCATCTTTCGTCAAACTCCACAGATCGATCCGGGTTCTGATCTTATCAGCATAAAACAAGGTATCTTTTGAAAAAGTATCCAATCCTGCGACGGACATATCACTCACGGTAAAATTGAGATCCGGGAAAGACCTGAACATACTCAGGCTGAAATCTCCGAAATCCACTTTAGCGTTGAGATTTTGATTGATTTCCTCCTTGAACTTTTGGATGATCTCACTTTTGAAAAGCAACGGGATCAGCAATAACAGTCCGAATAACACTGCAAAAGTCAGCAGGATCACTTTCAATACTTTCTTAATTCTGCTCATTAGGATCATTTTGGTATACATAATTTTTAGAACATCCATAGAACGTATTCAACGAAAAAAAATCATTTATCATGCAATGATTCATCAAATTTGCTTTGACAAAAAAAAGATTATTGGATACCTGTCCGTAACCCAAAAATAAAACCATGGGTTTTGCCCCTGTACAACTCAGGTGTATAGGTTTCCACATCTGCTCCTTCATGATGTTGAAATTCATAGCCCAGCCTCACAGAAGCATTCTGAAGTATTTCATAATGAACCGCGACTCCCAGGTTTTGATAAGTCCATCTCAATTCTTTGAGGAAAGGATCATTGATGGCTTCACTGCCATCATCATAACCATATTCTTCACCTTTCCTGGCGTAGGTATACTCCATATGCAGATGTAGACGGTTGACAGGTTTGTAATGTATACCAACAAACCATTCTTCAGCATTATCCCTGAGATAATGCCCCATATTAAATCCGTTGGATTCAAAATTGGTGGTCTGGATATAATGCTGGTAAACATGTGGTCTCGTTCGGGTGTACTCTGTGATCACAGACAAACCCGGGATCAGGGGCGTTTGGTGCTTGAGGCCTGCTTTAAAACTCCAGAAATTATGTTTTCCCGGTTCAACGATCCGCATAACTTTTAATTCATCAATAAATAATGAACCATATAAATGAAAATATTTCAGTTTAAAGACGCTCAGGTTCAGGAACATCTGGGAGTTTTGCCCTATATTCCGCCCTACTCCATCCGTTGAATTCAGCCAGTGGTCTACAGATTTGTAGAATATAAAGGGTATCAGATATCCGGGATGTGGGTTCATATCGCTGTAAATCACTGAATTCCCAAATGAAAAATAAATATCTTTGACAGGTTGGATGGTATACATATTGGCGGCGATGTATTTGGGCCTCATAATATCGCGTTGGTTACCGTTGGGCGTAAAATAGGTTCGGGATGAATCCACCATATTCGACACCAGCCAACCATGCAGGTAATTGAATTCAAACCATGAAACCGGCTTCAATTGCAGCGTGATCTGTGCGAAAGAAGGCGCTTTATTTGATATAATATTCGCACCGTGGTAGTTGGTTCCCCAATTGACATGATCCTTGATCAGGCCAATGCTGCCATTTTTCCAATGGTAGTTCAAACCACCTCTCATTTCGCTGTATTCTCCACCGAAAGTTCCGTTTTTATAGTTTCCACCCGTTCTGAGGTTAAGGTAGGATTTCCTTGCCAGATAATCTTTATCTGTATTATCCCGTAAACTTGCATAAGCGCTGAGATTTTTGCCAAAATGAGCCCTTAAAGATGCACCACCCCAGACGTGATACGTTGTTTTTTCACCGACCTGCATCATATCCATGCCCCAAATAGGTTCAACAGCCAATTGAAAAGCCGAATCCTGATAAAAAATACCCGGTGGATTCAACGATGGTTTATATGTTCTGAAAGTGCGTTTCCACAATCCGGAATCTTTATCAGGTTTGATAGCACTGCTCGTAAGTGCATAATATTGGTAAAAACGATCCAATGCGTTTTTTTGCCGCAGATCAAGTGCATCCTCTTTCATTTTGACCTGTTGTAAACAGGAAAAAATGTACTGATCTGCATATGGTTGGATAGCAGTATTCAGGGATATCACTTTATTCAAGGCCATTTCATCCAGAAAATCATAGATATCCGAGGTTGAAACATGGATAGGATTGCCCTGGCCGGATAGTTGGGATACCAGTAAAAAATATAGTGCGATAAGCAGTGTGTTTTTCATCTCAATATTTTAATTCCATGACAAAATAAATCAAAAATGTGGCAACAGGTAATTTTATCGGGAAAATAAAATATAAGGGTCAAGACAGTCATTTTGAACTTTCCATTCTTATTTTTTTTATTTTTTATTTAAAAGGAGCTTATATTAAAACAATAGAATAGTTCTAAACTGCCATAATAGCCTGAACAAGTCTTTTGTGATTAACCTAAAAGTCCTTACATTTACCGCAAATAAGGAAAAAAACAAACATTTTTATATGCAATCGATGTTTAGAACATTCAGGCTATAATTAACAAAACAAGCATGATCGTTTTGGTATTAGATTTATTGACATGCATGAGCTATGTCCACATTTTTCAACAAAGATTCCATTTAGCAGATAGAAAATTAATGAACATACACATGAAAAGAACCTGGGTTTTAGTATTAAGCTTTTGCATGTTGACAGGAATGAGCATTGCTCAGATCAGTTCTCAATGGCGGGGTGAAAACCGCGATGGTATTTACAACGAAACAAACCTGTTAAAAGAATGGCCTGAAGATGGACTTAAATTGCTATGGAGTTACAATGAACTGGGTTCCGGACATTCTTCTCCGATCATTACGCATGATCGGATTTTCATTCCTGATCAAAAAGACAGTATTGGCTATGCGTATGCATTTGATCTTGCAGGAAATGTAATCTGGAAAACGTCGTATGGCACAGAATGGAATGAAGATTATCCAGGCACTCGCTCCACTTTTACTTTGTATAATAATAAATTATATATTTTAACTGCTTACAGTGTGGCTGTTTGTCTGGACGCTACAACAGGCAATAAAATCTGGGATGTCGATCTGAAAAAAAAATTCGGAAGTATTATTCCTAAATTCGGTAAAGTTGAATCACCATTGATCTTTGATGATAAAATCATTTTTACACCCGCAGGTGATTCCATAGCTATGGTAGCCTTAAATCCTGCAAACGGTGAAACCATCTGGGAATCAGTCGGGATAGAAGGCAATGGCAGTTTTTGCTCTCCGCAACTGATTGAAGTTGCAGGAAAAAAAATTGTTGTGAATTCTTTTGCAAATGTTATTGCGGGTTTCGATGGGAATACCGGAGAATTTCTTTGGAAACATCCACAATCGAATAAATACAGCATTAACAGCAACACGCCCATATTCAAAGACGGATATCTGTATAGCACAACTGGCTCAGGTACCGGAGGCGTCATGCTTAAGCTGAGTGAAGACGGCCGATCTGTCACCAAGGTCTGGCAGGATTCTTTACTCGACAACCAAATGGGTGGAGCAGTATGGTATAAATCAATGATCGTTGGTTCAGGTGATAAGAATAAATCCTGGTTTGTTTTGGACTGGGAAACAGGAGTCGTAAAATTTAAATCCAAACCGATAGGTATTGGTGTGGTTATTTTTGCAGATGATCATTTTTATGGTTACAGCGATAAGGGCGAATTGGCTTTGATGAAACTGACTGATGAAGGACTCGGACTGGTGAGTAAAATGAAAATTACATTGGGTTCGGATCAGCACTGGTCCCACCCTGCTATCCGGAATGGCGTCTTATATCTGCGGCACGGCGATACGCTTATGGCTTATTCTTTAAAACAATAAATATTCAGGTTTATGTACAACAAACATATCCTTATACCCCTATTTCTGATCTTTTCCTTATCAGTACTTTCTCAGGATCTGGTTCAATGGCGTGGAAAAAATCGGGACGGAATCTATCATGAAACAGGGTTGTTGACCAAATGGCCCAAAGCTGGTTTGAAAATATTGTGGCATTATGATGAGCTCGGTATTGGTTTTTCATCACCGTTAGTTTTGAAAGATAAAATTATTTTGACCGGGATGGAGGATAGTTCAGGTGTGATGTATGCACTTGACCTGGAAGGTAAGTTGCTGTGGAAAACAGTTTATGGCATAGAATGGAGTGAATCCTTTCCCGGATGCAGATCTACCCCAACCTGTCTTGATAATAAAATGTATATCAACAGCAGTTACGGGAAAGCGGTATGTCTGGATGCAGGCACAGGTGCGATCGTCTGGAGTAAAGATCTCGCAGAAACATATGGCGCAGAGCCTCCCAAGTGGGGTATCGTGGAATCTCCCCTGGTGGTCGATGATAAAGTTATTTTCGCAACAGGTGGAAAAGAATTCAATATTGTTGCTCTCAACCTGCTTGATGGTTCAGAAATATGGACCAGTCCTGGCAAAGGACAGTTAACAGCCTATTGTTCTCCGATCGTGTTCAATCATTCAGGCAAAAAAATAATGTGTACGCTGACTGCTAAAGATATACTGGGAATTGATGTGAAAACAGGAAGCCTGCTTTGGAATTTTCCAAAAGAAAACAGAGCATCCGTGCATGCGAATACACCATTATATGCCGACGGAAAAATATACGTTGTGAGTGGTTATGGATCAGGAGGCATTTTGCTGAAAGTTGGAGATGATGGAAATTCAGTTGAACAACTTTGGACAAATACAGCCCTTGACAATCAGATGGGTGGTGTCGTTTTGCACAATAACACCCTCTATGGTTCAGGACAGAAGAAAAAAGAATGGATGGCGCTCGATTGGGAAACAGGATTGATTAAATATAAAACCAAAGCACTTGGAAAAGGTATAACGATCGCCAATGACGGTTTGCTTTATTGTTATAGCGATAAGGGTATTTTAGCGCTTGTAAAACCAATTGATAAAAAGTTTAAGATTATCAGCAAAATGGAAGTTAAACCAGGGAATGGAGAGCATTGGGCACATCCTGTGATCCAGAATAAGATTTTATACCTGCGTCATGGGAATGCTTTGATCGCCTATTCTCTGGCAGCTGAATGAGATCCAATGATTACCGATAAGACCAAAAAATACATCTTTTTAAGTGTTGCTTTCATCAGCATAGTACTTTTTATTTTTTGGTTGGCCTACAATCCTGTAAAGCATTTTAATGCCAGCATTCCTGGTCTGGATCACCGCCCTGAACATAAACCCGATACAGTTACAACCGTAAATATTGGAGAGAAATTTATATTTATCAAAGATCATACTTCTTCTCTAAAAGGTAAATGGCCAAACTTCAGAGGCGCTGATTTTGATAATATAAATAAAGAAGAGATTGCTTTGATTGACCAATTTGGAAAAGACGGTCCCGACATCGTTTGGCGTCTCGGATTAGGCGAAGGGCATGCATCCGCCGCGATATACAATGGTAAAGTATATATCCTGGATTACAACGAGGCAAAAAAAACAGATGTTCTGAAATGTCTGATACTTGAGACCGGAGAAGAGTTGTGGCGCAGGTCTTATAAGGTCAACATCAAGCGAAATCACGGGATTTCCCGCACCATCCCTGCAGTGAATGATCTATACGTAGTGACCATAGGCCCTAAAGGTCATGTGATGTGTGTAAGTTCTGATAAGGGAGATTTTCTGTGGGGCATAGATCTGGAAAAAGCTTATGGAACAGAAATACCCTACTGGAATACCGGACAGTGTCCGCTAATTGATAACAATGTCGCTGTTATTGCTCCCGGAGGCAAATCTTTGATGATAGGTGTGGATTGCAGGACAGGAAAAGTAATCTGGGAAACACCCAACAAAGGAAAATGGAAAATGTCACATTCATCAGTGATGCCCATGACTTATGCGGGAAAAAAAATGTATGTTTATGCCGCGATCGGGGGAATTTGCGGAGTTGAAGCAGAAGGTAAAAATGCAGGTGAAATACTTTGGGAAAGCAAAGCTGTTGATGCCAATGTCATTGCGCCTTCTCCATTAGTCCTGGATGACGGAAATATTTTTGTTACCGCCGGATATGGATTTGGAGCTGTAATACTTAAACTTATCCCGGATGGCGACCATTTTTCTGCTGAGATCCGACAAAAATATGGTCCTACTGAAGGCATTTGCTCTGAACAGCAGACACCTTTATTCTACAAAGGATCCATTTTCGCCATTTTGCCAAAAGACGCCGGCAGTAACAGAAATCAATTTGTGTGCTGCGAGCCGAAAGATGGTAAAATATTTCGCTGGACCAGCGGCAAAGCAACACGGTTCGGGCTTGGACCCTATTTGTTTGCGGACAATAAGTTTTATATACTGGATGATGAAGGTAACCTTACAATCGCGGAAGCTGACAGATCAAAGTTTAAAGCTTTAAGCAGAACAAAAATTTTGGATGGACAGGATGCCTGGGGACCTTTAGCTTTGGCAGACGGTTTCCTGATCATGAGGGATTCAAAAGAAATGCTATGTATCAATATCAGAACACAAAACGACATTAAAAAATAACAAATGAATAGAAATATTATCATAAGTATATTGATTTTTGTGATACTGGGTTTGATAGGCTTTATGGTATACGATTTATTCTATTCCGAAAACAGTCACCAAAATCTTTATGAATTGGATACAAAAGGTGAAAACCATATCGACCCTGAACTAATAGCCTATACTGAAATCAATCAGATTAACACCAGTCTTACGGAATTAAACGGGATTGCCATTGATACCAAAGATCAGATCATCATCGCTGGAAATGAGGTAGAAATCTATGGTAAGGATTTGAAATTAACAAAACGAATTATTTCCATTGATACGGTCAGCTGCATCGCTGTCAATTCAAAAAATGAACTATTTATGGGAGTTCACCATCGAATTGAAGTGAGGGATTTTAACGGTAATTTGTTGAGGAGCTGGGATTTGGAAAACAGTGAATCTATCATCACTGGAATTGCCGCAACAGACAATCATATTTATGTAGCTGACGCGGAATCCCGCCTGGTTTATCAATATGATACACAAGGGAAATTCCTTAACTTCCTTGGAAAAGGAGATGCCGAAAAGGGAATTCCGGATATCATTATCCGAAGTTCATTCTTTGACGTTTCCATCGGCAGAGATGGCGAGTTGTGGATGACAAACCCGGGGCGTTATTTGCTTCAGGCATTTGATGCCAAAGGCAATTTTATTTCAAGTTGGGGTAAACATTCGGATGAAGTTGAAGGATTTTGCGGATGCTGCAACCCTACAAATTTTGCAATACTCTCCAACGGAAATTTTGTAACCAGTGAGAAAGCAATTCCCCGGATTAAAATATATTCACCTGATGGAAAATTTTTGTATGTGGTTGCCTCACCTGGTAAATTTGATCAGGGAACAAAAGGTCTGGACCTTGCCGTGGATTCAAAAAACAATATATATGTACTTGATCCTGAAAGAAAACAAATTCGCATTTTTGAAAAAAAACATTAGAAAATGAACAGGAGATCCTTCTTAAAAACCATACCACGAGCTGCCATTATACTGGGATTGAGTACTGTGGCAAGTGTCGTACTATTCAAAAAAGTTGGTACATCGACCTGCAACTATGATTTTTTGTGTAATAAATGCAATCGTTTTTCCGGATGTACCCTGCAGAAAGCTTTAAAATATAAACATACTCAGGGAATAAAGTCATGAATTGAGAATGAGTGCAGAAGAAAAAAATATCAAGCTGACCAGACGTGATTTTGTGCGTAAAGGCATACAGTTTTCCATTCTCGGAGGCATCGGGGTCATGGCTGGCGGACTTTTACCAAAACTGGTCGGTCAGGAATATGTCTGGCAAATAGATACAAAAAAATGTACACATTGCGGAAGATGTGCCACCAGTTGTATCAAAACGCCTTCTGCAGTGAAATGCTTTCATGCCTTCGATATGTGTGGCTATTGCGATCTGTGCGGAGGATATTTCAGACAAGGTGTCAAAAATTTAAATACGGGTGCAGAAAATCAGTTATGTCCAACTGCTGCTATAACGAGACAGTTTATTGAAGAACCATTTTTCGAATATCATATACAAAAAGACTTATGTATCGGCTGTGCAAAATGCGTCAAAGGATGTGAAGCCTTTGGCAATGGCTCCTTGCAATTGCAGGTAGATCAAAGCATTTGTGACAATTGCAACGAATGCAGCATTGCCCGGGATTGTCCCTCAAACGCCATATCCAGAGTACCTTCAGGAAAGTCTTATCTGATGCAGGGTATAAATTGGAAAAACGAGACATGAAAAAATCGATCTATATATTATTTTTCATACTTTCCGCGATTTTTGCATTTCAATCTTTTCCTGTAAATGCAGAGAATCGTTTTCCAAAACCTGAATTTGAACAAGGCCATATTCAACCAGAGACCATTACGCCTTCACCCAGGTTACTCTTGCTGGAATATCTTGATGTAGCTGTGCTGATCACTGCGCTGTCACTGATCAGCTATTTCATATTGAAGAAGCGTTCCAGAAAACTGGTTTTCTGGACCTCGGTTTTTTCAGTTCTATATTTTGGATTCTATAGGGAAGGCTGTGTTTGTTCCATTGGTGCAATACAAAATGTAACACTTGCCCTTTTTAAAGATGACTACCACATACCCTTAACTGCCTTTTTATTTTTTATCATTCCACTGATTTATACGCTTCTTTTTGGGCGTACATTTTGTGCAGGTATTTGCCCTTTGGGCGCCCTGCAGGATATTGTAGGTTTAAAACCTATGCCAATTGAAGCCTGGCTCGAAAAAGTGCTTGGGATTTTCCCGTTCATCTACCTGGGTCTTGCTGTCCTGTTTGCGGCAACAGGTACTGATTTTGTGATCTGCAGATATGATCCCTTCGTTGGTTTCTTCAGGTTGGATGCCAGCTTTACCATGTTTATGATCGGAGGGTTGTTCCTGATCGCAGGTGTTTTTATTGCACGACCCTACTGTCGGTTTTTGTGTCCTTACGGCGCATTGTTAAATATTATCAGTCGTTTTTCATTTAAACACATGACCATCACTCCTGAAACCTGCATCAACTGCAGATTATGTGAAAATGCATGTCCTTACGGCGCTATTAACATGCCGGTACAATTGAAGGAAAAAGAAAAAACAGAGACCGTTGTCAGACGGTATATTTTGTTGAGTATCATGGTGCCAATATTCATTTTCACCGGTGGCTTTCTTGCTTCAAATTTTTCTTCAGGTTTTGCCCATGTAAATCCAAAGGTTAAACTTGCCAAAGAATTAAAAAACAACACCAATTATGGAATGGGCGAAAAGGAAGCGTTGGAAATCACAGCCTTCAGATCCAGCGGACAATCCATGGATGAGCTAAATCTTGAAGTGGCAAAAATTGAAAAAGAGTTTTATCTGGGCAGCTGGATATTAGGAGGATTTACAGGACTTGTTTTCGGTTTAATGCTTATCAGTTTAACAGTGTTCAAATATCATCCGGACTATAGTCCTAACAAAGCGACCTGTCACAGTTGTGCCCGATGCATGGAATTTTGTCCTGTAAAACCGGGAGTGTTATGATAAAAGAAGATAAAAAAACTAAAAGACCATTTGATCTTTGGGAATCCATTTTTTTGGTTTCAGGCGTATTTTCATTTGTTGTTTGCGTTTTGTTGATCGCAAATTATTTTCAGATCAATCGTGCTGATCCTGTCAATACCAAAGTCTTGAACGCTTTGATTGAACGTCTGGAACAGGATGAATCGGATCAGGCTTTACGTACAGAGATCCGTGAATTCGATTTGCTGGCCCGCAAAGCTTATTTTACCAATCAATGGCAGATCAGATTCGGTGGATATCTGCTCCTGGCGGGTGTTCTGGTTTGTATCCTGGCTGCATTGATGATCGATGCCAAAAAAACTAAAGTTAAAGAAATTGAATTACCTGTGAAAAAGACTTATGTACTAACCCAGAGGAATGCCAGGAAATGGTTATCCGCAGGTGGCTTAATGCTTGCAGTTACCGCCATGGTTTTTGCTTATATCACACACAAAAACATGGAAGATCCTGTTTCCGGGGAAGCAAGCACCGGAAATGACAGAAATACATTTGTCGATCCTGAATCCAACAGATCAGACGATCTATCGCCGGATACAACTCAATTCGCAGTTGCAGATACAGCAAAAGCAGATACTGTTAAAAAATTGGTTTTCAATCCACTGGATTACCCGACTGCCGCGATGAAAAATAATTTTCCTACATTCAGAGGCGCCGGAGCAATTGGTCTGTCACACAAGAATAATGCACCTGTCAGTTGGGATGGAGCCAGTGGCCGGAATATCAAATGGAAAACGGCTGTACCACTGCCAGGCATGAATTCTCCGATCGTTTGGGGCAATTTTGTATTTCTGACAGGAGCCAATGAAGTAAAACAGGAAGTATATTGTTTTAACAAAAATACCGGTAAAATTATTTGGAAAACAAATGTTCCGAAAAGTACTCAATCGCCCAAAGTGTCGGATGATACGGGACACGCAGCAGCTTCAGCCGCAACGGATGGAGAAAATGTCTATGCTGTTTTTTCCAACGGTGATATTGCAGCGATTGATCATGCCGGGAAAATGATCTGGTCAGGAAATCTGGGCGTACCCGATAAAAGCTATGGACATTCATCTTCTCTCATAGTGTATTTTGACAAGCTGATCGTTCAGTATGATCAGAAAAAGGGGTCAAATCTGATGGCACTGGATACAAAAACAGGAAAAACCATATGGAGTACGCCGAGGAAAGTAAAAAGCTCATGGTCTTCACCCAGCATTGTGAATACGGGCTCCCGCGTTGAAATTCTGGTTTTGGCAGATCCGGGATTATCATCCTACGATCCGGCAACTGGCAAGCAACTTTGGTCGATCAACTGCACCTCTGGTGAAGTGGGTCCTTCAATAGCCTATGCCAATGGTATTGCTTTTGCGGTGAATGAGTATGCAAAACTGGCAGCCATAAAGGTGGGCGATCAACCAACGATACTTTGGGAGAACAATGACTATTTGTCAGATGTACCCAGTCCTGTAGCGACAAAAGATTTTCTGTTTGTAGCTACCAGTTACGGAGAAGTTGCATGTTACAACACAAAATCGGGTGAAGAATATTGGGTACACGATTTTGAGGCGGGGATTTATTCATCCCCAATGATTGTTGGCAAGCTCGTTTATTTAATGGACAGGAAAGGAACGATGCACATTTTTAAGGCAGAAAAAAAATTCACATTGGTTGGTGAACCAATGCTTGGAGAAAAATCTGATTATACGCCGGCATTTGCAGATGGTCAGGTCTTTATCCGCGCGGGAAATAATTTATATTGCATTGGCAAATAATTAAAGATGGCGGAAGAGATCATAGATATCGTTGATAAAATAGTTTCTGGAAAAGGGCGCAGCCAACATATGCTTATTCCGATCCTGCTGGCAATTCAGCAGGAATTCAATTATTTACCCGAACGAGCATTGACCAGGGTTTGTGAAATTACGGACATAACACCTGCCCAACTCAATAGCGTATCCACATTTTATTCCCGCTTCAGACATCAACAGGTTGGTAAACATATAATTCATGTATGTGTGGGCACTGCCTGCCATATTAAAGGCGCCATGCTGGTATATGATGCTTTCAGAAGAGAATTGAAATTGCCTGAAGGAAAAGACACGGATGAAAAAGGTTTATTCACCTTGCTGAAGGTTGCCTGCCTTGGTTGTTGTACGATTGCTCCGGTAGTCCAAATTGATGATATTACTTACGGAACGGTTACCACTGACGGCATTCCAGACATACTGGCTGATTTTATCCGTCAAAAAAATAATCCGGGAATCAGGCATCCAAACCAAGGTTTGAATTCAAATGCGGTTCAGGGAGAGATCCGCATAGGGCTGGGCTCCTGTTGCGTTGCCAGTGGCAGCTCTGAAGTGAAGGAAGTACTGGAAAAAACAATACAGACAAATAAACTGAATGTACATGTAAAACAAGTGGGATGTGTGGGTGTCTGCAATCAGGTACCCATGATGGAAATCATTAAAAACGGTGAAACACCTGCTATTTACACTAAAATCCAGCCAGAGAATGTCCGGAAAATAGTCCTGGATCATTTCAAACCTGATAATATCTTCACAAATTATAAAAACCGCTTTCTGAATTTTATCGAACAGCTGGCAATAGAAAATGTGCCTGAAACCATAAAGAAATATTCGCCTGATAAAAGAGATACACCTATTTCAGAATTTCTTTCGAACCAGATCAATATAGGGACCGAACACAGAGGTGTCATTAAACCCCTGGATATAAATGAATACATGCAACTGGGAGGATTTACGGCTCTGAATAATTGCCTGAATGATCAAGCACCTGATTCAATCATTGAAGAAATTAAACGTAGTGGATTGCGTGGCAGAGGCGGCGCAGGTTTCAGAACAGGAGATAAATGGGCGCTTGTAAAAAACACAAAGGCAGATTGCAAATATGTCATTTGCAATGGAGATGAAGGCGACCCGGGTGCGTTTATGGACAGAATGCTGCTTGAATCCTACCCTTTCAGGATTATTGAAGGTATGATCATTGCAGCTTATGCTGTGGGCGCAAGTAAAGGTATTTTTTATATCCGTGCCGAATACCAGTTAGCCGTTCGACATATTAATACAGCGTTGGATATTTGTCGTGAAAGGAATATTTTAGGAAAAAATATTTTAAATAGCCATTTTTCATTTGACATAGATTTATTTGAAGGAGCAGGCGCATTTATTTGTGGTGAGGAAACTGCTTTAATCGCATCCATAGAAGGTAACAGAGGTTTTCCATCCCTCCGGCCTCCTTTCCCTGCGCAAAGCGGATTATGGGAAAAGCCAACCTTGATCAATAACACCGAAACATTCGCGCTCGTTTCCTGGATTTTGCGAAATGGCGCTGATATATTCAGTAAAACTGGTACCGAAAACAGTAAAGGAACAAAAGTTTTTGCCTTAGCCGGAAAAGTCAACCGAGGCGGACTTATCGAAGTTCCCATGGGTACGAGCATCAGAAAAATTGTCGAAGATATCGGTGGAGGCATTGCCGGAGGGAATACATTTAAAGCTGTCCAGATCGGAGGACCATCAGGTGGATGTATTCCGGCATCCATGGCAGATATTTCCATAGATTTCGACTCTCTGACTGAAGCCGGAGCCATGATGGGTTCAGGAGGTTTGATCGTCCTGGACAATACGGACTGCATGGTAGATATTGCCCGGTATTTTTTAACTTTTACACAGGATGAATCCTGCGGTAAATGTACATTTTGCAGAGTTGGAACAAAGCGCATGCTGGATATATTAAACAATATATGCTCGGGAAAAGGAACGCTACAAGACCTGGATGCCCTTGAATTACTGGCTAAGCAAACAAAGACCGGCAGCCTGTGCGGTTTGGGGAAAACAGCTCCGAACCCGGTTTTATCAACCTTGAGGTATTACAGGCACGAATACGAAGCACATATAAACGGGATCTGCCCCACGGGAAAATGTAAAGACCTGATCCATTACTCCATTACAAAAGATTGCATTGGTTGTACAAAATGTGCACAACGTTGTCCAACCGATGCCATTGAACCGAGGCCTCATCAACTGCATGAAATTATGAGTGAAAAATGTATAAAATGTGATATCTGTAAACAAATTTGTCCATCCGGGGCTGTAATTATAAGCTAAATGATCCGAATTAAAATAGACAATACTGAACTTACTGTTCCTGCGGATACGACCATTCTGAAAGCTGCAGCCCATATAGGTATCAACATACCCGTAATGTGCCACAATGACAGCATTCCCAATCATGCGTCCTGTATGGTCTGTAGTGTTAAAAACAATCTCACAGGAAATTTTATCCCGGCATGTGAATCAAAAGTGCAGCCAGGCATGGACCTGTCCTGCAATACGCAGGAAGTATTCGAATTCAGAAAAAATGCCCTCGAATTGTTATTAAGCGACCATACAGGTGACTGCGAAGCTCCCTGCAGGGTTGGTTGTCCTGCGTTTATGGATATTCCGAAAATGAACAGACTCATTGCACAGGGAAAGGATGCAGAGGCTTTGGCCGTTGTGAAAGAAGAAATTGCCTTACCCCTGATCCTTGGATACATTTGTTCAGCACCCTGTGAAGGCGCCTGCAGAAGAAAACAGGTTGAGAACGCCGTTTCTATCTGTCAGCTGAAGAAATTTGTCGCCCTGGAAAATGAAGATTATTTCCCCATTAAAGAAACCGGTAAAAACAAAAAGATCGCCATAATCGGAGCAGGAATATCCGGATTGACGGCAGCTTACCATGTATTGAGATATGGATATGAATGTGTAGTTTTTGATAAGAACCATGAAGCCGGAGGATCATTGTTATCTCTGTCCGAAGATGAATTGCCCAAAAGCATACTTATAAAGGAAATTGAAATCCTGCAAAAATTTGGCGCAGAATTGTGTTTGAATACTGCTGTTTCAGCAATTGAGATCAAAAATGAATATGATGCTGTGATCCTGGCATGCGGTGCTGAAGGAAAAGAGGAAGGAATTCAAATGGATGCGGAATTTTACACTACCAATTACCCAAATATATTTGCCTGCGGTTCAGTTATTTCGCCTGTAAAAATGGCGGTTAAAGCGCTTGCACAAGGTAAAGCAGCAGCGCAGTCTGCCCATACATTTTTATCAGGAAACCCCGTTATCAAACAACAAAAAACTTTTAATTCAAGGTTTGGCAAGTTAAAACAACCTGAAATTGAGGCGTATTTAAAAGAAGCAAAAACAAAGGACAGAACGGCGCCTTTGAGAGGAATACTGCCCGGTTTTACTGTGGAAGAAGCCATTTCAGAAGCAGAGAGGTGTATGCACTGTGATTGCAGAAAGTCTTCTTCGTGTATCCTGCGTTTGCTCTCAGACAAATACCAGGCTGATCAAAGAAAATACAAGCCCGAAGAGCGTAAACTGGTCCGGAAATATTTCAAAAAAGGCATTCTGGTCTATGAACCTGAAAAATGCATCAAATGCGGATTATGTGTTGAAACCGTAAAACGAAATGATGAACTGGTTGGTTTAACTTATATTGGGCGTGGTTTTGATATGCAGATTTCTGTACCGTTCAATCTAACCCTGGATTCTGCGATTGAAAAGGCTGCATATCAGTGCATTCAAAATTGTCCGACAGGTGCATTGTCAAATTACTCAGGTGAAGACACCAAAACAATCAATTGAAATTAAGATGAGAATAATCCTGCTTGTTTATTTTATCCTTGTTTGTAATGGTACAGCATTGGTGTTTTCACAGACCAACTGGACATCGTTCAGGGGAGATCAGGCGCTGACAGGTACGAATAACTCCGTTGTATCAAACTCATACAAACTGCTCTGGAAGTACAAAACAGGTGATAAGATCAAGTCTTCTCCATTGATATTTAATGATACCATATTAGTGGGCTCAGACGACGGGTATATTTATGCCTTATCCAAAACAGGCAAACTGATCTGGAAATTCAGCGCCGGAACTTCAGTCGAAGGAGCTCCGATGATACTGGAACACACGGTTTTTGCCGGCACACTGGAAGGTATCTTATACGGGATACATTTACGGAATGGCAAACAAAAATGGAAATACAAAACCGAAGGACGGATCGCCGGCGCTCCCAACTGGGCATTTAAAACAAATAAAAAACAGAAAAACATACTGGTCGGCAGTTATGATTATTTTTTGCATTGTGTGGATGCCAAAACAGGGAAGGCAATCTGGAAATTTGAAGCGGATAACTATATCAACGGCTCTGCCGCAATTGCCGGAAATACAGCGGCATTTGGTGGTTGCGACGGATTTTTGAGAATTATTAATACAAATACAGGAAAAGAATTACATAAAATAAATATTGGAAACTACATTGCTTCCTCTGTAGCCATCGATGCCAACCACGCTTATTTTGGCAATTATGATGGTGAAGTTTATTGTTTTGATTTGAATTCCAGGAAACAGCTTTGGAAATTTACCTGTAATGGCGCTATAACATCTTCTCCTTCAGTAAATTCCAATGTAGTGATCATCACATCACAGGACAAAAAAGTGTATTGTCTGAATAAAAAGGATGGAAAACTTTTATGGACTTTCCCAACTTCCAAAAAGATAGAAAGCTCTCCGGTGATTGCCAGAAATGCGGTTGCTGTGGCATCAGGTGATGGCCGATTGTATATGCTGGATATTAAAACAGGCAAAAAAATATGGTCTTATGAAATTGGCAGTCCGTTGAATTCAACACCTGCCATAACAAATAAGTTTATCATTGTCGGAGCAGATGATGGCTACGTTTATGCATTCGGGAAATAAAATAATTGAATGAAATGGAAGATGATCTGATGGTGTGATACGAATATTTCAACAACTCAACAATTCAACAATTCAACAAATCAACAATTCAACAACTCAACAACTAAACAACTAAACAACTCAACAACTCAACAACTAAATGAAAATAATCTATATCATACCTGGTTTCGGTGGCACATTTTATTGTGGTAATTGCCTTAGGGACAGTGTTTTTTCCAGGGCAATGAAGGCCAATGGTCACGATGCAGTTACCCTGCCGTTATATCTGCCTCATTCTTTAAAAGACTTTGAGCAACAGGCTGAGTTGCCGGTATTTTATGGCGCTGTAAATATTTATTTAAAACAGCATTTTAAAATTTTCCGCCACATGCCCAAATGGCTGCATTCATTTTTTAATTCTCCTTTTATTTTAAAATATGCTGCCAGAAAATCGGGTTCAACCAGAGCGGAAGGACTTGAAGAAATGACCATATCCATGTTGAATGGTGACGAGGGATATCAGCGAGAGGAACTGGATGAATTGATCCATTATATCAGGCATCATGAAAAACCTGATGTTGTTCATCTTTCGAATGCCTTGTTGATGGGACTTGCAAAAAAAATTAAAGAAGAACTTCAGGTTCCTGTTTATTGTTCCCTTCAGGATGAGGATGTGTGGATCAATGCAATGAACGAAATCTTTAAGCCTAAACTTTGGCAACTCATGAGCGACAAAGCCAGAGATATTGATGCATTTATTGCTGTCAGCCAATATTTTAAAAAAGTGATGCAGGATCACATGCAGATCCCGGATTCAAAAATTCATGTGGTACCATTAGGTGTTGACCCCGCTTTATATCCGGTTCAGCAGCCTGCAACAAACCCTCAGGCGATTGGATTTTTATCCAGGATGAATGAAGATAATGGATTCGGAATTTTGATAGATGCATTCATCAGACTGAAAAAAAATCCTGAGTTTTCGACTACAAAATTGATACTTACAGGTGGTAAAACAGCAGATGACACATCCTATATTGCCTCCCAAATCAGGAAACTGAAAAAAAATAAGCTCCTCGATTTTGTAGAATTTATTGAATTTGGTGATAAATGCAGCTCCTCCTCTATGGATAATTTCTTCCGAAAGATCAGTATCCTGTCTGTTCCGGTAGTGAATGGTGAAGCATTCGGGCTTTATCAGCTCGAAGCTTTGGCTTCAGGTATACCTGTTGTGCAACCCGCATTGGGCGCTTTCCCTGAGATAGTACAAGCTTCAAATGCTGGCGCCGTCTATAGTCCGAATTCAGATGAAGCACTCGCTGATAAATGGCAAGAAGTATTAACTGATCCTGAAATGATACATTCAATGGGATTAAATGGCAGACGGGCTGTTGAAGAAGTATTTAACTTGCATAAAACTACTGCTCAATTGGTTGAAATATATTTGAAAATTTGAAGATTGAGTCTGTTCCGAAAAGTCTTTGCCCTCTAAATCCCAACTGACGTTTTCAGTCAGTACAAGTCTAAAAGGAGACTTTTAATTTGTTGGTTTTCAATCGTTTTCAATTAGTCTTGTACAGATCTTTGACGTTAGTAGGTCGGGGCAAAAAACGAATGAAAATCAACAAATTGGACTTTTCGGAGCAGTCCCAGGATTGAATCTATCACACAAAGTTTTATTTTCATAATCATGATTACTTTTCTATCCTTTTGCCATTAATACAATCTGAAAATAACCTATAAATTTGCATTCTCATTCGATTTTATTCATGTTTTCGGAACAATTTTTTAATTTTCAGCTTTGATTCAATTTTTAATCAAAAAAAAAGAATTTTGAATCCTTAATCC
>DDTL01000205.1:0-1075 GCA_002344345.1 Saprospiraceae bacterium UBA2365
AATCAAGGGTTAAAGTTAATTCTGCAGATAAGCAGGATTTTCTCACTTTTTTGCCTCGATCCTAAAGGATGAAAGCGAGAAAATCCTTTATCTTCCTTTAGGATTGAAGCCAAATAAAGGATTTTCGGAGCTTTTTTTCAACGCTTGATTCGCATATATAATATTTGCTGAGGATAAAAAGTTCAATTACAACAACAAAATTATGTCTCTTGCTCAAAGTGTACCCTCAAATCCGGCTCACTACTAAGCTAACTACACCAATAAGTGCGTTTGATATACTCCATTATCCCAAAAAAAGCATTGCTTCCTGATTTGCTGCCTAAAAAATCAATGGTTTGTTATCATAATTGCTATCAAGCTCCTTAATTGAATGAAAAATGTCAAACAGCGGGTTTTTAATCTTGCTATCCATAAATCAGCCGTTTTGAAGAGTCAGCAGATGATCTTATATAATGTCTGCAAGAAAACCGCTGGTTTTTTCGTCTTTGATAAAAAAATGTCAAGGACAGGTCTTGCGACCTTTCTGCGGGAATCGAACAGGCATGAGTTTTTGAAAACAAGGAGTTTANNTTTACTAATTGTAAATGACTGTTTTAAAAAACAAGCATTACGCAGTATTTGGCGGTTTCTTGCAAAGACTAAATAAGGATTTTTTACCGCTTTATCTTCCAACAGGACAACTGGTTTTTTGAGAATTATCTCCAAAACTGCCACAACTAACTGGCATGGAACTATTTCTTTGAACAAAATTCAGACGGATCTGGCAGATCAACACTGATCTTTTATGTATGATCCGTTAAAATCCGGCAAATCCGCCCAATCTATGTTCATCCATCCTATTTTCAAATTTGTGAAAACTATTTACGGGCATTTGTTGAATAAAAACAGGATAGCGGATAAGAACTTTATTCAACGAAAAGGAAAAATATTAAAATAATTATTTATATGACACACTTTTTTGAATACTCCCGTTTAAATTGTCACCTGCAATGTCATAATTGCTACCTGCACACTCATAATTGCTACTTACAAAGTCTGAACAAGCACCTCTATGTCGGGAATTTCGATTCTCAAT
>DDTL01000205.1:1187-53046 GCA_002344345.1 Saprospiraceae bacterium UBA2365
TAGCAACCTCCATGTCGGGAATTTTGACACACAATGTCAGAATAACTGCCTGCAATCCGGTAATTACGATCCCAATCGCGATATTTCGTTTGCCCGGATTTAAATGAACAGGTGCGATAGCTATGTTGAACCGCATATAATGAATAAAATAACTCGCTATTATTCCACATCTCGCCAACAACAATTTGGCGGATCACCTCCTCCAAGACCAACCGGTCACAGTAATAAGTAAAAAGATTGTAAAATTATATCGATTCCCTTCTTTCTCCCAACTGTCATTCCGGGCTTGACCCGGAATCCCGTCACCTGATCTAAATACAGTAGAAAGTGATAAAGTTGAAAGTCTATAAAGTTGTTTTGAAAATTTGAAGATTCGGACATTTGTGTGCATTATTAAAAAAACTGCTCATTTGTGTCAATCTGTGTGAAATCTGAGAAAATCTGTGGAAAAACATTAGAGTCTATTTGCGTATACCATTTGAGCCATTTGTGGATAAAAAAAAAACAACCACCTTATCCAAAAATCCACACCCCATTTACCATTAATCATTAATCATTTACCTTTAACCATTAACCATTATTAATTTACCATTAATCATTATTTTCCCCTACATTTGGAACAAAAATTTAAAAGCTCAATATGCGAATCAACATCACAACTCACCAATCCATTTATCTGCCCTCCCTGCTCAAGGCCATCCTCCTGTTAATACTATGCCAAACCCCCAGAATATTAGATGCACAAAGCATTCCTGAGCTTCCTTCTAAAACGACCATCCAACTGACCTCCCAACAAGAGGATGAAACCATCATCACCTTTATTTCCGGAGGCATAGTCCTCGAAAAACCACATACAGGAAAATCAGAATTCTGTCCACGCCTTGACCAGGGCACACCCATCCTGCGCAAAGGATATCCGGACATGGACAAACTGACCACTTCCCTGATCATCCCCGCTGACAAAGAAATGGTTGTAGAAGTAATCAGTTCAAGATACGAAGAGATCAATATCAGCATACTCCCCTCAAAAGGTTCCATTTCCCGCCAGAAAGATCCATCCACCATTTCCAGGGAAAAAGCCAGAATATATAAGGAAAATGCCTTTTTCCCATCCTCTCCGGCCATGCTCGGTCAACCCTATATTCTGCGCGACCATTGCGGACAAACCATCACCGCTTACCCCTTTCAGTACAATCCTGTCACCGGGATACTCAGAATATATACCGAAATCACCGTTCGCATCAAACCCTCAGGCAAACAAATTCCAAATCGCCTTGCCCAAAAAAGAAGCAACACAGCCATACCTATCGACTTTAAGAATATCTACCAGCGCCACTTCATCAACCATACACATGCTTCCAGATACACGCCGCTCGAAGAAGACGGCAACATGCTGATCATCAGTTACGGCCCGTTCATTCCAGAAATGCAGGCCTATATCCAATGGAAAAGAGAAAAAGGGATTCCCGTGGAAATAGTCAACGTGGCAACCATCGGAGATGCAGAAGAGATCCGATCTTTTGTCAAAAACTATTACAATTCCAAAGGACTTACCTGGCTCCTACTCGTCGGTGACCACCAACAGGTACCTTCCTATCTTGCACCCATTGGATGGTCAGACAATTTTTACGGCTATATCAGTGGCGATGACCATTACCCGGAGGTTTTTGTGGGTCGATTTTCCGGGGAAAATGGTAGCCACATCAAAACGCAGGTCGACAGAACGATCAATTATGAAAAATATCCGGATCCATCTGCCGCCTGGTATAAAAACACCCTGGGAATAGCTTCCTCTGAAGGCCCCGGAGATGATTGGGAATTTGATTTTCAGCATATCCGCAATATCAGAGCTCAGTTAATGAATTATACCTATACTCTTGGCGATGAGCTTTACGATGGGGACCAGGGTGGACAGGACTCGCTCGGCTCACCCAACACTACAGATGTACTTAATTTGATCCACAATGCTGGTTACAGCCTGATCAATTATTGCGGTCACGGCGGTTCCGGCGGTTGGGGAACAACAGGTTTCGGTAACAATGAAGTTGCCCAGATCACCAACACCCGACAATTCCCCTTTATTATTTCTGTTGCCTGCTCCAACGGAGATTTCACCAACAGCACCTGTTTCGGTGAACAATGGCTCAGGATGGAACAGGCAGGGCAACCCGTTGGCGCCATCGCTACCCTCATGTCCACGATCAACCAGTATTGGAGCGAACCGATGGAAGGTCAGGATGAAATGAACAGCCTCATCACTGAAAACCTGACCCATAGCAAACACAGCATTGGCGGCATTGCCATGAACGGGTGCATGAAAATGAACGATGCCTACGGACAGGGCGGATACGATATGACAGACACCTGGACGATTTTTGGCGATCCGTCAGTGGTCCTGCGGACTGAAACACCTACTGCGATGGACGTCACTCATGAACCTACCATAGGCATTGGGAGCGAAAGCATCGACATACATTGCGATATGGAAAATGCAGTGGTTTGCCTTACGATCAAAGGAAAGATCATCGGACGCGGATATGTAACCGCAGGAGTTGCCAACATACTTTGTGAACCACTATCCGTTCTGGATACCATACTGGTTACGGTAACCGCTTACAATAAAATACCTTATTTTGGGGAGATGATCATACTTGCTCCGGAAGAAGGATCCTTCATCATTCATGGCAAAAATCAGATCAGGGATGTAACAGGCAACAATAACCAGATAGCCGATTTCGGCGAAGACATCCTATTGGACGTAAGCCTCAGAAACATCGGGCTGACAGATGCAGTCGGTGTCACCGCAAAAATCACCACCACCGATCCATTCATCACGATAACAAACGACAGCGGCACCTGGAATACCATCCATGCGGATAGCAGCTTATGGCTCAATGATGCGTTTGCTTTTACCATTGCAGACAGTATACCGGACCAACATTCGGTTCGATTTGCTGTCTTAGCCAGCGATGCTGAGGGAAACAGCTGGCATTCCGAAATCAACATTGTGCTTCATGCACCTGTTCTCCGCGTTGGAGAACTCACTATCAACGATGAAGCCGCTGGCAACGGCAATGGAATTCCAGAAGCAGGCGAAACTGCTGAAATAAAGATTCAGACCATCAATGTAGGCAATGCATCCTGTGATCTCACCGGATACCTGACTTCATCCTATTCACAAATGATCATTCAACAGTCCGAGGTAGCTATCGGAACCATCATGCCCTGGGACACCTTAGAGGCAATTTTTTATGTGACCATTGGTGAAGCCGCGCAGACTGGTGATATTGCAGATTTTGCGTTTGAAACGAGATCCCTTCCATACAGTAAAAGCAAAAATTTCCTTGAGATGATCGGGCAGTTCAGTGAAAACTGGGAGACTGCTGATTTTTCCAGGTACAGTTGGTTGTTTGACGGTAAAACACCATGGACATTGAATGATTCCCTGGTGTATGAAGGAACACATGCTGCCAGATCAGGAGTGATCTCACACGATGAATATTCTGAATTGTCCATCAGCATGGTGGTCAGTTTTGCAGATTCAATTTCATTTTACCGCAAAGTATCTTCGGAGAAGGATTGGGATTGGCTGGGTTTTTTTATTGACGATGCCTGGCAGGATCAGTGGTCAGGTGAAGTTGACTGGGGCCGCGTTTCCTATCCGGTTTCTGAGGGAATGCATACCTTTAGGTGGCGATTCTGGAAAGATTATGTCGATTATGACCCGATCGGTTACGATTGTGGATTGGTGGACTACATTTTATTTCCTCCTTCGACTGATTTGATCTCTTCCGTGACAAAATATACACCTGACGGACTGCCGGAACAAAAATTATTTCCGAATCCCACGACAGGCACAACGACTTTCAGATATTTTCTGGATCAAAAATCAGTTGTTTCCATACGCATCACGGATGTGTACGGAAACACCGTGTCCTCTCTCAAAAACGGGGAAACACAGCAAGCCGGGAGTTATGACCTGACCTTTGACCTTTCAGAATTATCTTCAGGCAGTTATTTTGTCAGGCTGGAAAGCGAACATCAATCCATGGTGCGGCATTTGGTATTGGTCAGATAAAAATTAACAAACTGGAAATTGTTTTAAGGTATCAGAGATTATATTTTATAGTAAACAGGATTTTCGAGATTTTATCTGACTGTTTTTTGCCTGAACAAAATAATTTAATCGCTAATTACTGTGGCGATAACTGTAAAAAATAGCCACCCTTTCAGTGTTTTTAGCAGCAATTGTTCAAATAATTTTAAATTATCATATCATTCCTTCGGGATTGACATTGATTTTCTTTGAAAAAATGAAATTCAACTAATTTCCGGATTGGATCACCATAACCATTTATAACATCAGCTTAAAAAACATTTTGGTGGATAGTTTTGAATCCTACCCGCCTGATGCAGCAAAACACATTTGTGCCTGTTTGTGAAAATCATTTGAACCATTTGTGGATAAAAAAACAACCTATCCTAAAATCCATTCCCCATTAACCATTAATCATTTACCATTAATCTTCAAACATTAACCTTTATTCCTTCCCGTTTTTCAACCTAAAAACTACCTTACCTGCTGTCGGATCCTTACTTACAACGAATTTTCCGCGTTTCTTCTCCACGATGACCTCGCTGATTTTTTCCGCTCCGGGAAAATACAAAGGAACATTTTCTGAATCAGTTCCCCTACCATACTTAACCAGGGTAATTTTTGACCAATCTATCTCACCGGTATGTTGAACCGATTGTTCGATCACAGGTATGACTGCTCCATCCTTCACGAGTATCACCGCCTGAATTTTATCTGTTTGAATGGTAACAAACCGGCCACCCTGATAGCTTTCAAGTGTTTGAAAATCCACCCAGTTGCCTTCGGGAAGATACACCACTCTTTCTGTTTTTCCAGTTTCAAAAACCGGGGCAATCATCATTTCAGAACCGAACATATACTGATTGTCCACATTCCAGGCACCCGGATCATCAGGAAATTCGATGAACAATGCACGGGTCATGGGAAGCCCTTTATCTGCACTGAGTTTGGCTTGGGCATAAATATAAGGCATCAATCGGTATTTGGTGTCCATGACATACCTGAAATAATCCTCAAAAGCCTTCCCATATTCCCAGGGCTCTTTTGGAGGTTGACCGTGGCAACGCGTGTGCGAAGCAAAAACACCCATCGGTAACCATCTGCGGTAGAGCTCTTCTGGTGTCCTCAAAGTGAAACCACCGATATCATGACTCCAGAAAGTAAACCCACTCACTCCGAATGACAACCCGCCTCTCAGCTGACATGCCATGCCCAGGTCATTTGATTCCGCATCACCACCCCAATGCAAAGGATAGCGCTGACTTCCTGCCCATGCACTGCGCGCCCAGATCACCCGTTCATGGTTGATCTCATTGGTTTTATCAGACACCACTTTATTATATCTCAACGGATACAGATTGTGTTCGTAAAAGCCTGTTCGCCCGTTGGCATACAGACCATTCAGCGGAGCGGATTCTCCAAAATCCACCTTGATCGCAGATACACCCAGTTGAAGCAAACCTCCTATTTTTTCGCCGTACCAGTCCAATGTGGCCGGATTGGTGAAATCCAGCACGGCATCCTCATAAGGAATGCCACCGCCTGCATTTTTCACATGTAAACCTTTCTGAATGATCTCTCCGAAAAGTTCATTTTTGGGTACAAAATAAGGCAGTTGCCAAAGACAGGTTTGAATCCCGTCCTTTTTGAAATCAGCGATCATTTTTTCAGGATCATCAAACCGGCTTTCAGAGAACTTATAATCACAACGCCAGTCCGTTTCGAACCAACCTGTATCAAAATGCAGGACATCGGCAGGTATTCTATGTTGGCGAAGCATTTTCACCACATCCCGACCATCTTTTTCGGAAAAATAAGTGATCCTGCTCATCCACAATCCGAAGGACCAGAGTGGCGGCATGGGTGATTTTCCGGTAAGGTTGGTATATTCATCCAAAATATCCTTTGGCTCTCCCAAAAACACAAACAGGTCAAGGCTTTCGTCCCCGATCATCAGGGCATTCACGGACCTGTTGCTGCTGCCGAAATCGCAGGTGACCGGCGTAGAAGTATGCATGAACATACCATATCCTTTGTTGCTCATAAAGAATGGAACAGGTTTATACATTTCGTGTGATCCTACCCCGTTGGCATCCGTTGTACACAGCACAACTTTGTCCCCTACCTTGTCAAAATTGACAAAAGACTCCCCGCAACCGAATATTTTCTCGCCTTGTGACAAACTAAATGCCGCATTGACACTCCGGCTATAATCGTGTTTGCGACGTATAAACCCAAAAGGCATGGCTGGTTTATAGGAAGCATTGCCATCCAACTGATGACGCGTATAAGTGATCAGATCTCCGGAAGCATTATACACTTCGATTTTCCAGGGAAAGCTGATCAGTTCCACCCTTCCATTTTGGCATTGGTAAATATGCCTGCCCTTTTCATAACGGTATTGCCAGTTATTCAATGCAATCGGTTCCCTTACCAACATCAGTGAAGGTTCATTGAAAGTTGTTTTAGTTCCGGTATCCATCCTGATCCGTATTGTACGATCGGATATGAATTCAATGCTGAAGGGTAAAACAGGATCAGCCTGATATTCAGTGGCAGGAAATTCATTATTGTCTACTTTCCTCCATGAAAACTGGGTATTGCTGAATGCATGCCGCCCCATACCTTCATGCCGCAGGAATTTCAAGGCGCCTTTACCTGTTTTGGGATCAAAAGTCACCAGACTATCTGCAAAAAAATAATAGTTGGAATGGTCCTTGAAATCAGGACTGATATCCAATGGTTCATTGAGTACCGTAGGTCTGGATTGACCAGCCAATATCAGAGGAAAAAATGCGAAAATGCTCAGCAAGTAAAAAAGTTTCATATATGTATATTTTAAATGATTTTTATCTCCACGCTGTGATTTGTTCTCAGACATCCCAATTTTTTGGTAAAAATACTACTTTGAATACGAAAATCAATAATTCTATGCAACAGATTGCATAACTTTAATTCAAAGGTCAGCAAAGATTTTTTGTATCCCATCAAAAAGTAAGGAATTCTCATAAAACGAAATAATTCATTGATTGATTTCGTATGGAAAACTTCCACATCCAAGTTAATGTGTCCATTCTTTCGATCATTAACACCGGTTTATCCGGCATGTCATTTCTGGGTTTGCTACTTAATTTTTGTTAAAAGTTTGATTGAGACGAAAAGAATTCAGTTCAGGTTCAACGAATAAATGATGGATCGCTCTAATACAAATCCAACATTTTGAGAAAGAAATAGCCAGACAATTTTGAGGGTTCAGACCTTCAAAAAGCGTGCAATATCAATGCAAAAACCATTTCAAATTAAAATAATGTTAATTCTGAATCGAGAAACTTCAGTTTAACTTAAATAGTACGAGGCATTAACTTTTTTGCTAAATCGTAGGTTTGTCATGAATTTTAAAAATTAACATTATGACTAAACCAAGACTTTTATCAATTGCTTTATTATTGTTGACTTCCATATTCCTGAATGCACAGACCGGGATTATCAAAGGACGCGTCGTGGACACGGACAATCTTTCCATGCCGGGTGCAATTGTTTTCATAACTTGCGTTAATAAAGGCAGTATAACAGATGCCTATGGATTTTATACATTGACCGGCATACCTGAAGGAACGCATGAAGTTACAGTAACCTACATCGGCTTTAACCAAAACACCAAGGCAGTCAAAGTGATGGCTGGCCAGACTGCCGAAATGGATTTCGTGCTGAATGCGGGCGTTGAACTTTCCGAGGTGGTCGTTACAGGCCAATTACAAGGTCAGTCCAAGGCACTCAACACTCAGATGAACAAAGGCAATATCACCAATATCATTTCCTCAGATCAGGTTGGACGCTTTCCCGATGCGAATATCGGTGATGCATTGAAAAGAATTCCCGGCATCAATGTACAATACGATCAGGGAGAAAGCCAGATTCGGGAACATCAGGGGAACAGCACCCCAATACAATTCAATCATGGTGAATGGAGAAAGAATTCCATCGGCCGAAGCCGAAATCAGAACGGTCCAGTTGGATTTGGTTCCCGCAGATATGGTCCAATCCATTGAAGTGAACAAAGCAGTTACGCCCGATATGGATGGAGATGCAATTGGAGGTTCAGTTAATCTCGTAACACGTTCAGCGCCTTACGATCAGAGGGTAAGCCTAACACTGGGTTCAGGTTACAACCTGATCTCTGAAAAGCCTATGCTTACAGAAGCCTTTATTTAAGGTAATCGTTTTCTTGATAATAAATTGGGCTTTATATTCAGTGCTTCATACCACAATCATCAGTTGGGAAGTGACAACATTGAAGCGGAGTGGGATTACAGCAATGATGATGACCAGGATGGCTCTGCTTACACAAATGAATTACAATACAGACAATATTATATCCAACGTCTGAGACAGAGTTATTCTGCTGCTTTGGATTTTAAACTGAACAAAAATAACACTTTGTTCCTCAATGGAATTTACAACCACAGGAATGACTGGGAAAATCGTTACAGAACGGTATACAAAGATATTGAATATGATGAGGACAGCAACTCATGGATAGGAGAAATGGAAAAAGAGACCAAAGGAGGAAATGAAGCCATAAAGAATGCACGACTTGAAGACCAACGCATGATGAGTTTTGCATTTGGAGGTGATCACCAGTTTGGCAATATCAAACTGGACTGGACGGGTTCATTCAGCAAAGCCAGTGAAGAAAGACCAAATGAAAGGTATATTGTTTTTAAAGCAGAAGACTTAACTTTTGCAACGGACTTTTCTGATAAAAGACTACCAAAAATAAACAGTGTTTCTCCTGCATCTTCAGCAGATTTTAGGGATGATTATGAATTTGATGAACTGACTGAAGAATACCAGTGGACAGAAGATATCGACCAGAACTTCAAGGTGAATTTGTTGATCCCAATGTTGAACAACAACTTTAAAAACAGCTTGAAAATTGGCTTGAGGTATAAAGCAAAAGACAAACTCAGAGACAATTTGTTGTTTGAATACAGCCCCGTTGATGAAGATGGTTTTATAGCCAATTCATTGAATAATTTATCAGATTATTCCAAAGATAATTTTCTTCCCGGAGATTACAGGACAGCAAAACAAATAACGAATGAATATCTTGGTAGCCTGGATCTGACAAATGCTTCACTTTTTGAAGAGGAAGCAGTGGCAGAAGCAGAAGCTGGGGATTTTACAGCCAGGGAAAATATTTTAGGTGGCTACCTGATGCTGAATCAACAATTGGGCAATAAATTTTCACTGATCGCAGGTGTACGCATCGAAAACACTTCACAGGAATATCAGGGCAATCAGTATGATGCTGATGAAGATGTCAACACGTTGTCCCCAAAGGTCTCTGATTCTTATATGAATATTTTGCCAGGCCTGCATGCCAAATACGATTTCAACAAAACGACCATTTTAAGAGCTGCCTGGACCAATACGCTGGCAAGACCCAATTATTTCTCACTGGTTCCTTACAGGGAAGTGACCAGAGAAGACAATGAGATATCCATCGGAAATCCGGAATTAACGCCAACCAAATCCATGAACCTGGATTTGATGCTCGAGAAATATTTTAAAAATATCGGAATCATTTCAGCAGGCGTTTTCTATAAAGATATCAAGGACTTTATCGTTACAGAAACTAAAGAGGATTTTGCTTTCGAAGGCAATGTTTGGGATACATATCATCAACCGATCAACGGTGGAAATGCAACCATTTTCGGTTTTGAAGCTGCCATCATGCGCCAACTGGATTTTCTGCCAGGATTCCTCAAAGGATTGAGCCTGTATGGCAACTACACCTATACGAGCAGCTCAGTTACTGATTTCCGTATCGAAGGTAGAGAAGATGAAGAAATTTCACTTCCAGGTACCGCTAAACATACTTTCAATGCTTCCCTTGGCTATGATCATAAGAAACTTTCTTTCAGAACTTCCCTCAATTATGCCTCTGACTTTGTGGAGGAATTTGGTGAAGAATCATTCTATGACAGATATTATGACAAAGCGATGTTTCTGGACATCAATGCCAACTATGCCATCACACCCAAAATCAGGGTGTATGCTGAAGCAGTCAATCTGCTGAATCAGCCATTGTACTATTACCAGGGTATCAGCGAAAGGTTGATGCAGGCAGAGTATTACAACATGCGTTTTCAATTAGGGTTAAAATTAGATTTGCAATAGTTTAGTGTTAGTAAGTATCAGGCTTGACTAAAATAACCCAACAGCTTGAAATCAAATCCGGGTTATTTTAGTCATCCTGTTTTTTAACAAATCAATAGAAAATCGATGTATAAAATATGGATGATCTTGTTGTGGTTGACAATATTGCTTGTCGGCTGCAAAAGCAAAGAAAAGCCAGTTGAAAACTCTGGTAGCGAATCCAGGTTTGTCATCCCTGAAATCGCTGTGATCAAAGAGACATTCAGCACCTTGCGCAATGAAAGCGACAATGTGGACAGTCCGGCTGTCTGGCATGGAAAGGATGGCCAACACTGGGTATTGGCCACAGCCAAAGAAAGCGACATCATCATCGTTTATGATGCGGCAACCGGAGAAAAATTGAAAACTTTTGGCAAAACAGGTAAAGCCCTGGGTGAACTTGACAGACCCAACGGAATAGCCGTCATAGATGATTATGCCATCGTTGTAGAGAGAGACAACCACAGGATACAGGTATTCAGTCTTCCTGATTTAAAACCTATGGGTTTTTTCGGTGAAAAGGAACTCAAACTGCCATATGGACTTACGGTTGACTTCCACGATTCAAAATATCAGTTGTTTGTCACGGACAATTATGAAATGCCTGATGAAAGCCTTCCTCCTGCGGACAGCCTTGGTCATCGGGTGCACCATTTCTCATTCAGTATTTCCAGCAACCAGATTGAAGCCAGCCATATGAATGCCTTCGGGGCAACTTCCGGAGAAGGCGTATTGTTTAAAGTGGAATCTATACTGATGGACAGGGAATACAATAGATTGCTCATCGCAGACGAATATGAAATGCAACGAAATGTGAAAGTTTATGACCTCAACGGCAAATACTCTGGTAAAACGATTCCGCATCAATACTTTTTCTATGAACCGGAAGGAATTGTACTTTGGGAATGTACGGAAGATATGTCCGGATACTATGTAATGACTGATCAGGGAAAGATCAACAACACTTTTCAGGTGTTCGACCGGAAAACGCTGGAGTACATCGGAGGATTTGGCGGTCAGATCACCCGCAATACAGACGGTCTTGCGATCACTCAAAAAGATTTTGGCCCCTTCAAAAACGGAGCACTTTATCCGGTGCATGATGATGGCAGTCTGACTGCTATTTCATGGGACGATGTAGCAAAAGCCTTGAACACAAGAAAAAACTGTCAATAAATTTTATTATCACATTTGCAAATGCTGGCCCGTTATCTGGTCAGCATTTTTTAGTTTTTGCATGATGATTGGTGGTTTTTAACTATGGCAACAATGTTGGTTAAAGGATGTTAATATAAACTCTGTGAATAGAATCCGAATGGCCAACCAAGCTACAGATTTCCTGGGATTGACACTTTTAAAACTGATTCATCCTCACTTTTACAAATAAAAATAAGAAGAACCACATTCGTTGTATGCTATATTCACTTCGCTATTTTATAAGGAAGGCATAATAAAATCTCAAGAATTTTTTGAAATCTGATACAATCTAGCTTACTAAATTGATTTTCAGGCCTGCTCCGAAAAGTCCAATTTGTTGATTTTCAATCGTTTTTCACCATAAGCCCAACACTCCGTCATTCCCGATGCTCCTTCCATCCGATCGGAACAAGCCCTGATATTTACATCGCTCGATCACGATAAGGCCTAACAAAGAGAGAAACCCTTTAACACTATGCTGCGTTCTGTCATAATTTCTTTATCGAGTAAGGATTTCTCCCTTCGGTCGAAATTACATCAGTCGTCTTTGAGGAAAAGGGGACATAAGGCGGCTAAAGCCGCCTTATGTCCCCTTATTAACACCGTATACCGTCATTCTGCCCGCAGGGAGGAACCTTTTCACCCCAGCATACCGCATTTTGTCATACCTGCTTTAGAAGAAAGGATTCCTCCCGCTGGTCGAAATGACAAGCACCCTTTTTGGGGAGAGAGAGGGGAGCGGGCAGCTTCAGCCGCCTGCTCCCCCTATTAATACCAAGCGCAACGCCATTCCGACTGAAAGGAGGAATCTTTTCACCAATTCCATGCATTCCGTCATCCCTGATGCTCATTATACTCGATCAGGACGCGCCCGACCAGCGGGAGGGATCTTTTCACCAATACCTTGCAATCCGTCATTCCGACCAGCGGGAGGAATCTTATCACCCAAAGTCCTCATTTCTTCATTTCAATGATTCTTCCACTCGAACACGAAAGGCACAACCAGAGGTATAAATATTACTGCTGTATCCGTATAAAAGTGTTATTGACCTTGTAAACTTTAATATCTTTCTACTCATTCACTCCACCACTCTGTACCGGTATGTCTCAATAAATTCATTACCCTGAATATCCTTCACACGCACCGTGATCACATTTTCACCCAATAAAACATCCGTTGGTACCCGGGCTTTCCAAAGGTGGTGACACATGACCGGATTGGATGGATGCACACCCGGGAGCAGCTCCTCCGATGCATCCCATTTATGGCGAACCCCACACATATAAGGATCATAATCAACAATATAGCGCATCTTTTTCCATTCACCGTCATTGACCTTGTATTCAACCACATCATTTTTATTTCCCTGGAAAAAATTGACGAAAAAATCGCCTCTGTAATGCTTTTTGAACGGAACCACCTTCGGACCACAGATTCGCATTTTATGATCTATAGCTTCCCCGATCACTTTGTAATCAAACGAATATTGATTTCCGTTGAATGTCAGGATATTGTATCCCTGTGGTGTTCCATCATACATAGTGGTCTCCGGCACACCATTCTCCCGCAATTCTCCTGACCACCAGTCACCTGAAGTGGTTCCGACTGTATAATGATGATGTGGTTTTTCTTGCTGCCAACCTTCAGTTGCATCAAAAAAATAGTGCATTTGGGAATGCATGTGTCCTGAAAGCGAAAAAGTGTAAGGCCTGTCAGCAAGCAATTGAAAAAGCCTGTTGCGATGCTCCACCTGGTAATTTTCGCCCAGATCTTTACCATTGTAAAATGGAATATGCATAAAAAATACAATTAAATGATCTTTTGGAACAAACCGGAGGCTGTTTTCTATAAAGCTGAACTGATCATCTGTCAATCCACCTGTATACCAGGAATTTGTCAGATCATTAGGAAAGATCACATCATCCAAAACGATAAAATGTACTTTGCCCTGGTTGAAAGCATACGTTGCCGGTCCATAATGACGTTCAAAGGATTCATCCGCAAAGCGCTTATCTTCTGCATCATAGTTTTCGTCATGATTTCCTATCACATGAAACCATGGAATGCCTATTTCGGAAGTTGCCTGGTTGATCCCCTCAAATAAATCAGGATGATCTCCTACAATATCACCCAATGTAATCCCAAAGGTATGACCATTTAGTTTTTTCAATGTTTCTACAGCCGATTTTCTGTAGTACTCAATCTCTTCAACAGAATATGTTTGCGGATCAGATATTACCAACATGCTGAATGATTCTGATTCATTTCCATCTACCAAAGCAAAATCCAGGGAAGCAGGCAATTCACCCGTAGGTTCAACACCGGCAAAATTGAGTTTTGGTGATCCATTTGGTTTATGCAGGTAATAGAATTTCGGAAAATTTCTTACATCCAGTGGATAATTGTAATTGCCGGGTTTGATCACAAAAATGGCTGTATCATCATTGATCCCTATTTTGTATAAGCCTTTAGAATCGGTCAATACCACCTCCCTCCCATTGGAAACAGCTACGTTTGCTATCCCAGGCTCATTTTTATCGCGGACACCGTTGCCGTTGATGTCATGATAAACTATACCGCTTGCAAAATGGGATGATTGGGCCATCGCTGAAATGGTGATAAACGCTCCAATCAAAAATGTAAAAATAAATCTTATCATGGTTTTTTGGGGTAAAAGTAATTATTTCCAGCGATCATCTGTCAAAATTTTGGGTTAACCGGGATAAAATAATTCTGAATTTTTGTCAATATTAAGGGAATCAGTATTTATTGATTTCTAAAACTTGTTTCATAAGTCAAAAAAGTAACACATCCTTTTAATTCAAAAAATTAAATATGCTGTTTTATATGGAATAAATAAAAAAATTACGAATTTTACCCGTAATTAAATCGTATAATTAAAACCGATGGATTCGTTAATTGAAGAAAAGACTTTTGAAGGATTAACCATTGAGACTTTTAGCCAAACAACCAAATATGAAAATTGCGAATTCAGGCATTGTTCACTTTCAAACGCTGATCTTTCAGATTGTAAATTCACAGATTGCATTTTTATGGATTGCGATCTGAGTCTCGCTAAGCTGCACCAGACTGCCTTCAGAAACGTGCGTTTCAAGGACTGTAAAATGCTCGGTTTACAATTTGATGAATGCAATGAATTCGGCCTTGGTTTTTCTTTTGAAAATTGCCTACTCAATCACGCTTCCTTTTATGGAACAAAAATCAAAAAAACCGGCTTTAAAAATTGTACTTTGCAAGGAACTGATTTTGCAGAATGCGACCTCAGTTCAGCCATTTTCGACCTATGCAACCTCGAAGGTGCCATCTTTGATCACACTAATATAGAAAAAGCAGATTTCAGGACTGCTGTTCATTTTACCATTGACCCTGAATCCAACCGGATCAAAAAAGCAAGGTTTTCCAACCTGGGTTTGAGCGGACTATTAACCAGGTATGATATCATCATCGAAGACGATTTTTAATACCGCATTCACCACTTTATTTGCCTGAATTTCCATGCAAAATCATTACTTTTGATGCGAGTGATATTTTGTTACATCAGTTTTTCCTAACCTAAATCAAAACGATTATTCCAAAAATTAATAACTTTGGAAATTTAACAGTAGAACAAATCAATGAAGAAATTCAGAACGGAGCCAGATTCGTCATTTTCTATAATTGTTTTTCATTAATTAGTGTCTGCAAGAAACCCATGGTTTTTTCATCTTTGATAAGAAAACGTCAAGGTCAAGGCTTGAGGAGTTTTTGAAAACAAGGAGTTTACTAATTGTAAATGACTGTTTCAAAAAAGAGCATTACCCAGTATTTGGCGTATACTTAGGAAGACTTTGCATCAGTCTTCTTTGGGATTCCTGACATATCCCATAAATAAAATTGCATTGGACTCAATATGTCTCAATACCAGAACAAAGGGTTTATTGAACATCATACTCTGTGGCATTGCAGTATTGGAAAATCCTATGGAAGTCACCGCGGCGCCTTCTGCACCTTTTTCATCCACTTCAAGCACAGCCTTATGTTTGATCTGGCTGATGTAGATATTGTTGGAAGAGGTTCCCATGGCTTTGAAGTCTGCTTTACCACCATCAAAAGCGGCCTGCATGCCCAACAATTTGAGTGAAGCGATCAGGTCGTTCTCGTAACTGAGTTTCAAACGTGGAAAAGTCAGAAATAATCGATTATAACTGAGTTTTCCCAACAGACTTTCGTAAGTTTCTCTGTTGAGTAAGTTCAATGAACCATTGCCTGCTGCCCGGATCAGACTCAGGCTATAAGTGGAATCCCTGAAAGGAATATCAACCATCTCAAAATCAGATGTTACCGCATACGGAACATTCCTGTCTCCACTCACATACATGACAGAAACGGTTGAACCATTACTTAAAGTGAATGGAGCTAAGTGACTGATTTCAGGAGCAAATCCTTCAGCCCAATCAGACTTAAAATAGAGTGCATTGATAAGAAAAGCTACGTCCAGCGGCCCTATCTCGTCAAGGATCTTATCGATCTTGCCTTTAGTGGAGTTTGACACCCAACTGTTGATATTGTCTAACGCTTTTTGTTCATTGTTAAAGTCATCCTTCTTGAAAGAACAGTCATAATACTCATTTAAAACTTGTTGAAAGGGTGTTTTTAATGCCATTCGGTTCGGATCATAAAAATACGCATTGGCCATACGGATCTCCGGATGACCGCTTTGCTTGGTAAGGCTGAGTATCAATTTTTGTTGTTGAATGTTGAGTGCTGAAAGATCGCAGGGATTACAATGCAAAACTTCCTGCATTTCTTCCAAAGTCATTCCATTTGCACCGTTCAGCGCCATCGAAAGTGCAGTCTGAATACTGAGCGGAGAGATCAGTACATTCTTTGTTTGTTCGGCATCAATTTCCTCTTTGAAAATATCCCAGGCAAATGACCGGTTCATTTCTGCCAAGTCTTCGATATCTTCAGGTTTTACTTCATCTTCGGGAGAAGTGTCAAAAATATTGCAGGATGATAAAAACACGCAAATGATTATGAATAACAGATTTTTCATATATGTATTACCTTGTTTTATAAAATTATCGGATTGGAAAAAAATAAGTATTTACCATTGTAAATTAACCTGTTAACACCAATCATTAAAATTATTAAGTCCTGATCGTTAAGACGCAAATTACTCACCAAGTGTTTGGTTTCCACCTTTATTTAACATATCAATGGGCGTTCAGATCATACCTGAAAGTTGTTTATGTACTTCTGACAATTGATTTTCAATCATTTTTTGCCTTTCACCAATACTGCGGATGTCTTCAGTTTCCCTTAGCAGGTAATTGTCAAACTCCAGAAAATTGCGGAGGATCTTGACTTTTACACCGGCAATATACTGCTGAAGCTTATCATCGATGTGCAATTGAAGTTTTTCCCTCGATTCGTTGATCGCCTGCCGGAAACTCTGAGTGATCTTTTTCCTTTTGATGCCAATACTTACTCCCGCAAAAACAAATCCCAGTGTAGTCAAAATACCTCCTGTTATATCGAATATAGCGCCTTGGGTCAGAGCTGTGAGTATGATCCCGATCGCAGCAATTCCACTTCCTGCAGCAAAATCAGGGGCAAAACTCCTGTCTGTACCTACCAATTCTTTATCATAAAAGTTTTCCTCCTTATGTAGAAAATCAGCAAATGCCTCCTGCAATTCTTCAAAAATGCTGGCCCGTCGGTCTGCCAGTTCCCGGAATATTTCCTGGTTGGAGGAAAGGATCGTTGGGTTTTTCTGCAATTTCGCATCCACCGTTTTTACCATAAACTGTATGTTCTCTGAAATATTCTTCACACCTTCGCTCAGTTTATAACTCATGCCATCCCTCAATTCACTTTCCATTCCGAACATGGTTTGTTCAAGCCAGAATTTAAGACTGTCTTTTTTGTTGAACAGCGATTGCAGGGTTTTTTTGAAAACATTGACAAAACCCAATCTTTCATCCAGCATTTCATGGTATCTGGTGGTGATCTTGTCAAACCTGGATACCACGTTTTCGATCAACAAAGCGACCTGCTCATTGGTCTGTTTTTCCTGGTGATCCAGCGTTTTCTGCACATCTTCCCTGAATAACTTGTCGGCATCCAGTTGTGACCTTCTGATATCCATTTCCTTGTCGAGCTTCTCATTGATATTCAAAAGGGTCTCGACACTGATGATCAGTTTTTTATAAGGAGCTTTCCCTCCGGTAATGTTCTTTTGAATATAATTCCTCAAAGGAATATATCCGCTTTGGTCAAGCTTTCCTTCGATTTCCTCCAGGGCAGAAACAGCAAAAATTTCCGGTTCATGAATACCTTTTTTGATGGCATTCTGCCGGACTCCGTCAATATTGATCCCGAGATCTTTTTCATTCATCAGGTCTTTTTGCTGAAGGACAAAAATCACTTTTTTGCGCCAGTCATCCCTGATGAAGTCAAAGAAATCCCAAGCTGACATCCTGTAGGGATTCTTGGCTTCAAAAACAAATATGATCAGATCACTCATCGGAACAAACCTTTCAGTGATCTCCTGGTGATGCTCGATGATCGTATTGGTTCCGGGTGTATCCACTATCGCGATTTCCCTCAAAACCTCGATGGGCTGGTAGATTTTCTTTAGAAAAGCGGAAACGAACTCCTCCTGTTCCTTTTCACCATAAACAATTTGTTGAATTGTATCAGTCATGGGCGAAGGAGCCACCCGGCAAATCTCTTTACCTGGTGCAAGCAGTGCGTTGATAAATGAGCTTTTTCCTGATTTGACTTCACCGACGATCACAAAAGTAAATGGATCTTCCAGCCTTTTCAACACGCTTGTAAGTGTTTCCTTTTGTGAAGTAAAACGCACATAATCTATCAAATCTACTAAAGATTTCCCATGTTTTCCAACCTCAAGTCTGATCTGATTGTAAAGTTCATTTGTTACCTGCATAATTCAACTTATTGAAAATCATATTGTTTTAAAATATTGATTGATTCATTCCCCATATTGAACAATAAATCCAATATGCTCAATCCTCGAACGAAACCGAACTTGTGTTCAAAGACCTGCGGATAATACACATCTTTTACTCCTGCCAAACCACCCTTAAGAGTGTAACGATTGCGTAAGTCACAATAGTTCCCGGAATAATTTAACAAAAACGCTTCTGTTTGGCCAACTGTAAAATTGATACCGGTTTTTTTTATGACAAAAACTAACAGGTTAAAATTCAATTCAGCCAGATTTTGTATTCCTGAATCCAAAATCCGAAACAATTCCATCTCATAAAAAAGGTAAAAGGGACTTTTCCCATAAGCGCTTTGCAAATGATTTTTGAACTGTTTCGGCCAGTTTTGATCATAAGAAATACTTACATCCACTATACTCTTTTGGTCATTTTTGCCTTTTACAAGCGGGATAGTCAACAATTGTGGCCCGTTGGCACTCAGGATCAAAAACTTATTGCGAAGCGAGCGTTTCTGATAATTTTCCTGCACCTCAATGAGTATTCCTTCAGATTGCATTGCCCTCGCAAAAAAACTGACTGGCGGGAAAGTTTGTGTCTCAATGATGATATGCATAACAATCATACCTTTTGGGGCAAAAATAGTTAAGTGATTCAGTCAAGTAATCATGTAATCCCATAAAAATTCATTTGCTGAATAAAGATCGGCAAAAAAATCTTTTTGCATTTAAATTTTCTCTGGTTTTGATCAAACTTTGGCCTTTGCGTTGAAAAATTACATTTAACATCAAAAATCCTTTTAACAATGCTCATTTTACGATATTATTGTAAATAATTATCGACAAAATACTAAGCTAATTCGTATATCATGGCCAGGAAAAAATTTCTTCATTTAATTTTCAGAGTTTTAGCACTCCTTTTCCTTTCAGTTTATGCAGTGTCAGGTCAAAATACCAGCCATATACCGGGAAAAATCCTGATAGTGATGCAAGATGGCTATGATATCGCAACTTTGACCAGGGACATTCCTGAACTAGTCAGTAAAAATGCTGCAATCAGCGTTAAAAAACTGCAAACTGCCCCTATGACTGTTTATGCAATACAATTCAACCACCACCAAACCGACGAATCCAGATTACTGTCTGAAATCAGGAGTCGCCGGGATGTAAAACTGGCTCAATTTGACCACTATATCACGGACAGAGTTATCCCTGACGACCCAAGATTCAATCTCCAGTGGCAATATATCAATGACGGATCCGAGAACGGAAAAGAAGGTGCAGACATAGACATGGAATTGGCCTGGGATATCACTACAGGCGGAACAACTGCCAACGGAGATACGATCGTCGTGTGCATCATTGACAGCGGAATGGATGAATCTCATCAGGATTTTTCTGACAATTTATGGAAAAATCATCGGGAAATACCTGACAACGGTATGGATGATGATGAAAACGGTTATGTGGACGATTACAATGGCTGGAGTGTGTACACCTCTAACGATGACATCTTCAATAACAACTCCCACGGAACTGCTGTTGCAGGTATTGTCGGAGCAAAGGGCAACAATGGCATCGGGGTAAGCGGAGTGAACTGGAATGTAAAACTGATGATCATACGAGGAGGTGGTTCAGAATCGCAGGCACTCGAATCTTATGCCTATCCGTATAAAATGCGAAAATTGTATAACGAAACAAATGGAAATAAAGGTGCTTTTGTCGTTGCCACCAATGCATCCTGGGGAACTGATCTGTTACATTGGGAAGATGCCCCGATCTGGTGTGCCTTCTACGATACACTGGGTTCTGCCGGCATCTTAAACTGCGGAGCAACTTCAAATTCCAATGTCAATGTCGATTTGCAGGGAGATATGCCAACTTCCTGTCCGAGCGATTATTTAGTAACAGTTACCAACCTCAACCGCGCAGACAATAAGGTGAATCAAGCCGGATACGGTTTGGAAACCATCGATCTGGGCGCGTATGGACAGTCTACTTATACCACCACAAACAATAATTCATATACATCTTTTGGAGGAACTTCCGGCGCTACTCCGCATGTGACCGGTACAGTGGCTTTGCTTTATAGTATGAATTGCCATCTGCTCTCTGATCTGGCTCTGGAAAACCCTTCGGCAGCCGCACTTTTCGTTAAAGATCTGATTTTAAATGGAGTCGTACCAAATGAAAGTCTGGATGGCAAAACGGTGACAGGCGGCAGATTGAATGCCTTGAACCCATTGTTGATGTTGCAGAATCTATGCAGCGGATGCGCCTTTCCATTTTCGGTAAAAGTTGATTCTCTCGGAGGAAATACCGCTGTTTTAAGTTGGGAAAAAACATCCCTGCAACAATCCTTTGATGTCATTTTCAAACCTGAATATGCGCTTGAATGGGATACCCTATACAATATTCAGAACCAGTTGGTTCTGGATACCCTATCCTATTGTACAACATATCAGATGAGAATAAAATCCAATTGTACGGATACTTTTTCTGTGTACAGTTTTGAATTTAAATTTACAACTGATGGTTGTTGTGTATTGCCTCAATCATATCAATTTGAAGTTTCAGAGAGTCTTTTTTCTGTCGAACTCGAAGACGTCCTGGCTGCAGATCAATATGCAGTGGAATACAAAAAATTTGGTGATTTCAACTGGGAAATAAGGCTGGTGGATGACAGGCAATTTGATCTGGAAGTACTCGACACCTGCTACCTGTATTATTTCAGGTATAAATCGCTTTGTGCCAACGGCGAAGAAACCGCTTTTTCCCCTATATATCAACTCAGAGGAGATTGTGGAGATTGTGAAATAGATCAGCTTTGTAGTTTCGGTGGCTCCAATAGCTTTGAATTCATCGATACAGTATTTATAGGTGATTTTGTAAATGCTTCCGGTCGAGGATCCAAAGGTCAGGAGACTTTTAATGATGTGACCGCATACACTTTTGAGTCGGGAAAAAACTACATTCTTGGTGTAAAACCCGGATTTATCTCCACCACAATCTATAAGGAATTTATCAAAATTTATCTCGATCTGAATGCTGACGGATCCTTGAGTGAAGATGAGCTTTTGCTGGATCTGGTGGCTGAATCAGGTGAAAAAGTGGAAGGTCAGATCACCATTCCAAAAGATATCAAAACCAGCACCACTACTTTGAGAGTCAAGTTGTTATACAACAATACCACGGATCCATGCCTCGATGTACCTTTTGGAGAAACTGAGGACTATTGTGTTGAGCTTTTTGCCAGAGGTGACTGCCTGAACGGCAATTTTGAAATGGATACCATTTTTGTTGAAGAAGAAAAAGCAGAAATCACCTGGATACCTTTAGATGATGCACAACACTATTTATTCAGGTTAAAGCCAGATGGCTCTGAAGAATGGAAATATGGTTTGACATACAACCATACAGTTTTGCTGGATAGTCTGGAAAAATGTACCACTTACGAATTCGCTTTGAGCGCGCTTTGCATGGAACAGGAAGGCGATTTTTCTGATGTTTTGGTGTTTAAAACCGATTGCGGAAGTTCAACAGAAAGATTTTACAGTCAAAATATGGCTGTCAGCTTGCAACCCAACCCTTTTTCCGGGAGCTTGACTTTGCTTGTGAGCGATCCTGGAGAAATCCAATCCATTGCCATCATGAATGCATTGGGGCAAAAAACTGCCAGTATAAACAAAATTCTATACAATACGCAAGGTATGGTCGATTTGTCGCAATTGGTGAATGGAACACAATTAAAAGGTATCGTTTACATCATGCTGACATTCAAAGATGGGTATACAAAAATGATCAAAGCGGTATCCTTGTGACACCGCTTTGATCGTTGATCTCTACATTTTATTTTTATTTAGCTTGATGGCATTTTAGCATTGAGTCTTTCAGCTGATGATGTATATCAACGGTCAAAACCTGAGCCTGCTACTAAAATCCAATTTGTTGGTTGGTTTTCAATCGTTCTTAGCTCCAACCCCTAATGAGATACAATTAAAAACCAATATATTAATGTACATTATTAGCAAGTTATGAGAAGTAAGGGGTTTTCGGAGTGGCCTCAAAAATCTCAATTAAAAGGCAATTTCACGGATTTTACCAAAAAACTATCTCAGATTTTTCAGACTAACTGATTATTCTGCTAACCCATTTACTATCAATAACTTGGCATTGATAGTAAAACCTTTCTAAGAAATTCTCCCTTATCTGATCAAACTGACTGTACCTTTTTTGGTATATTCCTGACCCTGACAGGTATATTTGATCACAAATGCAAATTTTTCGGAGTTGAGCGTTGACCCAAGGTAATAACCATCCCAGAAACTATGCTTGTCATTTCCCGAAAACACCCTGGCTCCTTGCCTGTTGAATATGTTGAAACTTAGAATATCCTCCACGATGTATTTGTTACTGATCTCAAAAACATCGTTGATCTTGTCTCCATTGGGTGTAAAAGCATTGGGAAGCAACAGTTGCTTGCAATCCACTTTGGAAGGATCCTGAATGTAAATAGAAATAGAATCCCTTGCGATGCAAGCTCCATTCTGAACAAAAACGGTATAGGTCGTTGTCTGGTTTGGCTTGATCACAGGTTCAAACAGATTTGGATCATTGAGATCTGCCTGGTTATCCCACCAAAAGGCAGATTGGCAACTCGGACCCATTTCGATCTGCAATTCATCACCCAATAATAAAGTGGTATCCCTGTTGAGTATCTGGTCTGCATGCATATCCAGTGATTGCACTTCGAGTTCGATGAAAGACTTGTCAAAAACCTGGAAATTCTCAATAGCACCCATGAGCCTGGAATCAGAGGTTCCAAGACATGGGCTGTTGGCAATGGCAAAATTTCCTAAAGGTGAATAAATATAATCAGTTTCTGCCCTGGTTTGGCTGACCAGGCGACCATTCAGGTAGATGGTATAGTCAAAACCTTTTCTGGTGATCACGATATGCTGCCAACAGCTGGTTTCATCCAGTTGAAACAGCATTTGCGTGGATCGGGACAGGTTCTTGACCATATCAAACCTGAATTGCTTGATTTGTGGAAGATATTTAAGCGTAAATGAAGAGTCCCTGACACAGGTTTTATGAAAGGAAAGGATATCCACTACACCTGATGTGTTTTCAATATTGATGTAAAAACTAATGGTGAAATCCTTACTGAATAGATTGCTCAATTCGTCTTCAAAATGTATGAAATTGTCGGCTCCGTCAAATCGGATCGCATCTCCATCCAGCCCGCAAACACAACCGGGAAGTCCACCTACCTGCAATACCGAATTTTGGATACCCGTATCCTGGATCCTGCATTCGTTAAAATCCAGGCTGATCATTGGCCGGATAAGCTGACTATTCAACTGTACGCCGATGAGCAAAATGAAAAATAAGCATAATAACTGTTTGAAAGACTTAGCCATACAAAAGGGTTGATTATTTAAACATATTTTCAAAACCTGGAGGAAGCAATTCGCCGAGTACCTTTTGGGTCTCTTCGGCCACTTTCAGATCAGCTTTTTCCATCGCTCTGTTGATGGTTGTCAAAATCGCATCCTCCAGTTGGGTGGAATCACCTATTTCAGAAAGATCTTTACGGATTTTCAGATCAAGTATTTTTTTTGAACCGGAAACGGTGCATGAGCACAAACCATCAGAACTGGTTTCATGCAATTCAAAATTATCTAACTGTTGCTTTAGCCGCTCTTGCTGCTCGCTGATTTTTTTCAATGGATTTCCAAACATTTTGCAAAAGTATAATTAATTTAATAACTAACGAAATGCATCGGCTTTCATTGCATCTCCAATTTATTCAACCCTCAACTTTCAACTGATTCTTAGACTTTCGATCGTTACTACAGTTAAACAAATATGATCTATTTTGTTTATTTAAATACTAACTTTGTACCAAAGTAACAATGAAATAAATTTTCTCCTAATGAAAATAGTTTTTTTAGATGCCTATACAACCAATCCCGGCGATATCAGTTGGGAAAAATTGCACAATTGCGGTGATCTCACGTTGTACGACAGAACCCCCTCCGATTTGGTTGCAGATAGGTGCAGGGACGCTGATATTATCATTACCAACAAAGTCCCGTTCAATGAATCCACAATTGCATCACTGCCAAATCTGAAAGCTATTTGTGTAGCCGCTACCGGTTACAACCATATAGACATTGCCACGGCCAGATCAAAAGGGATACAGGTTTACAATGTGGCAGGGTACAGCACGGACTCTGTAGCTCAACAGGTTGTTGCTTTGATGCTGGCTTTGGTCAACAGGATTGAAACATATAGTTTTGAAGCACACAGTGGCATCTGGAGCCAAAGTCCTGATTTCACATATTGGAGAAAACCGATCATGGAACTTGCCGGAAAGACTTTTGGCATCATGGGTTTCGGGCAAACGGGTCAGGCTGTCGCCAAAATTGTCCGGGCGATGAATATGAAAGTCATCGCCCATCATAAACATCCTGAAAGGGATAAAATGAAAGGCATAGAATTTGTGTCCTTTGACGAGCTGCTCCAAAAAAGTGATGTACTGAGTATTCACATCCCCTTTTACCCGGAGTATAAGGGCTTGTTCAATCTGGATCTGTTCCGCAAAATGAAATCTTCAGCTTTACTTATCAACACTTCCAGAGGTCAGGTCATTGACGAAGAAGCACTGGCGAAGGCATTGAAACAAGGTTTGATTAGTGGCGCCGGTCTGGATGTCATGTGTCAGGAACCTCCTTCAAGGGAAAATCCGCTTTTTGGATTGAAAAATTGTCTGATCTCTCCTCACCAGGCTTGGGCATCCCAGGCTGCCAGAAAAAGATTGCTGGAAGGAATCATTTCAAACATCCGGACATTTAAGGCTAACAAACCTTCGAATATTATCTGACCTGACTGTTTGAAATGATTCCCAAAAAATAAATCCGGAAATCCTGTAATTCGATATTATCTCATTACGGAGATATTAGCTGTCCAATTCAGATCTTTTCCGCTGATTTTGATATGATAATTTCCTGCAGGAAGATCATCCAATGTAATTTCCCTGTAAAACACCATGTTTTTATCCAGCATAATATTTGGATAGGACTTCACCAAAATACCAAGATTATTAAACAATTGAATACTGATCTCATCAACATTTCTGTTGTAAAATCCGAAGTTGATCAATTCAGTAGCAGGATTCGGATACAAAACCATTTTCATTTCTCCTATTACGTTGATCAATATTTCCGGACTGAAAGAGGAATTTGAGAACAAATCTCTTGACATGATCCTGTATTTATACAATCCTGTTTTTTCTACCTCAAAATCTTCCACATCGTATGACTGGATCAAATCTCTACCACCTTTTGCCTGGATGATATCCAGCAAATCAAATTGATCACTTCCCGGATCCATCCGGTGCAATTCAAAAAGTTCAATTTGCTCCTCATTCCTGGTTTCCCACCAAATTTCATTATGATCACCTCTGTAGCTTCCTCCCTGACCATTCCATATCATCCTGCCATTGGTATTGATCAATCCCGCATCAAAAGAGTAATTGATCTCATGAACCTCCAGGTTAAACCAATTGGTTGTTCCGGGACCATTAGCATTCGTAACATCACTGTCTATATGGTCATTACTACCTATGTTAGGCGTGGTAAACTGGTAACCACCAGGAGAGAACTTAAGGTAATAATCTCCCGGGATGAGATTATCGATGGTATAATTTCCATTGGAATCAGTAATATCATCGGCTATTTTTCCTTCAACTCCAAATACCTCTACCAGAATGCCGGAGGCTGAAGGTTCCCCTGTATCCTGAAGACCATTTTGGTTCAAATCATACCAGACACGATCTCCGATGATCCCTCCATAATAATATCCGGCTCCCAGATCTGTCTTAACATCCCCTGATTGAAGAATGAAAGCATCTGTAGTGCCATGTCCGAAAGCATTGGTAACATCAGAGTCATATTCAGGGTTACCACCAATGAAAGGATCTACCAGCAGAAAGTTGGAATTCTCAGGCAAATTATATTTTGCGTAGTATTCTCCGGGTATAACACAAGCTGACCAGAAACCGTCTCCCGGCATACTTCCATTATGATATTCTGTAATTACAGAAGTCCAGAACACCCAGGTATCTTCCATTTTTCTATAAAGCTCAACTTCTACCCCGTTGATACCATTTTCACCTGTCTGCCAGTAATGATTGGGTGTAAAATCACACCATACCAGATCACCCACTTCTGCACAAATATAGAGTCCGGCATCTACATCCGGATTGTGCTGACCAGGCAACAACACAAAATTGCTGGTGGAATTAAATCCATTGGCATGGGTTACATCACTGTCAATAAAATCATTGTTGACATTAGGAACAGTTACCTGCCAGTTTGTGCCACCCAAAATATACTTAATGTAGTATGTTCCGGGAGCAATATTCTGGAAAATATAGTATCCACTTTCATTTGTATACGCATCTCCAATAAATACTGTACCTCCTGAATTGACCCTGTACAATTTTGCCTGTATGCCTTCTACCCCCGGTTCTCCATCTTCCTGAATACCGTTACCGTTGATATCCTCCCAAACAAAATCACCTACGGAAGCAACCTTGAGCAACCCTGCATCTATTGTGTAATTTACTGAACCAGATGTAACTGCAAAACAAGATGTCTGCCCGGTAATTTGATTGACATCACTGTCTATGGATGTATTTGTACCCTGATTTTTAAGGGTAAAATATGGCTCAGCATTTTGTGAAAAATCCAGAAGATATTGTCCGGGAATAATATTATCGAATAAATAATAACCATATTGATCTGTATACTTGGTCTGTACGAGGGTTCCATTGCAGGTTTTCAAAAGCACTTTGAAGTTGAAAACTCCCGGTTCTCCTGCGTCCTGCAGGCCATTTCCATTTAAATCTTCCCAAACATAATCACCCACTTTCCCCCTTTGGTATACACCTGCATCATAGCTGTTATTCACTTCTCCGCTGATCAGTGTTTCACATCCTGTCCATCCGGTATTCTGGTCTGCATTGCTGTCGAACGCCGCATTACTTCCCATTCCTGGCTGGCTAAAAAACCAACCGGTTCCCAAATTGAATTTTATAGAATAATTCCCGGGCAATAAATTCCCGAAATTGTAGTATCCTGATGCATTTGAGGTGGTTTGTGCGACCAGATTGTTATCGCAGTGGTACAATTGAACCAACATTCCGGGAAATCCGTTTTCTCCGGTATCCTGAATACCATTTCCATTGCTGTCTACCCAAACAAAATCGCCGATGGCAGCTCTATGGAACAAACCGATGTCATAGGTCAGGTTGGACTCACCACTAAGCAGAATTTCGCATTCGGACGTATTGGTAGCGGGATCGATGTTGCTGTCTGTGTCCGGATTACCTGCATGATATGGTGAAAGCTCATAGCCTGCAAGTGAATTGACACCAATTTTATAACTTCCCGGGATCAGATCCTCAAATAAATAATTACCCTGTGCGTTGGTAAGCGCATTTTTTAAAACAGTTCCGTTACAATCAAGCAGGCGCACCTCAAAATTCGCAAGACCTGGTTCATCCACAGACTGTTGTCCATCTGCATTCAGATCTATCCACACTTTATCACCAATTTTGGCAGGCATATAAAGACCTGCATCAATGGTAAGATTTACCTGATTGCTGACCAACGTCAAACAGGAAGTCTCTCCTGAAATGACTGCAACATCGCTGTCTGCAGTCGGATCCGTTCCCTGATTCGGCGTAATGAACTTCATACCTGCGGGCGCGATAAATCTAACTTTATATTGGCCAGGCAACAGGTTGGAAAATGAATAAAACCCGTTTTCATCTGTTGTTGTAGTATTGACAATGCTACCGTTGCAATCCAACAAACTTACCACAATACCTGATATTCCTGTTTCTCCGGAATTCTGAATTCCGTTGCCATTGGTATCCAGCCAAACGTAATCCCCAATCCGGGCAAATTTATACAAGCCTGCATCAATACTCAGATCTTCTTCAAAATTCGACAGACTGACCAAAGAAGAAAGTCCTGTCATTGGATTCGCATTGCTGTCTTTCATTGGATCAACACCCTGATTTGCAGGACTATAATGATAATCTGCAGGTAATATAAATCTGATATAATAATCACCTGAAGACAATGCAGAGAACATGTAATAACCATTTTCGTTGGTCAATGTAAAACTGATCAATTGTTGTGACTGATCCAGTAAATCAACACGAACACCGGGTATTCCGGGTTCTCCTGGATTCTGTATACCATCCGCATTCATATCATGCCATACATAATCTCCAATTTTAGCACAGAATGACTCATTGACAAAAACCTGACCAGTTGACATGCAGCCTTTACTGTCTGTAACCGTTAAATTATAAAATCCTGCTGTCACATCATTAAGATTTTGATCAGCATCTCCATTGCTCCAAATATAAGTATAAGGCGGCTGCCCCCCGGACGGAAAAGCTGTTGCACTTCCAGTTGCTGTTTGACAATTTGCCGGGTTTGTAGTAAATGTAATTATCGGATTTTCAAGCGTGATTATTTGAATCAAAGCCGAATCAACGCAAGAATTGGCATCTGTAACCGTAACACTGTATAGATTGTTTTCCAACGCAACCAGATCATTCAGTGTCTGAAGATCAGACCCTGTATTCCAGAGATATTCGAAAGGTTGAGAACCTCCAATGATTTTAGGGATCAGATCAAAAGTCTGATTCTTACAAATCTCAAGGTCGGGCCCTAAACTTACATCTGGTTTATTATTGACCTTAACTTCTATTGAACCATTGACTGAACAGCCATTTGCGTCCATGACGGTTACGTTATAAACAGTTGTTTGCAAAGGTGTTACTGAATGTTTTGACTGAAAAGGAAGACCATTATCCCAGCGATAGATCAGATTTTGAGCACACGGAACATCAGCTTCAAGCTCAACTGTTTCTCCCCGACAGATCTCAAGATCTTCACCAAGTTCCAAGCCACAATCCGTATTCCTGCAGGCCATCAATGAAACTAATTGAAAATCAACACTTGCCTCAATTACCGTAAATTCCATACAGATTTCCTGAATATGCTCAATATTCATAGTTTGCAATTCAGGGATATCGGCGAAAACCAAAATATGATCATTTGATGTACCAACTCCGCTTTCTGGCAATGCGAAAGAATTAACGACTCTGCGTGTACCATCCCAGAAATTCACATCAATATTGATACCACCCTGATCGATCTGAATATTTTTAAATTTGAGATAATCGAATGGAGACAAATCGAAATTGATTCCTGTACCATTATTATTGTAGCACAACGAAGTTCTTGACCTTGATCCGACATCGTTGCTGTTCGTAAAAACACCTGTACCCATATTGATATTGATACTGGATGGTAATGAACCTGAAATATATTCCAAAGATACATTCCTCGTATTTCCAAGCAATCCGATCGGCGCTGATTGAGTAACTGATTTTGGGCCAGGATCCAAAGGATTGACCTGCATTGAAAAACTACTTGTACTACCACCATTCATGAAATTGTCGATCACATGGCACTGTTCTTCACCAACTCCGGCAGTTACCCGAACATTGATACTGGCCTGATCCTGATTGCCCCAAAAGTCTGTAACAGTCACTCTGTAAGTCGTATTTGTTGACGGAGATACAGTTTTACTGTTTCCTGTTCCCAGTCCGTTGCTCCAGTTGAATGTATACGGTGGTCTGCCTCTGGAGACTAAAGCATTCAAAGTGGTGCTATTTCCCAAACATGTTTGAATGGATGCATTGGTGCTGACTACCATATCACTTTTATATCCTGCATCTATATACCTGATTGTCTGATTATTGATTACATTGATCAATTGGGTAAAACCTAAATGATCAATATCAGAATCAGCATTGGATGATCCTCCGAACTGGGAAGTCACTCTAAGTCCCTGTATCACAGGAAATTTAAGTTTATAAGAACCTGCATTTAAATTGTTGAAAGTATAATTTCCGCTGTTGTCTGAAGTTGAGATATCTACCAAAAAATCCAATTGGTTGAACAAAAGTATGGTGATACCCGGAATTCCTGTTTCACCCGGATCCTGAATACCATTCTTGTTTTTATCCATCCAAACCCTTCCTTCAAGCGAACCACCTTGTGGAATCATTCCCGGATAATTATTGAATGGCAGGGTGAAAACTCCGCAATATGCACTTATGGTGCATACCAAACCAAATATTGTTAAAAAAAACAATCGGCTCATAAAGGTTATTTTTGATGATACAACAAAAAATGCTAAGCAAAATTATACTATAAATACCTAAGTAGTTACGAATACCTATGGTAAAAAAAGCATTTAATTTTTAAATATAATAAAATTTTATATTTTGATAATCAACACATTATGACATTTTTTAATATTTAGAAAGTATTATAATCATCATATTTCAGGTATATCGGAAATTGAGAATTTAGTGTAAGCATCAAAGCACTATCCATTAGCTATTTTGCCAAAATAAAAAATAAATTACCAGGACACCTGTGCATTTCTTTACAAAAAAAACTTTGGGAATTGGAAATAAAAAAATAGCTGAGAAATTGTAGCTGAATGGTATTCAGATTTGAGTCTGCTCACTAAAGTATTCATCGCCCCGAATACACATAGAAGCATAACCCTTTTTTCATCAGTAGGCGAATGTTGTACTTTGACAAATCTCCAAATAAACATCTATGTGTACCTATGTTCCTATGTTCCTATGTGTTGAAAAAACCTTTTCACCACATAGATACATAGAAACCCTTTAGATTAGCAGCCTTAAACCTTTTAGTATGCAATTTAGTATGTCATAAATGTGAGTCTGCTCCCAAAAGTCCAATTTGATGGTTTTCCATCGATCCCCTGTAGTCTTTTACTGATCGATGACGTCAGTAGGTCGGGGCAATAAAAAAATTAAAATCAACAAACCGGACTTTTGGGAGCAGACTCAAACTTGTATGGCAGCATGCTAAAATTCTGTTTTGTGCTATAAGTGCTGAAAGTTCAATGCACCAAAAAGCTAATACAATTGAATCGCAGATATCTTTAAACGATTCTAAGTAGCCCTGACAAAATCACCATAACAACAATTATAACCTGAAACAAAAAATGTCATGAAAATTCTTTAGTGTTCCCACTTTTAAAACTCGTATCTCAGTTCATTGATCAGTAATCCTTTAAGTTTTTCTGCTGCCTGCATGGTCAGATCAAAGTCTGTTGGAAAAGGCAGCGGTGTAGTTCTGAGATTTTTCTTTGTTTTTTCAGAAAGCGCTCTTTTATCGCCGGAAAATCTGGAGGCAAAACTTTCAAAAACAGTTTCAACAAAAACAGGTTTTGATCTGACGATTTTCCCGGTTCTGGATTCTTTATATTCCACTCTACCGGCTAATTCTGCTTTTTTCAATCTGAAAAGTTCATGGACATCGGCTCTGACAGTCACGAATTTATCTGTTTTAATATCATTTCCGAGGCTGTCTTTCATTACATTGCCTTTGTTATCCAAAACATAATTGAAACCATCCTTGATCTCGGCTTCGTCTATGTACATCACTTCCTTTTCCTGTTCAGGTGATACATATAGCCTGTCGATCACGATCGCAGCAACGTAATCAAACTTCACATTTGCCTGAGGTTCCGTATAATACCTTGTCCATTCATTTTCAAGTGAGCGGATATCAATCCTTTTCAATTCATTTTCGAATTCAACCGGAATGATGACATTCGCTTTATTTTGGACTTCCACTAGAACATTGTTCATCCCGAGCATCAATGCCCTGTCTTTCAATACATCTTTATCCTTAAAATGAAGGAAATATCTGTCAATGTTGTTCAATTCTTCGTAAGCTCTTTTTGCCGCTACCTTATCCCCGTTTTCAGCTCTGTCCAACAATCTTTTTGCTTCAATGTAATGATAATCAGCTGCACCTTGTTCTGCTTCCTGGATCAATGGTTCCACTCTTACAAATTGAAAACCAGCCTGATGGCCGTCTTCACTCACCAATGGCAACAATGGCTCAACAAGTTCCTGACGCTTTTTGATCAGGAGCAACTGACTGTAGATCCTGTTCCAATTGTCCGGTTTGTTAGCCTCTTTGAGGAACTTAATCTGGTTCAGATCTTTGTCATTGGCTTTCGCAAAAGCCGTTTCCAGTGCTTTTACGTCTTCGGTCTTCTTGTTCTTTTTGCCCTGAAGACTTCTGACTGCAGAATTGATGGCTTCATCATATTGTCCTTTTTCCACCATTTTCTGAGTGGAAGTACAGGCATTCAAAATGAATGCTACAAATAATAAAAAAACATATTTCTTCATATCAAGACGATTTTTTGGTTGAATAATGAATTAAGTTGGTTCAAATAAAACTATGACAGTGGTCAATTGTTTTTTGTTACAATATTAAGATTTAATTAACTTTAAATCAAATGCTTATTGAATACGAATATAATAATAATTTGATAATCCTTTAAATACTTTACAAAATTTTAGTTTACATCTCCACATAGTCAGGGCTTTATGACTTTCTAACTAATAAAATCATTGAAGGATAATTTCAATAGCTCTATTCACCATTGCCCTGTACCACTATTACGTACTCTCCTTTAACCTTCGACGCTTCAGCGCTTAATCTATTAACATGTCCTTCGAGGGTATTCGTGGCAAATGATTCGTATATCTTACTGATTTCTTTAGCAATACAAGCAAGCTTTTGTGAACCCAAATGATCAGAAAGATCTTTTACCGTTCGTAATAATTTATAAGGTGATTCATACAGAACGATGGTATAAGGATAAGTTTTGAGAAATTCAAGCCGCGTATTTCTACCTTTTTTTACCGGTAAAAATCCTTCAAAATGAAATTTATCCGTCGGCAATCCGGATGCAGCCAAGGCCGGTATCAAAGCTGTCGGTCCTGGCAACGGCACCACCTGAATTTCTTCCTGAACACAGGCACGAACAAGTAAAAATCCCGGATCCGAAATTCCGGGGCTTCCTGCATCCGTTACCATGGCTATTTTTTTCCCTTTTTTGAGCGAGTCAATTACTTTTTCAAGTTTTTGGTGCTCGTTATGTGCATGAAAAGAATGGTATGGTGTCTCAATGCCAAAGTGTTTGAACAAATGCACACTCACCCTCGTATCTTCAGCCAAGATCAGATCAACATCCTTCAATGTCTGAACTGCCCTGAATGTCATGTCCTGTAAATTTCCTATAGGTGTCGGAACCAAATAAAGCATTGCGTGTTAAATTTATCATAATGAGGGAAAGGATTTTGCCATTTTCCCGTTTTTTTATTACTTTGGCTTAAAGATATAAATTTAAATAACAATACAAGGTGCCCAACCGTTTAATTTGGGATGACGTCAATAAAAAAAACATCTCATGAGAATAAGTATCCTTATTTTGTCAATTGCTCTCAGTTTCTTATTATTAAAGGTAAATGCACAAAACCATCACTGTGAAACAGCGTATTACATTGACAACGCAGATGATTATTGTTCTCCCGTCGGTCTGTTCACCAATGCAGGCAGTCCGGTTTCTGATCAGGACAGACCATTTTGCTGGCCGGACATGAATCATGATGTATGGTTTGCTTTTGCTCCTACCAAACCTGGTGTATTCATTCAACTTACAGGACAAAACGGTTCAAATGCAGGAACAATGCTACAACCCCAAATCGCAGTATATGATAAGTCTTGTGACCAGATAGGCATTGACGACCATATCGCGTGTAATTCAGATCTTTATAATTATAACCTCATCGAAATCACCCTTACAGACCTCATCATCGGTAAAATATATTATATACGTGTGGATGGCCGAGGAGGTAATACAGGTACTTTCAGATTGTGTCTAAGCACTTTTAACCCAACCAAAGTACCTGAATCGGACTGCCCCAAGGGTGTTGTACTATGTGATAAATCTCCTTTTGTAGTTCAAAACCTGACCTCAATCGGCGACTTGAAAAATGAGGTGGATGGAACATGTGTACAGGAAGAATTCGCATCAGTTTGGTACAGGTGGACTTGTAAAGATCCCGGCTCTCTGACATTCACAGTTTCGCCGACCAACGAAGGAGATGACCTTGACTTTGTAGTTTTCAGGTTACCTGGCGGAATCAATGATTGTAAGGATAAACAATGGGTCAGGTGCATGGCTGCCGGAGAAACCATAGGTCAATCGCCCCAGTATAACGCGCCCTGTAAAGGTCCCACAGGTTTGAGTTTAACTGCAACGGATGTAGTCGAATTTCCAGGATGTGGCGGAGGAAACAATAATTATATCGCTGCATTGAACATGCAGGCAGGAGAATCTTATGCTTTAATGGTCAATAATTACAGCAAATCAGGAGCAGGATTTGAAATTGAATTTGGAGGAACCGGCACGTTTGAAGGACCAGAGACGGATTTTATTTCCGAAGCCGTCGATGCTTTTGAATGTGATAAAACCATCATTTTTACAGATAATTCGACCTCATCAACAGACCCGATCGTGAATTATCTGTGGAATTTTGGTGTGGGCTCTACACCTTTGTCATCCAATTCTTTTTTACCCATTCCCGTAATATATGAATCTTTCGGCTGGAAAACAGTCGCGCTGACTGTCGAAAGTTCAAGAGGATGTCTGGTTACTGAGATCAAGGACATTTATATCAACCCTTGCTGTCAGGATACCTCAACCTTATGGGTGCAAGCAGGCTCAACTGACCTCAATTGTTTTGGCATACCTGACGGGACCATCAGCGCAACCGGATTCAGCGGAGCTCCGGCTTATGCATACAGCCTGGACAGTATTCAATTCAGGCCAATACCCTATTTTTCCGGCTTATGGCCTGGAGAATATACCGTTTATATTCAGGATATCAAGGGTTGTTCCAACAAAGATTTTGTCAGCATTGATCAACCACCTCCGATTTTTGCATATGCGCCTCCTGACACCATCATCACTCTGGGATATACCATCCAGCTTCAGGGCTCATACATTTCCAATAATCCGGTTCAGTTTTTATGGTCTACACAAAACGGGAGATTTGTCACTGAAAGCAATGCACAGCAAGTTGTCGTACAACCGATTAAAGACGGTTATTATTATTTTACCATAACAGAAGATATCGGCTGCACGCATACTGATTCAGTTTACATCAGAGTGATAAAAGAAAGACCTGTTTATGCTCCTAATGTTTTTACTCCAAACAATGACGGAATAAACGATAGATTTTCTCTCAAAGGAGGACCTGCAGCTGAATTGATAGATGAATTGAAAATATTCGACAGGTGGGGCGAATTGATGTGGGAAGGAAATGACCTGGAATTCAATGACAACAGACAAGGCTGGGACGGAAAATTCAAAGAGGCCTGGGTAAATCCCGGTGTATATGTCTGGACTGCAAAAGTGCGTTTTATTGACGGAGAAATCATTCCTTATTCAGGGGACATCACTGTTTTGAGGTGATGAAAGCAGGATTCTGTAATAGTATTTGAAAACTGTTATAAGTAAGATGCGCTGGAAATAAAAAACTCAGCGCATTTTTTTTACCGATTATTTATTGTCGTTGGTCGAATCATTTGAGATAAAATGAATTTTTTATCGTACATTGCAGTTCATTGATAAAGCAGTTTTTATGTTATCTATAAACAATTGGTGGCACAACCTGGAAGGATTGGAACAGGTTTATTGGGCAATAGCCATCATTTTTACAATTTTGTTTCTGATACAGTTTGTTCTGAGTATCATCGGTCTTGGAGTGGACTCTGATCTTGATGTAAGTGGACATTTAGATACAGATTTGCACGGAGATATACATCCTGATTACTCAGTAGATCCCTCTTTCACCTTGTTTTCAGTCAGATCTGTCATTGCTTTTTTTACTTTTTTTGGCTGGGTTGGAGTGATCGCATTGTCCAATGGATTGGGCACTGTATTGGCATTAGTTTTAGCTACCACTTCAGGATTGATCGCAATGGTTTTTGTGGCCGTGATATTGTATCAATTGATCAAATTATCTGAAGAAGGAACGGTAAGAATAGATGAAGCACTTGGAAAATATGCTGAAGTATACATCCCGATACCTGAGAAACGAAACGGAAAAGGCAAAGTGATCGTAGAGTTTGAACACAGAAATATGGAACTGGATGCCATAACTGATGGTCATTTGCTGTCAACCGGAACCATAGTTTATATTTTTAAAGTATACGATGACAATGTTTTGCTAGTGGGAGAAGTAAAGGAAAAAACTGAATAATCAACTTAAAAACAAAAAATACGAATCATGACTGAAACATTTTTATTTACGCTTGTGGGCTTGATCATTTTATTGGTTGCTTTGCTGTTTTTCTTTGTTTCGAGGTACAGGAGGTGCCCTTCAGACAAAATCCTGGTAATTTATGGAAAAACAGGAAGCGGTTCCGCTAAATGTCTGGCAGGTGGAGCTGCCTTTGTATGGCCGGTCATCCAGGATTATCAATACCTTGACCTGACCCCGATTTCAATCGACGTAGACTTGAGAGGCGCTTTAAGTAAGCAAAACATTCGTGTCAACGTGCCTTCCAGGTTTACCGTTGCAGTATCCAATGAACCCGGGGTGATGAACAATGCTGCAGAAAGGTTGCTTGGAAAAACTTCCAATGATATCAGAGAGATCACAAAAGATATCATTTTTGGGCAGTTGCGTTTGGTCGTTGCCATGATGGACATCGAAGAGATCAATGCAGATAGAGACAAGTTTTTGTCCAATGTATCAAGCAACGTGGGCGCAGAGTTAAAAAAGATCGGATTGACACTGATCAACGTGAACGTGACAGATATCCAGGATGAATCAGGTTATATCGAGGCTTTGGGCAAGGAAGCAGCCGCCAAAGCAATCAATGATGCAAAAACAAGTGTTGCTGAAAAGAACAGAGATGGTTCGATAGGACAAGCCAAAGCCTTACAGGATGAGAGAATACAGGTTGCAGAAGCCGATGCAAGGGCAAAAGTCGGTGAATCCAATGCACTTGCCAACGCAGTTGATGGTGAGAACCAGGCAAAAATTAAAATGGCCGATTCAAATGCGATCAGAAGACAACAGGAAGCTGAAGCATTGAGAAAAGCGATAGCCTCCGAAAAAATACAGGCAGCCAATGCCCTTCAGGAAGCTTATGAAGCAGAAAAATTAGCCGAATTGTCAAGGGCAGCCAGAGAAAAAGCAACCCAGGAAGCTGACATCATCATTCAGGCTGAAATTGCTAAAAGGCGGATTGAAATAGACGCTGAAGCAGAAGCAGAAAAACGTCGTAAGGAAGCCAGAGGTGAAGCAGACGCTTTGTTGTTAATGAAAATGGCTGAAGCTAAGGGTTTGTATGAAATTCTTGAAAAACAAGCACAGGGTTTTGACCAGGTTGTTAAAGCTACCGGCGGCAACTCCCGAGATGCTATTTTAATGCTTATTGCGGATAAATTGCCTGAACTTGTTAAAACTCAGGTCGAAGCGATCAAAAATATTAAAATTGACAAGGTGACTGTTTGGGAAAACGGAATGGGTGACGAAAGCGGCACCAGCACATCCAAATTTGTTTCCGGCATGTATAAATCAGTACCACCTTTAAAAGACCTTTTCAATATGGCAGGTATGGAATTGCCCTCTTATCTTGGAAAGGAACATAAACCTGATACTACATCTGATCCCAAGGAGGAGGAAAAGAAGCAATAATTAGTGGCAGAGTTTTTTCGTATGAGCAGGTAACAGGATCAGTTACCTGCTTTTTTTTATATCTATAATAATGTATTTTTATATTCATGATTTGTTAAGTTTAATTTGACGCATCTGTTCTATTGCCGCCCCATTTATGGTGGATGCAATTGAATTATTAAATCATACTTTAGCCAATTGCCAGGCTGTTTTTGGCTAAAGTCTTTGCAATATCTCAAATATATCAGGCATATAAAGCAGATTGCCATTCATTGCTAAGACTGCACTCAATTTAATCGTCCAGATATTCTTTAACAAAGCCTTAAAGACATGGTTTTTTCAGTCATTATAACAGAAAATCAAATTTCAATTGAACAGGTATTATCGATTCATATATAAAGAATTTTTATATTAAAAAAAATCATCCTTACTTTACACTTTTAATTGGTAAATCGAAAACAGGAAAATCCTGTCAGAAAGATAAAAATGGTGAGAAAGAAAATAGATTACCTGGCTTCATTAAATGAAGTGCAAAGGGCTGCAGTCGAGTCAATGGAAGGAGCTGTGATGGTCATTGCCGGCCCGGGATCCGGCAAAACGAGGGTATTGACCTATAGAATAGCCTATCTCATCGAAAACGGAATCGAACCCTGGAGAATTCTTGCTTTGACATTCACCAATAAGGCGGCCAGTGAGATGAAAGAAAGGATTGAACAGGTCGTCGGTCCGGGTGCAAGAAAAGTCTGGATGGGTACTTTTCACTCGATTTTTGCCCGGATTTTGAGGGTCGAAGGACACAGACTTGGCTATCCGAATGATTTTACCATATATGATACAGATGATTCAAAAAATCTGATCAAGGATATCATAAATTCCATGCAACTCGACCCCAAGGTCTATAAACCAGGAGTGGTATTATCGCGCATATCGATGGCTAAAAGCAATCTGATCACACCAAAAAGATATGCCAATAACGATGACCTGATGGTTTATGACAGGATGAACAGGGTTCCGATGATTTTTCAGATCTACGAAAAATATACAGAAAGATGTCTGCGAGCCGGCGCAATGGATTTTGACGATCTGTTGCTGCAGATGTTCCGTCTGCTTTACCAGAATCCAGATAATGTCAGGGAAAAGTATAACCTGGCATTTTCCCATATCCTTGTGGATGAGTTTCAGGACACCAATTCACTACAATATGAGATCATCAAGCTGTTTTTGGATCCAAACAGGGAAAACCCGAATATCTGCATCGTCGGGGATGATGCCCAAAGCATTTATTCTTTCCGGGGAGCTACGATTGATAATATCCTGAATTTTGAAAAAGATTTTCCTCAGTTGCAGGTATTCAAACTGGAGCAAAACTACCGTTCCACCAAGCACATCATTGGCGCAGCCAATAAAGTGATCACCAATAACGACCGGCAGATCCAGAAAAAAATATGGACAGAAGAGCTTGAAGGACACAAGATCAAGCTGATTAAAACGGTGACCGACACCGAAGAAGGTAAGCGTATCGCAGATCTGATCGTAGAATACAAGAACCGTTTTCATGTAAAGAACAGCGACATGGCCATCCTTTACCGGACCAACGCTCAGTCTAGGATTTTTGAAGAACACCTGAGACGTTTGAATTTGCCCTATAAAATATATGGCGGGTTGTCTTTTTACCAACGGAAAGAAGTCAAGGATGTCGTTGCTTACATGAGGCTGACGATCAATCCTCTGGATGATGAAGCCTTCAAGCGTGTGATCAATTTCCCTAAAAGAGGGCTGGGAGGGGTTGCATTGAACAGTATATTTATGAAAGCTGAACAAGCAAACATAAGTTTATACCATGCCTGTTTTGAAACTGAATTGTCTCCCAAAGCAAAAAATGCTGTCAATGAATTTATCAGACTGATAGAAAGTTTCATGCAAAAAAATCAGGAATCCAACGCTTATGAAACAGCCAGCTACATCGTTAAAAAAACCGGTATCATGGAGGTTTTCAAAGCGGAAAACACTTTGGAAGCTTTTGGCAGGATGGAGAATATCAATTCCTTGCTGGATGGTGTGCAGGAATTTGTGGAAAACGATGAATTCACCGAAGGAGAACCTGTTGAGAGAAACCTTTCCGGTTATCTGCAAAATATTGCATTACTGACAGATTTTGATCAAAAAGAAGAAGAAACTGATTTCGTAACACTGATGTCAGTTCATTCGGCGAAAGGTCTTGAATTTGATTGCATTTTTGTTGTTGGTCTGGAAGAAAACCTTTTTCCATCCTACATGTCATTGAGCATACCTGAACAAATCGATGAAGAGAGGCGGCTTTTCTATGTGGCGATCACGAGAGCTAAACGCTTTTTGGTCCTTAGTTATGCCAACTCACGGTATCAGTATGGTGAGATCAGGATGAATGATCCGAGCAGATTTATTGAAGAAATTCCGATTGAACATCTGGAAGACAACTCTCCGATCAAGCAAAAACTCATTTTGGATAAACCGAAAATCCTTGGTGGCATCAAACCTTTGGATAAGAAACCGGTAAATGATTATTCCAAAGAAGCGCAGAATTTTATTCCGGACCATCCAGATAAAATTGAGGAAAATATGCGTATTCTCCATTTAAAATTTGGCCCTGGCACGATCACCGGCATTGAAGGATATAAGGAAAACCGGATTGCACGAATCGATTTTGACAATCTGGAAGGCCCGGAGAAGAGAATTGTCCTCAAATATGCCAAACTCAAGATCCTCCAATAGAAATAAAAAACTATTTGATTATGAATAGTTTAATAATCTGAATACAACTTTTTCCGGACGTTAATTCAACAGGGAAAACAATATTTTTTAGAAAAAACAGCGATTTCCATAATCCTAATTTGTTTTATTGTTTGGGAATGCTATATTTGCAGTCGCTTTTAAAGAAAGGCTTTTTGATTCACTTTGTAGAATCACACTTTGGTGAGGTGGGTGAGTGGCTGAAACCAGCAGTTTGCTAAACTGCCGTACGGGTAACTGTACCGCGGGTTCGAATCCCGCCCTCACCGCTAAAAGGGGTGTGAGTTTGGGTGTGAGTGTGAGTGTGGGTGTGAGAGAGTGAGAGAGGAAGAGGGTGAGAGAGCGTGAGAGAGCGTGAGTGTGAGATTGGAAGGGTGAGATTGGAAGGGTGAGATTGGAAGGGTGAGATTGGGAGTGTGAGAGAGTGATTGGGAGTGTGAGAGGGTTTAATGGAGTTTGAAAGGGCGTTTTAGAGAATATAAATAGCTGTTAATGTTTGATTTTGAGAAATTGGATGTTTATGAAAAGATCAGGGGATTGAACAGAGATTTGCTACCCTGGATTTTCAGGAACCAAAATCAGCATGCTTATCTCTGTGACCAACTCAAAAGATCCAGTTTGTCGAGTATGCTCAACCTGGCAGAAGGAACGGGTAGAATGAGCGCTCAGGATAAAAAACAGTTTTACATCAGGGCAAGAGCCTCTGTTTTTGAAAGTGTGGCTATACTACAAATCTTTCTTGACCTCAAGATCATCAGTGAAAAGGAATACACTGGTTTTTATGAACAGTATGAATCCATCTCCAAAATGATCCTCGGCATGATCAGAAATTTACATTCAGACAATCCATGATCATCTTTATTTTAAGGTAATTGTACGAAGTGTTTTTAACTGTATAAATCGGGTAAAAAAATTATTTTCACACAAAATACAAACTAAACACACAAAACACAAAACACAAAACACACAAAACACACAAAACACACACAAAATACACACCCACACTCACACTCAAACCCACACCCATTCTCGGGGTATAGCGCAGTCCGGTTAGCGCACCTGCTTTGGGAGCAGGGGGTCGTAGGTTCGAATCCTACTACCCCGACAACAAAAAGGCTGAAATCAACCGATTTCGGCCTTTTTTTATAAAACTGAATTGTGATCAACTAATATTAGAGGTGATCATGTTCCCAGTTCGAATTTCACAGGTAAAGTATATTTCACCCTAACTACTTTTCCCTCATGTATTGCCGGCGTCCACTTATCCTTCATATCATTCATCATTAAAACTACCTTTTTAGCCTCCAGACTTAAAGCTGGATCAGGATCTTGTACTACTTCTATACTTGTTATTCTACCATCTTTCTCTACAATAAAGCTCATAATTACAATTCCCTGGACACCATTTTCTCGCGCTTCCGGTGGATATCTCAAATTGCGATATACAAACTCAAGCATTTTCATCTTTGCACACTCTTCTATTTCTGTATTGGTGCCATCCATGTCCTCACAGCCAGGAAAACGCGGCATTTGATCAACCTTTTTATAAACCGTTGATTCATAAGTATATCCCACTATTTTTATAGCGTTTGGGTCGTTATCAAATTGAGAATTTGCTCCAAAATTCGTGATGACTTTTTCCCCCTCGAGGCTAAAAATAACCGGTATGGTTAATTTGACTTTTACATTTTGCCCGTCCTTCATTGCGGGAATCCATTTTTCATTCATCTCATTCATTGACAAAACCATATTCGCCGCTGCCTGACCTAAATTTTCTCCTGGATCCCTGATAACCTCCACTTCTGAGATAGAACCATCGGTTTCCACCGCAAATTGCACCACGGCTATTCCCTGAGCATTCACCATTCTTGCTTCTTTTGGGTATCTTAACCGGAGCATTAAAAAACTCACCATCTTTCCAAAGGCGCAGCATTCCTTATCATAAATTGTTCCGGATATGTCTTCACAACCCGGGAAACGCGGCATTTGATCCACTTTAGTTTCTCCGTCCAATAATTGAAAAAAAGGTGGCGGGGGTGGCGGCGGTGGTATCAATTTTCCATACCTCATTTCATAATCCTGCAGTTCTTCCTGTTGTTTTAAATTGAACTTCTCAATTTCTCCACTTTTATTGAATACAGTCGCTACTCCATTATCAATTTCGATTCGCAGTACACTTGTGTCTTTGGTTGATCCATTCAGTGTCATTTTACCATTTTTTGGCAATGTATCATTGGCAATACCATATTCAAACAAATTTAACTTTGGCAAATTTTGTTTAGAAATAGCAGTTGAAAAAACGAATAGCAAACCGACCAGAACCGGACCTGCCAAACTGAATTTCCATAAGTTTTTCCTGAGTTTTGAGTGATTTGTTATCATTTTAATACGATTTTTAATCTCTGACTGAAAAAAATGATGCGTAAGGGGCATGCTAACATTGCTTGAAGCCCCAACAATAAGCAATTCTTTATAAGAATCCGGAGAATACTTTTGGCAGACAAAAGCATCAGCGATATATTCATGAGCAATTTTAAGTGCCCTTTTATATAAAACAAAGATGGGGTTAAACCAAAAGAAAATATGGAACAATTCTACAAAAATGATATCCAGACTATGATTTTGGGAAACATGCACCTTCTCATGTTCAATCACCAGGTCGAAATGCTCGCGGAATGGTAATTTCTTACTTAGATAAATGGTATTCCAAAATGAAAAAGGAAGGTGAGAAAACTCAGTGAATGCAATGGAATAGCCATCTTTTCGTTCAATAGTACTACCCTTCCTAACCATCAATATCCGGCGAAACCCGATAATCAATTTTGTTAAAGAGATTGCGATTCCCATAAAATAAATCCAGGGAAATATCTCAGCATACGAAAATTGTTCATTTAATTGAACAGCTTCAGTCGGAGTGGCAAATACTACCATCTCTTCTGAAACATACTGCCAATGCACCACCGGAACTTCTTTATATGTCAATACCAACAAAGGTGATAAAACCGGAATTAAGGCAGATAGGAATAATGACAGAAGCAAAAAAGCCCTGTTATACCTGAAAAAAGTCTCATTTCTAAGGAAAAAATGATAAATTCCATAAAAACAAAACAAACAAACCGAAGATTGAATGAAGTAAGTGATCATGATTTATTATTTTTTTGGTGATATTTCCTTTTTAATTTCTTCCAATTCAGAAATTGTAAGATCTTCTTCCTTAACCAAAAACGATACCAACTCGTTGAAAGATCCTCCAAAATAACCGGAAACCAGTTTTCTGATTGAAAATCTGGAGTACTCTTTTTTGTCAATAATGGGAAAGTATTCATGTGTCCGCCCGTAAGCTTTATGATCCAGGAAACCTTTCCTTTCCAATATCCTGACAATGGTGGAAACCGATGAATGTGCTGGTTTAGGTTCCGGCATGTCTTGAATCAAATCACTTACCAAAGCACGACCTTTTTCCCAAAACATCTGCATAATCTGCTCTTCAGCCCTAGTTAATTTTTCCATTTTTTCTCACAATTTCCTTTTAAAATATATTGATAAATAATTTCCAAACTCGTTATTAACAAAAACCCGTAAAATAAATGTGGTCTCAACGCAAACTAAATAAGTCTTAAAATAATTAATAAACCAAATGTATAACGTATTTTNNGCAACTTTTTAAATAGTTATTTTTTGTAAATTTTAGTTGAACGAAAGTTTTTGTTCCAAAAAGCCTATAAATTCAATATAATAGTCAAGTAAATATTAACCTTCATTATCAGACAATCAATTCTCAGGATGAAAACATAGACTTGAATGCTTATATGACCACAAAAATTACAACCAGGCTTTCATATAAAAACCGTAGGTGATCAAAACAAAAAGGAATATCTGGAAATACACATTCTCAAGAAAAAATTCATAAATCCTTACAAAAAAAGCTAGATACTTAAGATAATTCCTTTTAATGGACATGCCTCATTTAGTTCTTGAGATATACTATAATGCTTCATTTTACCAAACGAAAATATCCTTTTAAAATAACGACAAATTCAAGCATTAAAAAAGTATAAAAGTATGCCTCAAAACCAAATAATTGCATTAATTATGACACAAACAATAATAAAACAAACTTAATTTGCGCTTTCAAAGCAAGTGTATTTTGGATTCCAACATTTAGTTTAAAATCTGGCAAGTTTACAATTATTCGAAAATCAACTTTAATTAGTTTGATTTCTTACCAATTCAAAAGGAAATAAAATACTTAATAAATGTTGTTAATTATTTGTTATTCATAACTTAAAATATCTTACAAAATTATTATTTAATCATGACCAAAATTATCCCTAAAATATCCAATCTCAGCTTCGATCTGAGATACATTTCTGATATGGCAATGAAAACACCCGATTGTCTACGATCAGATCTGGGCGAATTGAATTATCCGGTTCCTGAAGTGATCAGACAAAAGCTGAAAGAACTGGCAGATCAACAGATTTTTTCATATGCACCGACTTTCGGAGATCCTGATTTGTTGCGGGCGATCAGACAATTTGAAGAAGAAAAAATAAAGCATTTCGGATCTCCCGCCATTCTGGTTACCTCAGGTGGTCAGGCAGCTTTATTCGCAGCACTCAATTCTTTGTTGATGCCTGGTGATGCGATTTTGACCGATGCCATTTACTATCCACCCTATGCGAATCTTGCACGCATTGCAGAAGCGGAACTGATCAATACATCGCTTGAAACACTTGACAACGCCCGATTGTCCGAAAATATAAAAGTACTCTTGCTGAACGCTCCAAATAATCCGACCGGTAAGGTATATGATCAAACAACCCTGGTTCAGCTGGCCAGGTTAGCACGGGAAAAAGATTGGATCATTATAGAAGATGCGGTTTATAGTGAGATCTATTTTGGTGAAAAACCAGTTTCTATCACTGCTTATTGTCCGGAAAGAACGTTGGTGATCAACTCGGCATCGAAGAATTTTTGCATGCCAGGCATGAGGATCGGTTGGATCACAGGGGATGAATCCCTGATTTCAGCTATTGCAAAGTTGCACCGGAATATGAATTCGTGTCCCAACACCTTGTTTCAGAAAGTACTGGCTGGATTTATGCCCGAGTCAACTGAATATTTTTCAGGTTTGAGAATTGAAATGCAAAAAAGAAGAGATGCCGTGATGCAACTGATGGATGAACTGCACTGGTATTATCAAAAACCGGCTGGTGGTATTTACCTCATGTGCCGGGTTCCGGGATTAACTGACACCCTGGGTTATGCTGAAAAGCTGATCAAAGACCATGGTATTTCTTTGATGCCCGGCTTGTTTTTTGGCAAAAGTGAGGACCAGTTAAGGATTTGTTTTGGTGCTTTGACTATGGAGGAAATAGCGCAATTTGGCAAAAGGTTAAAATACAGCCTGGTATAATTTTAGCCGGCAAATTAAACAAAACTATATAATGCGAATCAAGGGTTGAAAAAAAGCTCCGAAAATCCTTTATTTGGCCTCAATCCTAAAGGAAGATAAAGGATTTTCTCGCTTTCATCCTTTAGGATCGAGGCAAAAAAGTGAGAAAATCCTGCTTATCTGCAGAATTAACTTTAACCCTTGATTCGCATATATAGTAGATCTATAGTGTCCGATAAAAATTACAAGATTTCTCGCTGCGCTCGAAATGACAATGCATTCAGGGGATTTAGGAGAGAAAGGGGTAGTCGGCGGCAATGCCGCCGACTACCCCTTTCTCAAAGAACTAACTGTCTGTCATTCCTGACGCTACGGTCAGGACAGGTCCGAACGAAGTGAGGAATCTCGAACTCATAATTCTAAACTTTAAAATTTTTGTCGGACACTACTGATAGTAAATATCTGTTCTGGTGGATGTGCCTAAAAAAAAAGAACACGGCCATCCTGGAACCTTCAGGCCGCGTCTCAAAAATGATTAATTATATTCAAACAATTTCATTAACCTGAACTACAGACTAGCTGAAATGCCCAGGCTAAAATTTCTTTTGGGTAAAAGTCTGGACCAGATGTATTCTCCTTCATCACCTGAACCGCCATCATAAGTAAAAACTTTGTCCTGGTTCAAAATATTTCCGGCAGAAACGCTGATCTTGTACATGGATTTTGGTCCGAATTTATAACTTGCCTTGGCATCTAATGCATGAAATGCATTTTCATAAACATCCGGATTCACACCTATCCCGACAATGGTCAATCGTGGCCCCTGAACATTATATGCCACACTGAATTCCAGTTTATTGTCTTCATTACGATAACCAAGATTTGCATTCACGAGATATGGGGATTGTCCTACCATCGTTCTCGTATCTGTATCATATAAATCCACATTAGATGAACGTTGGATTTCAGAAATCACATACGAAGCATTGACACCAAGGAAAAAATCTGACATAAAACCGCCGAGGAATTGTAGATTCTTATTTACCTCAAATTCAAGTCCGTATGAAACTGCCTTGTCAGCGTTTCTAGGTGTGAAATTATCAGGAGACAAAGCATCATACGACTCTAACTCGATAGGATCTTTAAAATATTTATAGAACAAACTCACAGATATGAGTTGACCACCGCTTGCAAATCGTTCCCAACGTAAATCTATATTATCGATCCGACTACTTACCAGTTCAGTATTTCCGATAAATGTCCTTCCGGAAACAGGGTCCTGAATTTGTGCCAGAGATTTTTCCTTAAAAGATGGTCTTGCAAGTGTACGATTATAACTCACCCGGAAATTCATGTTTTCATGCAACGAATAGATCAAATTGGTAGAAGGTAAAATATCCAGATCTTCCAGGATTTTCTCATCTTTAAAAACTATGGTTCCCAGATTATTCTGACCTGTATAGAATATATCAGTTTTCTCAGCTCTTACTCCCAGAATAGCTTTAAACTGAGCAGTCACAGGCAATTCTGTCATCGCATAAGCAGCCAGCGTATTTTGCCTTGAATTGAACGTATTACTTGGCTCAAAATTTCCTTTCAGATAGGATCCTGTACGATTGCCATCCGGCTTCCAAAGATTTTCCTCCTTCAAAATATTATCCGGATCGCCATTCAAATTCATTTGATCCTGATTATTCAACCGGATCACATAGCTTAAAATCTCATAATCTCTTTCTTTTCTAAGGTCATTATAACCGAATTTAATTCTGGCTTTTTCACCTGACCATTGAGTAAAGTTATATGTTAAATCAACTTTAGAATTCAACATTTGCTCAGTCAGATAACGATAGGCTCTGGTAACATCAGCCCCGACAGATGGTTTGATCACATATTCATCTCCATCTGTCAATTCAAATCCTGTTTGCCTGATATCAGGTTCATTTACTGTGGCCAAAGTCGGCGCAACTTTCCACTCAATGTTAAATTTTCCATCACTCAACAGATGTTCTCCATGGAAATTCAAGCTATTCATGGTACGTTCAGTAAAATGTAGAACGTTGCGTATGATCAAGGAAGGATTATCCTGTAAATCCTGTACATTCAAAACAGAAGCTTTGTCTTCTCCGTTATTTAATCTTAAATATTTAATACCCAGTTTGTGGTTTTTGGTTTTGACAGCAGCACCTGCCATCGCACTGAGCATGATATTCTGACTGCTCAGTTTTCCGGTTGTGATTTTATCCTGAGTAAACCTGAAATCATTCACTTCTTCGGATACAAAATCGCCGTACTCGACTTCATCGTAGTGCTTGAAATCGTTTTTATAATAAACCGAAGCCATATATCCCAGGGTCATTTTACCGATTTGGTTCTGGTTTCCTCCTGATATTGAAAAACTTGAATTGATCCCGCTCAGGCTTTGGATAGCTGCCATGTTTTTTGACATCTGAGATGTCAGATCGTACAGTAATTGCTTATTTGAAGACTCATCAGGTACGGTTACAGATTTGTGAAAAGGCAATGACCTGCTGCCATCATCCATTCCCAGCCAATCGGTTTTGCCGCCGGCATAACTCAGGTAATTGCTATTAAAATTCATATCCGGGTTATAACCAACCGAGGCAGAAACTGACAGGTTACGCGTATCCGGAAAATCCTTTGTAACCAGGTTGACGATACCACCGCTGAAATCGCCTGCCAGGTTGGCCATTGCTGATTTATAAACCAAAATATTATCGATGACATTGGTAGGGAAAATATCGATCTGAACTGTGTTTCTGTCCGGATCCAATCCGGGGATAGCCATATCATTCAGCATGGTCTTGGTATATCGGTCACCCAGACCGCGAACGAATACATTTTTCCCGTCTTCAACTGAAACTCCGGTTACTCTCTTAATGGCATCTCCTGCATTGCTGTCTCCCAGGCGTGAAAAAGTCTGTGAAGATATTCCGTCCATAACATTGATGGACTTTCTTTTAATTGTGCTTAATGCAGTTTCAGTATTGCGAACCTGTTGTCCGGTAACCACAACTTCCTGTAGTAAATTACCTTGTTCTTTCATCCGAATTTCACCCAGTACGATCGGTTGGGTCTCCAGCGCTTTGATCTCAGGTATTTTTACATCCGCATAGCCGATATAAGAAAATGTCAGCGTATAAGTTCCTCCCGGTATTTCCAGCGTAAAATTTCCATCCAGATCAGTGGTAGTTCCATTACCTGTTTCTTCTATCAGGATGTTGACAAAGGGTAAAAATTCCCCTGTTTGATCATCAATGACAGCGCCTCGAATGACAGCTGCCTGAGTCATGCCCGTGAAAACCAGCAAGGCGATGACGGTTAAAAATAAATTTTTCATGTTTGGTATAATTAATCATTAAAAAAAGAAAGATCCCGGAAGGAATTAACCAACCGGGATCATGGTATGTACTTGTTATTTGATCAATCCTTTGATGTCAGTCCAGCTCCATGATTTGAATGCTGTGACGTCTGCACCTTTGGTTGCTGCTGCAGGTTTGGTATTTCCGTTTGCTGCCCATGCATTCACCAGATTAGCCTGGTAATCTGTGGGCAAACAAGCTGAACTGCTGTACACTCGGTACATGTCAGTGGCTGCTACGAATTCACAACCTTTAACAACCAAATCACCTCCTATTGCATTTAAGTAAGCATCTTTTTTATCAGTACAATCTGTATTAAAGGAAGCGCTCACTTTTGCAAAAGTAGTATAGCCAACGAAAGCCACATTTTCAATTGTTCCCTGTGCTTTTGATTTCAGGTCAGCTGCGCTACCCTTTCCATCATTTGAACGGACAGTTCCTTTAATGAACTTGAATTTACCCGTAGTATAAGTTGAGCCTTCCGGTCCGTCAATTTCCATACCTTCATCTGTATCTCCACCATGTATGATATAGAAATTGGTAATGGTACCGCTGTAGTTCTGGTCAATATCCAATGCATCATCACCCTGATAAGCTACGATCACATGATCGATATTTACTGTACCGCCAAAACACTCAATACCGTCATCGAGATTGCTTACCACTTCGATATGATGTATGGTTGTTCCGCTACCGACGCCGCCCAAAGTCAAACCGTTGATCTCGTTACCTTCACCGATCAATGCGCCACCATGTCTGATAGAAACATAACAAAGTGTACCTGAATTATCAGTTGCGTTATCACCACCATAGATACCATAAGGTTCATCAGCAGGAATCCCTTCGATCTGACCTACTTTATCTCCATCACCTGTTGAAGTCGGAGCATTACCGAGGATCAGCAAGCCACCCCATTTTTCTCTATCCAATTCTGTCAGGTTGGTTCCGGCTTTTTCACCTAATTTAATATTGTCCAATACAGAAGTAAAGATGATCGGTTTGTCAGCTGTTCCACAAGCATTGATTTTCGCACCTCTGGCGATGATCAGTGCAGATGCCAGTGTTCCTGTACCAGTTCTTCCTTTGATGATAGCTCCCGGTTCGATGGTCAGGGTAGCACCATTGCTAACTACTACTTTACCAGCCAGTTCATAAATTCTGTCTGCTTTCCAGGTTACGTCTGCAGAAATAAGACCTGACACCACTTCATTATCTATCGTCGGATTCACTTCCACGCAAGTTCCATCTTCGCATGCATATCCTTCTGGACATGTTACTCCATAACATGGATCAGGATCACAAGAGGTTAAACCAAGTGCGGCAACCGCAATGATTCCAAAAGCAAATTTTTTAATTGATTTCATTCTGAATTTTTGTTTTTTGTTAAAGTTAAATTGTTCAATCCAGCTCTGTAAATGAGCATTTTTGTTATTCTTTGGTTTTGGGAGATATCGAAGAGATCTTAATCTATGGGTAATTTTTATCAATCTTTAAATTCGATCCGTTTCTTATTTGACTGCAAAAGTATGTGGGTGTCATAATTCCAGACAATAATCGGGGTAAAGTGATCGTAAAGAATGGAGCTGATAACTTTACAATAATTTAATACACATTTTACATGTAAGCATCTTTGATTTTATTAATCCGCACAGAATTTGTGACACAAGAATTAACATTTCCTGATCGGCCAATAAAAAATGCGGGCTTTTTCAGGATCAGCAAATGAACAATGCCTGGTAAGACTCAAAAAGTCAGGACAGCTTGAGATAGCTTATTCAGTTTGCTTATGATAAACCGATTATACTTTGCACATTATATGACCACGCCTTCAGGGCATACCTAACCTGCGAAAAAAGGCCATTATTAATCAGATGATATATTCAAAACATCTTTCGGCGATTTCTGTCGGGAACAAGCATGCTTTTCTGGCCTGGTCAATTTCACCTATAAAGTCTTTGCAAGAAAACGCCAAATACTGAGTTATGCTTGTTTTTTGAAACAGTCATTTACATTTAGTAAACTCCTTGTTTTCAAAAAATTCGCAAACCTTGTCCCCGACATTTTCTTATCAAAGACGAAAAAACCATTGGTGTTCCTGAAGACAATATATAATGCGAATCAAGGATTAAAGTTAATTCTGCAGATAAGCAG
>DDTL01000108.1 GCA_002344345.1 Saprospiraceae bacterium UBA2365
TTGTTTCTATAAATCATAGTAGAATCATGCGAATCAAGGGTTAAAGTTAACTCTGCAGATAAGCAGGATTTTCACACTTTTTTGCCTCGATCCTAAAGGATGAAAGCGAGAAAATCCTTTATCTTCCTTTAGGATTGAGGCCAAATAAAGGATTTTCGGAGCTTTTTTTTCAACCCTTGATTCGCATTAATAACTAAAAAGTCCGGCAGCATTATGCATGACTGCCGGACTCCTTTTTGTTAACCTTCAATTTTTCACCTTGCAACGATGGATCGTCGTTTTCATCAATTCATCATTACTTTACAATAATACTAATTATTTCGTTTCTAAAAACATTTAGGCTATCTTTTTTTGTCGATTCAAGCAAAATCCATCTGATTTTCCTAAAAACATATTCCAAATGATCGTAATAGAACACACCTACGACCAAACTCAAAGGCAATGCCACAACCATCCCTAACAACATCGGCTCCAGAAATATGCCAAGTATGATGAAAATCAGGGAACTGACCAAAATAAATATTGCTCCAGCTGCCAGGGTAACCGGCGCCTGAAATTCCTGCCTTTCTATCCTGAATTTTCGTAAATACCAACTGAACAGCAAATGCAGGCTGTTGAGTACCAATGCGATTACAAAAAAAGGCAATCCAAGCAAGGAAATAAGTGCGAAAACAAAAAATGAAGTTCCCGACGGAACCAAGACTGAATCTGTGAGATGTACTGATCGGAGTAAGTGACGGTATTCATTTATTTTATTTTCCAGAACGCTGAATTGCTCATCGGACATTTGATCGATGAGTACGGTCAAATTTTTGATCCGATGCACAAAAGTGGCATCATGACGCAAAATTTGGCCGAAAACAGATCTCTTTCCTCCAAAACTGTTATCGATCATTTGAATGCAAAAAGCAGTAGTATTTTGCTTTTTTTCGTCTGACATGTTATAGACAACCTTACTCATGCCGTCTGAAGTTGCTTTGACGATTTGATTGATCATCACAGCTTCATCAGCAGCAGGCAATTTGCGCAGATCAATGGGTGTACCGACATCCACAAATACATCACTTCTGAATCGGCTGGGATGAATGAAATTGACCCCAACAGGCACTATATACATATCTTTATCAGGGTTTTTATCCAAAAACCCGACCGACATTCTCGCAATACCCTTCTTCAAGGGCCTTAACTGATAAACAAAACTGGTGGAAGCTTCCGGGAAAATCAGGATGTGTGCATTTTTTTGCAGTGAATCATAAACATACTGGAATGTACTTTCATTTTTCTTTAAAGTTTCTCTTCCACTGATATCTGCCCGGTAGATCGGCACCATTTTGAGGGATCGGAAAAACCATTGTAACCATCGGTTGGCAATATAGCTCGCAAGTACCAAAAAACTCAAAGGAGACCTGACCGTACTACCCAGGATAATGGGTTCCATAAATGCAGCAGGATGATTGGAAGCAAAGATGGCAGGCTTACCATCAGGAATCAATTCGTATCCTTTGAAATAGATCCGCCGGTAATAAAGTTTTGCCATCCAGCCCAAGTACCATTTCATGAAATAATAGATAATCACCTTATATTTGTATTTTAAAAGCGACAAATTTAACAATTACATTTCTGGAAGGATTGAAAACAGGAAAAAAAATCTTGATCATTATTGCCGGACCTACTGCTGTGGGTAAAACAAGCTGTGCAATGGCAGTTGCAATAAAATATCATTGCGATATCATTTCGGCAGACTCAAGACAGATCTACCGGGAAATGACCATCGGTACGGCCAAGCCAAGCCTGTCAGAATTGGCGTTGGTAAAACATCATTTTGTCGATTTTCTTCCACCCGATGCGCATTACAATGCCGGAAAATTTGAAAAGGAAGTAACGGATTTCCTTGAAGACTATTTCTGTCACCACGATGTGTGCGTGATGACAGGCGGAACCGGTTTGTATATCAACGCTGTCATTGACGGATTGGATCATTTTCCCGAAGTTCCGTGGGAAATTCAGGAAAAAGTCAAAATCATGTGGAAGGAACAAGGCATCACCTTCCTTCAGGAACAGCTAAAGTCATTTGATCCGGAATATTACTGTAAAGTTGATCTGCAAAATCCTCACAGACTTATCAGAGCGATTTCGGTAAGTTTGTCCACAGGACAAGCTTACTCTTCATTTTTAAATAAGGCAAAAAAAACCTTGCCATTTGAACCAGTTTTTATATTATTACAAAGAGACAGACATGAACTGTATCAGAGGATTGATCAACGGGTAGACCAGATGATCGATCATGGATTGGTAAATGAAGTCCGGGCGTTACAAGCTTTCAGACATTGCCAGTCGATGCAGACAGTTGGTTACCGTGAACTATCTGATCATTTTGAAGTTCTCGTGACACTGGAATCTGCCATAGATAAGATCAAGCAAAACAGCCGCCGTTATGCCAAGCGACAACTGACCTGGTTCAACAACGATGGGCGATATACGCATTTCCACCCGGATCACTTCAAAGAGATTACAGACTGGATTGATAAAAAATTGCAAACCTAAGTTTGCTCAGAAAAGTTCAATTTATTGGTTATAAATCGTTTTTTTACCACAGCCTACTGACCTCATTGATCAGCACAAGACTAAAGGGAAACAATTGAAAACCAAAAATTTAAAGTCAGCATTTCATGGTGATTCAGGGGCACAGACTTTTGGAGCTGACTCAAACGTAAACTTACATACAGAATTATAACACTTCACGGATTTCAACACCCAGCCAATCCCGCAGTTTTTGATAGATAATCTTTTTTTGGTCGCCGGACAATGTCCTTATCCTGGTCATATGAGATCCACCTTTTTGGAACAAGGTAACAGAATTGGTTCTGACATTGTCGGCAACAAAAGCTGTGGCAGACCATGCATCATTTTCACCGTAAATAAAAATAAACCTGTCTGCTCCTGAAAGGTATTCATTTACTTCTGCGAGCGCTGACTGATTGAAAATAATATCAATATTTTCAGGAATAAATGTATTATAATTATCTACATATGTATTATATTCCCTTAAATGGTTTTTTAGCGAATCCACTGAATATCCATACATCCCGATTTCAGCGTATGCCTGATAGAAGAAAGGAAAAAAGTATTCCATGTCTTTTTTATTGAAAAAGCTGGGGGCATCGATGGCAAACAAGGCATCCACCAGTTCTTCAGTTGAATTCCCTATTCCAGGTAAAGAATCGCAAGCTTCACCACCTGACCATTGCCAGTATGCAAATTCAAATTCCATCACAGACAATTCAAAAGCACGCTTCATCCCCACCGGAAAAACATAAGATCTGGAAATGGATTTTTGCCGGAACAATTCAAAAGCAGCATCATAATCGCTCAATACAGCCCGTTGAAATTCCAGAACGTTTGCCCTGCATTCCTCTGATCCCACCTGGTCCAGAAAGCTGATCAGTCTTTTATCTTCTCTTGCAGCATTGATCGGGGCAACATAAGGTATAGAAGCATCCACATCATCCGGGTAGAATCTGCGATGAAAAGCTACCGTCTGACCACCTTTGCTGATCCCTTCAGAGATCCATTTACCTTTGTAAATCCTTTTCAATATTTGTACGATCCGATGGTGATCCATAGCAGATTGCTGAATGTCCAGGTATTTATAATCCATTGATTCCGGTTTGGAATCACCGAAATAACGATGTTCTACATGGATAAAATTAGCATCCAGCACCGGAACAAGTTCGCTGATGTACCCGTTGAAAGGAACGCTGTATCCGTTGAGACTCAGGATCACCGGTTTGTTTTCATCCTTATGATTGAGATATACTTTTTGCCAGAATTTACCCATTTCAGGATGAAAATGATCGATTGGCTGTTCCACCATCAGTACAAAGGCATTGGCAAACTGAGAAGGACAAACTTCCAGTTTTTCAGTTTTGACTCCATTCAGCAATCTGAGTTTTTGAGTTATATCCAACGTTATGGTTTCATCTTGCTTTTGTGGGTTCATTTCCTCCGTTTTTCTGAATGCACTGCAGGAACTGAACAACATCAGGGCGAGCAATAAATGTAAAATCCGCATGATCATGTTTTAAAAATTTCAATCAATAATCCGTCGCTGTATTTTGAAGTGTAAGAATTTGCCTGGGTATTGAAAGGCACTTTTACCCTGAATGAACAACTTCTTCTCCCAAAATACAAATCAAAAGTAGACCTTTTAAAACACTTTGTACCATTAGATAGGATGAATACTGCATTTTAGGCAAAAAAAATGCCCTCCACGGGGCATTTTTATCAACCTTAATTTATTGTAAACCTTTTTATTCACGGATGATCAGTTGAAAAATTGCTTTTGAAAGTTTTTTCACCAGATCAGAATCCATCATTTTTACACTTTCTTTTTCCTTATGCTCTTCCAACAGGAACTTTGCTGATTCAGCAAGGTACGGAGGCTGCGCTGTTCCTGAATCTAATTTGATGTACAACAGCGAAACAAAACTGATGGCTAAAGCGATGATCCAAATTTTGAAATCTTTCCTTAAATTTTGCATATAAAATATAATTTTTGACGATCACAGGTTAGACTTATAAAAAAAACCATAAGTTACACTTTAAAAGTTTTTTTGAAAGCAAATTCCTCAGGCTGAACCTTTCGAAAGCAAAATATCTGATGATCCATTACGATTTTTTACTTCAGGAGATTTTGGTCAGACTGACAATAACCCCGATCATCTACATTTAAATGACAATATGACCATAACGTCTGAATCATGATTTTTGTTCCATTACTGCCGTTAAAATAATAAAAAAAGGAAAAAAAATGATACTATGTCAAAATTACACGGTTGAGTCTGCCCCTAAAAGTCCAATTTGTTGGTTTTAATTCATTTTTCGCCCCAAGCTACTGACGTCACTGATCCGCACAAGACTAAAGGGAAACGATTTGAAACCAACAAATTAAAAGTCTCTTTCTATGTGTGTACTGACCGAAAACGTCAGTGGGAATTTTGGGGGTAAAGATTTTTCGGAACAGACTCAGGTTTTTTAAGATAGATTTACTCCAAACGAAGATCTTCTACCGCGATGCCCGGATATTTTCCTACATTGAAATTAAAAATGCTATCGCTGAACTTCTTACCAGGGGCAAATAAAATCTCTTTAAAATAATACCTGGTTCCGTCTTTATTGATAACGGTAATTTCGGCCGGTAAATTGGTTTTTTTATTGATTTTCAAAGTGATCTTTGCATAAGAAGAACGTTTGTCAAGTGGTTTAAAGTCGATCAGGTACTGACTTCCGGAATTATCTGACAAAACATAAACAAAATCCTTGCTTTTATACAACTCAGTGAAAAACTTCGGTGAAAGCATTGTGGATTCATCTGAATCTGCATCATTCAACTGCACCTCGTTTCTTTGCTTTAAATACACCCAGGTGACTTTCCCGTTGGAAATCACCAGTTGCTGATCCAGGTCAAAATAAAACTTTTTCCCCGCCTGTCTGTACATGCCCGGCCATTCCTTCTGCGTGGATTTATTGAGATAATGAGTCAGCCTGAACTGCATTTCATAGCTGCTGAAACCCTTGATCTTGTCTGAAGCCTTTTTCAATATGGTTGTAGCTTTGGGATCTTTTTCCCCGGCTGACAAATATGGTTTTTGCTGGGCAGTCACCATAAATTGCAGCATCACCGTTATCAATATCAAAGCAATACATCGTTTCATCATTGATTTTCTTAAGTTCATTTAAATCGGAATTTGTAATACAATTTTATTCACATTATTCGTTAAGCTTGGTTGACAATCAAACGGATAAAAGATAAACAAATGATTTGAGCAAAGTTTTGCACCAGCCTGTATCCGGTCAAGTGAAATTTTCCCATCCTGTGCTACCATTGTTTTGCAACAGACCCATTCGGGCAAAATTCATGGGCAAAATCTCCACATGACCAATCAAATCCTTTTTTACTGACCACATGACTTTTTACATTGCAGTGACCATGCAAGCATAACTCATTAATAGGGCAAAATGTTACATCACATGATACATATTCGTGGTTCGTGCGGACAAAATAAGGTCAGTGCTCAATCGAATTGAGGCAGACACCCTTTACATGCTCACCCAAAACAATGATTTTCATCAGATAAAACAGATTGTTTTTCCTGGCAACCGCTGAATAGCCCACGAATGTAAAAACAATGCAACAAATGACCTATTACTTCATTAGATTTTTATTTTTGCATATAAATTCATTAATCATCAAATTTTGTAACAATGGAAGAAAAGCAAATCGTTCTGGACACATTCAAAAATTCGGAAAAACCATTGAAAGCCGGAGAAGTAGCTGCCATCACAGGAATAGAGAAAGCCAAAGTGGATAAAATCATAAAGGAGCTGAAAAAAACAGAAGAGATCTATTCACCAGTCGTTTGTTTCTATACCGCAAAAAAATAATCTATACACACAATCAGCATTTAATAAAAAGCAAATTCGCTTTTTATTGCTAAATTTGTGTTAAAGCTTTAAAAAACACCAATATTTCATGATTAGCTTTAGTTCTGTAGCAGTAAAATTCCAAATTAGAACTAACATTGAATGACCATAGAACAAGCTGAATCTTCCTGGCTGAAAAAGCTACCCAAGCGGCTTTTATATACACTTGGCTTCATGTTTTTGATGCTGAGTGGATTGTATATAGTGAGCAGTCTTGAATCCGTTCAGAATTGGTACGGGCAAAGAATAGCCGGTTATCTGTCCGATAAAACCGGTTTTGAAGTTAAAATCAGTTCCATGCAATTCAACCCGTGGAGCGGTGTTAAATTGTCGGATGTTGAGATCATTGACCCACAAGGTCAGGTCATGGTATCAGCAGCATTTTTAAAAACCGGTTTTATTAAAAACCCTTTCTTGTTCATTTTCAACCAATCATTGGCATTCAATACTTTAGGTATCAAATCAGCCAGGCTTTATCTGCGCAGGTATCCCGGAGAAACCGAAACCAATCTGTCTGCTTTTCTTAAAAAACTGAGTGGAGAAAAAAAAGGCGGGAAATCATGTACCAAACTACATATTCGCCATGTAAACCTGGAAGATGTTCTTGTCGAAGATTTCAGTCATCCAGGCACCAGATCTCAATTCAGTCTTAAAAAGGCTAAGATCCGGGTAGATAAAATAGATTTATGTGATCAGATTTTCATTGGGGCAAAATCGGTACAGATCGCTGGTGGAGCTGTTGAAATTTCATTTCTCAGGGAGGATGAAGATACAGCCTACGATCAGCCGGATCAAACAGAAAGGGGTATTTTGGTTTTTGCGATCGAAAAACTCAGTCTTTCCGATACCAGATTCGAATTGATCAACCACAGAAGTGGACATTCATACCCTGAAGGAATTGATTTCAACCATCTCCTGATGCAAAAAATGGAAATGGAGGCCGAAGAGCTGACATTTGATACGGACCTCAACGTCCATGCCCGAATCGAACACCTGGCTTTTGTGGAGCAAAGCGGTTTGAAAGTGAACACGATGTCGGTTGATCAGTTTGCCATGACACATGGATTGATCGAATTTAAACAATGGGAACTTGAAACACCTGATTCATTCGTTGAACTGGATGCCCAAATGGAGTATGAAGATAAGGATGCATTCAAAAACTTTGCTGATGAATTGTATTTCGTAGCCAGGGTAAGTGAGAGCGATCTGCAGACATCTGACCTTTTTTATTTTGTTCCACGACTGAGTAAAAACCAGTTTTTCAAAGATATTTCTTCCAAACATATAGAGTTCAAAGGATTGGCCAGGGGAACTGTCAACAATCTGAAGGTCAATGACATTGACCTTGTTATCGAAGGCGAAACCACTGCAAGTGGTTCTTTCCGGGCCAGAAATCTTACCATTCCGGATGAAGCTTTGATGAACATTCGGTTGAATTCATTCACGAGCAATACGCGGACGATCGTCAAATTCATTCCGGGAATAAAGGTGCCCGAAAACTTTCACAAACTGGGCAATCTTCAATTTGAAGGGTCTTTTGATGGTTTTCTGGATGATTTTGTAGCTTTTGGACAATTACAGACTGACCTGGGCCAGATAAATTCTGATTTGCGTTTACAGTTGACCAAGGGCGATAAACTTTCTTCCTATAGTGGAAAAATAGGGCTGCAGCAATTCAACGCCGGCAAACTGCTGGATGTTCCTGAATTGGGGCACGTTACGATGACTGCCAACGTCATGAATGGCAAAGGTTTTGATAAAAATAAAATGACTGCAGAACTTCGGGCAAAAATTGATTCACTTGGATTCAGGGGTTATGTATACAAGAACTTTTTAATGGATGGTTTGCTGGAACAGAATAAATTCAACGGGGATTTCAGCATAGCTGACGAGCATATCGCTTTAAATTTTTCGGGTTTGATCGATTATGGCAAAGAAATTCCAGTGATCAACATCAACGGAGCGGCAAAAAGCGTCCATCTCGATCAACTTAATTTGTCAGAATTACCTATTACCATCACTTCAGAATTTGATATAGACCTTAAAGGAAAAAATGCCAAAGACCTGGAAGGAACATTGACAGTCAGAGAAATGCATCTGAAAAACCTTGAAAAACAAATATTTGTTGACAGTGCGTTTTTGTCCACCCGGCTGAACAATAAAGATGAAAGGTATCTTGACTTTACATCTGAATTTCTTTCATTTTACTTTGACGGAAAATACGATGTTTTCAATATTCCGGATGCGATGTATTCTCTGATCAACAATAATTTCCCCGAATTGACCGAACCTTTACAATATAAACCAAAACACGGGTTTGATCCCGAGCATTTTTATGATTTCTATGTGTATATTCCTGACTCGAAAGCTTTATTGGAAATATTTCAGGATGTTGTTGCCCGTGGCCAGGAAATCACGATCAATGGCAATGTCAATTACAAATTGAATAAAATCGACATTAATGTAGATATAGGAAAACTCAGTTATGGCAACTTATTTTTGAAGGATTTCAATGCTTATGCTGACATTCTCGATGATTATGGAACGGTACGTATTCAGGGTAAGGAACTGAAAATGAACAACCTGATGTCAGATCGTTTCACCTGTTCAGTTGAACTCAATGATCAGATCGCACAATACGAAATCTCGATGAACACCAAAAACAAGGAGCTGGGTAATTTCAGTTTGAAAGGCTTTATGGAAAGCGCTGTGCATGGATACCTGCACCAGATCAAATCGGGGAATGTAGACCTTTACGGAAAAACCTGGTATCTGACTGAAAACGGTCATTTTATAGTTGGGAAGAACTACCTGGAAGTAGAAAATCTGGGGCTCGTCCGAAATGATCAGAAAATCCATTTTGCTCACATGAATGATCATTTAGGTGTAAAAGCTATTTTGGACGGTTTCGACATCGACTTGCTCAATGCTGTTCTTGATCTGAACAAAATGAGTCTGGGAGGCAAAGCTGAGGGCTTTATCCTGTTCCCTGAGATCATGAAAGGTAACTTCTTTTTCGAGGGTGCTGTCAGGTCAGGAGAATTGCTTATCAATAATGATCCATACGGAAAAATGACCGCTGTTATCCAAAATGATCTGGTAAATAATGATTTTTTAAACATCACAGCTTCTGTTGACAACAATATCCATCGCATAGATTTTGACGGAAAACTCAATAAAACTAACAAATATCTCAATGGCTTGGCCAAAATTCAGAAATTCCCAATTTCTTTCCTTGAATATTTCCTTCAGGATCTGGTAACCGGCACCAAAGGATATGTCAATGGCGAGTTAAAAATATTTGGACCGGTTAAAAAATTGCAGTTCAGCGGGACCGGCATGGCATACGCGGGCGGGACAAAAGTGAATTATCTGGGAACCAGTTATACTTTTAACGAACAAAAAGCTACCGTAAGCAACACCTATATAGACCTTACCGGCATGGAAGTCAGGGATTCCAAAAATAACATCGCCTTCATTAAAGGTGGATTGAAACACAACACTTTTAAAGACATTGTGTTCGACCTGACCATTGAATCCAACGGTTTTGAAATTTTGTCTACTACAGCCAAGGACAATCCTGACTATTTTGGTTATGCCATGGGCTCATTGATCACCAGGTTTACCGGACCGGTAGATAAAGCCAACATTTCAGTTGATGCCACCGTTTTTCCGGTATCACACCTGACGATCCCGGTAGATGATTATACGACCGAAACAGGACAGTCCTTCATAAAGTTTAATTCAAAATTGCCATCCGAACAGGAAAATTCCAAACCTGTAATTGAAGATCTCGGCCTTGCGATCGAGATGAACCTGACTATCCAAAATGGTGCAACGGTCAATATTTTTCTGGATGAACAAGCTGGTGACAATATTAAGGGGCAGGGTTCCGGTGACATCCGGCTGGTTGTCCCGAGAGTAGGTGATATTGAGATGTATGGTACGCTTGCCATAGAAACAGGAACCTACCTTTTCACGGCCATCAATGTGATCCAAAAGCCTTTTTCTATACGCAAAGGCAGTCGGATCAGCTGGAGTGGAAGGGTGTTGGATGCTGAACTGGACTTGTATGCAGATTACAGAAATGAAAGTGTTTCACTTTCCAATTTTCTCAGCAAAGAGATCAAAACAGCAGAAGAACTGGCTGATGTTGCACGCAAAAGGACTCCGGCAGATGTCATCATGCACCTGACCGGATCACTGCTCCGGCCTAACATTACTTTTGACCTCGAATTCCCGAATCTGGATGCAGAAGTGAAATCAGCTGCCCTGAGCAAACTCCAAAAACTTAGAACAGACCAGAACCTCATGTATACTCAATCGGTGGCATTGCTTTCTCTCGGAACTTTCCTTCCTGAAGATGACATCAGCGCCTTTGATCCCACCGGTTTATATTACCAATATGGGTGGGAATTTGCATCTGTCATGATTTCAAAATACCTGACGGGGATTTTTGAGGAGTTGGTACAAAATTCCAGTTGGATCACCGGAGTGGATGTCGATGTTAACTTTGCCAATAACAGTGTGGTGGAAGGAGACCGGGATGACGGAAGTTTTTTCCCCGATGCTTATGGTTATGGAGCAAAACTTTATCTTTTTGACAATAAAGCGAGCATTGAATTTGCCGGCAATTATGTTCACCGGGCTGCCATTTCGAGGGATAAGCGATATACCAACAATGGGTTGATCTTCAAATACTATTTTACTAAGGACAGAAAGCTGAGGATCGAAGCCTATACTAAAAACGATTTCGATGAGATCAATGAAATTTACAGGTGGAAATCCGGTGCCGGGCTCAATTTCACACACGAATTTGGCTCAATCGAAGACATGAAAAAAGACATCCAAACCGATATGAACGCTTTCACACCATCCCGTTAGAAAATGATATTGGACACAGGCAACCAATCTGTATCTTCCAGATCCATCATCGCATTGATGCATTTAAATGCATCATAAGTTTGCAGTTCACTGACCAGGATCTTACGTGGCCGGATCCTTCCCTGATCGATGTAACTTTGTCTTTTGGTACCCCGGAGCAATGGTTGTTCCGGTGTATACAAACTCTTGTTTTTTCTGAAAACCAGATTGGCTACGGAACTGTCTGTGAGCATTCGATCCACAACAATGATGATGTCGTCGCAGGCCTGTTTGTGCAACATTAAATCATTGATAACCGATCTGTCAGTATATTTGTAAGGGTAAAACCTCTTTACAACATGAACTACCCTGAAAAAAATTTTCTCTTTCAGGAAATAAGATTCAAAACTGGTATCCAAAGAACCCAGATCATACAAAACCCTGCATTTAACCACCTGGTCGTTCAATTGCGCGGGACAAGTGATCTGTTCGCTCAGCAAGATCGGGTTGAGTACCTGATACATGTCACGGATCGTTTTGTCCATTCTTTGCTGATGGAACTCCAGGTTCCTAACCTGCCCATGATCTATTTTTATGGTTTCAAGAAACGGGTACATATACTTTATCTATCAATTCCTGATATTCTTTTTCGGACACACTTTTGCCGGTGATCCCGCCTCCGCTCCTGAAGATCAATTGCTGACCAGAATGTTCGATGTATCGTATCATTACGGCGCTGTCAACAGAATCCCCATCAAAATAACCAAAAACTCCGGTATAAAATCCTCTGGGTCCCGCTTCAGCAGCCCTGATGATCTCCATAGTCTTTTTTTTGGGTGCACCGCTAACCGAACCGGCAGGCAGCAGCTCAAAAAGGATATCCCCTATCCTTTCCTGCCAGCCCCTCGAAAGTCTTCCCGCAATTTCTGAACTCGTCTGGAACAGTCCACCAAGGGCAGTTTCTATTTTCTCCAGGTATCTGAATCTATTCACAACAATTCGATCAGCCACCATTGAAAGGTCATTTCTCATGAGATCCACAATGGTGTAGTGTTCAGATACCTCCTTCGGATCGTTCATCAACAGTTCAGCGGCATCCAGGATGGAAGCATCAATGGTTCCTTTCATCGGGAAGGTAAATATTTGGTTTTCGCTGATTTTGATAAACGTTTCCGGAGAAAAGACCAAAAAATCTCCCGGTAAACATAATTTATATTTTGCCCTGCTGATGAAAAATAATTGTTCCAGTGAATAATTCGTCTTCACCAGGGTTGGGTACGTCAGATTGAGGAGATATGAATTGCCGTGCCGAATATGCTGCATGACCAGGTCAAATCCATTTTGATAAATGCAGAAAGGAACCGGTAAGGTTTCCCAGTGCAATGGAAAAGGGATTTGTCCCGGATCAGGCAATTTTTGAAGGTTTCTGATGTCAAAATATAGCTCCTGTTCCATTGCTTCCTGCATGGTCAAAATTCTTGGTTTTTCCATTTCGAAATCAATGATAAAAATAAATGGAATGCGTTGCGTTCCCAGGGTATTCATTTTTTTTCGAGCTTCATCTTTCTCCATAGCCTGCAAATATATATTAAGTTGCGTGATTTTTATGATAACTGTTTGAATTGGTAAACCGTATTTATCCAACTGATCATTGGCATAAACCTGGCCGATCATCCCGGAAGTATGTTTTATTCGAGTGGATTTGCCAATGCCACTTTCACTACAGTTTTTAACGGGACTAAAATTAATTTCAATACGATGAGAGATTTCTACATCCTTATCTGGACAAGCCAGAACCAAAGATCAAAATTCTTTAAGTTCTGCCAAAAAAAACCAATTCTACATTAAGACACTATTTGTTTTAGCAAAACAACATATCATCATTTTAACGAACAACATGTTGATTATTTTTGGTTCCTTAGCGCCTAAAATGAATGGTTTCCCCACTTTAAACTAAATTCACCTTTTGAACGTTGAATTGTTTTATTATTAAAGATGAGTTTACTGATCATAGACAATAAAGATTCATTTACCTTCAACCTGGTTGAATTGTTCCGTACCATTTACCCAGGCACAATAAAGGTCATTGAATATGAACAGGTGAATCTGCAAGAGTGGCAAAAACATACTTTTGTGGTCATTTCCCCAGGACCGGGATTACCTGAAGATTTTCCCCATTACTCAGAATGGATCGGACATCTCAGACCTGAACAGACTTTACTTGGTATCTGCATGGGACATGAGATCATCGCAACATATTTCGGAGGAAAGTTGAAACAAATGGATATTGTGTCACATGGGGTTTCAAGTGATATCTATTTCACAAGCAATACTGACAGATTGTTTTCAGGGCTGTCTGAGCCTGTCGGGGTTGGTCTTTACCATTCCTGGATCGTATCGGAAATCGGATTACCTGATTGTCTGGAGATAACTGCCCGGGACAAACAAGGACAGATCATGGCTATCCGCCACAGGCATAAAAATATCAGCAGCGTTCAGTTCCATCCTGAATCATATATCACCAAATCAGGCAAATCCATGATGGAAAACTGGTTTTCAGATAAGGGATTTACCGTTTTATCTGGGAAATAATGAGTTTTTTACATATTTTTTTAAAAATTATTTCAAAATTCAAATATAATTGTACCTTTGCGCTTCGAATTTAAACGGGGCTCCGTAGCTTAATTGGATAGAGTACCTGACTACGGATCAGGAGGTTGAAGGTTCGAGTCCTTCCGGAGTCACTATCAAGTCTCTGGGATTAAATAAAAGAATAGAGAAAATGGCAAGAATTGATGTATTAACCGGCAAAAAGCCGATCACGGGTCACAGCGTTTCACACTCTAATGTGAAAACAAACAGGTGGTTTGCACCAAATTTGCAGAAGAAACGTTTTTATATACCCGAATTGGACAAATGGGTGACCATGAAAGTGGCTACCAGTACGATCAGAACGATGAACAAATTAGGTGTTTATGCATATCTCAAAAAGCTCCAAAAGCAAGGAGTTGATGTAGGCATTAAATTGTAATAGCAAAAAAACATTATTATGGCAAAGAAGAGCAAAGGCAACAGATTCCAGATAATTTTGGAGTGCACTGAACACAAAGCCAGTGGAATGCCGGGTACATCCAGGTACTTCACTCAGAAAAACAAAAAAAATACGCCTGAAAGGCTGGAGTTGATGAAATACAACCCCATTTTGAGGAAACACACGATTCATAAAGAAATAAAATAAGCACTCATGGCTAAAGTAAGTAAAAACGCAAAAATTGCTCAAAGGGCAGCAAATGCAGGTACTGGTAAAGATTTTGTGAAGATCGTAAAAAGTATCAAAGATCCTGTTACCGGAAAATATACTTATAAAGAAGTGATGATCCATAAGGATGAAATGCAAAATTTCCTCGGAGATCAAAAGTAAACTATTCCCTTAATGGAATAAAAGTATAAAAGGCTTTCTTGTTTAAAGGAAGCCTTTTATTTTTAATCCTATATTTGTAAAAAATTCATTTATGAGCTTTATTTCTAAATATTTCACCAAACAAAAAAAGGAAGACCTTGATAAAGGGCTCGAAAAAACCAAATCCTCCCTTTTCAACAAGATCACCAAGGCAGTTGCCGGCAAATCCACTGTAGATGACGATTTTCTCGATGAACTGGAAGAGATCCTGGTTCAGGCAGATGTCGGCATCGAAACTACCGTTAAGATCATCGGGTTGCTCGAAGAACGGGTTGCACGGGACAAATATATCAATACAGCAGAACTGAATATGATCCTCAAGGAAGTGATCGTTCAGCTACTGGACGACAACAATACTTCTGATCTGGAAAGCTTTGAACCAACATCCGGTAAAAATCCACATATCATCCTCGTGGTTGGGGTCAACGGAACAGGCAAAACCACCACCATTGGCAAATTAGCCAACCAATACCGCAAACTGGGTAAAAAAGTTGTTTTGGGTGCAGGTGACACATTCAGGGCAGCAGCATTGGATCAACTGAAGATCTGGGCTGAAAGAACAGGTTCAGGTTTTTATGACAAAGGCATGGAATCTGACCCGGCAGCAGTCGCTTACGAAACCACTCAGTATGCCATCAACAATGGTTATGATATCGCCATCATCGATACAGCCGGTCGTTTGCATACCAAGATCAACCTGATGAAGGAATTGTCCAAGATCAAGCAGTCTATCGATAAAAAATTACCCGGAGCACCACATGAGATCCTGTTGGTTCTTGATGCGACTACCGGTCAAAATGCGATCGAACAGGCCAAACATTTCACCAATGCGACCAATGTCACTGCATTGGCATTGACCAAACTAGATGGAACTGCCAAAGGCGGTGTGGTGTTGGGCATCTCGGATATCTTCAAGATCCCGATCAAGTATATCGGTGTAGGTGAAAAAGTGGATCAGTTGCAGATATTCAATAAAGCAGCCTTTATCGATTCTCTTTTTGAATAGGATACGGGCAAAAGGACACAGATCCTCTTGAGCACAAATTACGGTAATACATAGTTGAATTGCTGGATAAACAGACGCTCAGACCCATATTTATATTATGAGCTGTTTGATCATTCTGTAATACTTTCATAGTAATACAATAAGCATTTTCCAATCAATCCCCTTCTATTCTTAATTTTGCAGGTACCACCCTATAACCAGATCCAAATTTTCCAAATCGGTTGGAAATCTGAATCCAATAATATAAGTTTATCATTTGAAGATTTGCTGCCCCAACAATTCATGCTACGCAGTGACTAAAGAGCATGATCCAAACATTATCCCGTATTCACCCTTTATCCTATTGCCTTTCAAAATATTCTTTTGAAAATTTCGCCATGCCATAATTATTTTGTTGTATCGAAAGCATAGTTTAACTTCTAAATACTTTTAACTTTTCTTGAATAACTGCACGAAAAACCGTAATTTCGAAGCCTGAATCGTAACACAGGTATTAACATTTTTGCGTTAACCTGTTTTTAATTTTTTGATAAAAAAGAATGCATGGCATCTAAAAAAATCCTTGTCACCGGTGCATTTGGCCAGATAGGCACAGTGCTGGTGGAAACACTCATCAACAAATATGGTTATGATAACGTTGTTGCATCAGACCTTGCTCCGGAAAACAAACTTGACAGTTTGTACGAACCGCTCAACATTCTGGATTCGGCAAGGTTCAAAGAGGTTATTGTAAAACACGATATCAGGGAAATCTACCACATGGCTGCCTTGCTGTCAGCTGTTGGAGAAAGCAAACCCCTGTATTGCTGGGATGTCAACTTCGGTGCATTTCTGGCTTTGCTGGAATTGGCAAAATCTACGGGTGTGGAAAAGGTATTTTTTCCCAGTTCAATCGCTGTATTCGGACCGTCAACCCCACAATTCAACACACCACAGGAAAGTCCGTTGGTACCTTCCACTGTCTATGGTGTGTCAAAGGTAGCAGGTGAGTTGTGGTCTAATTATTACTACATGAAATATGGATTGGATGTCAGGTCCGTTCGCTATCCAGGCATCATCGGCTATCAGACCATGCCTGGCGGTGGCACCACAGATTATGCAGTGGATATTTTCCACCAGGCCATTTTGAAAGGCCATTTCGACTGCTTCCTGTCAGAAAACACGCGCCTTCCTATGATGTATATGGAAGATGCCATCCGGGCAACGATCGAGCTGATGGAAGCGCCTGCCGAAAAACTTACAGTTCGCTATTCATACAATCTGTCAGCTTTCGATTTTACGCCACAAGAGATTTACAACGAAATTAAAAAGCATATCCCTGAATTTACGATCGAGTACCAACCCGATTTCAGGCAGGCGATCGCAGATTCGTGGACCAAAAGCATTGACGATAGCAAAGCTCGGGAAGACTGGGGCTGGAAACCTGAATTTTCACTGGAATCCATGGTTGAAGACATGATCATCCAACTCAAACAAAAATATTCAAAATAAATAAACAATAACCATGCATACGCTCAATCAGGAACTGCAAAAAGAACTTCAGGACATCAGTGAATCCGGTCTGTTCAAAAATGAACGCATCATTACCACACCTCAGGCCGCGGAGATAAAAACTACGGCTGGTAGTGAAGTGCTTAACTTCTGCGCTAACAACTATCTGGGTCTGTCTTCCAATCCACAGGTGGCGGAAGCTGCAAAAAAAACCATCGATACGCATGGTTACGGTATGTCATCGGTTCGTTTCATTTGCGGGACGCAGGATATCCACAAGACCCTTGAACGCAAAATCGCAGATTTCGTAGGAATGGAAGATGCTATCCTTTATTGTTCTGCTTTCGATGCCAACGGCGCATTGTTCGAGCCATTGTTAGGCCCTGAAGACACCATTATTTCAGACATGCTCAATCACGCCTCCATCATCGACGGGATCCGTTTATGCAAAGCAGAACGGATGAGGTATGAAAACAACAATATGGCAGACCTGGAAGCCCGACTTCAGGAAGCCAAAGCCCGCGGTTCAAGGCGAATCATGATCGCTACCGACGGTGTTTTCTCTATGGATGGTATCATCGCACAGATAGACAAAATTTGTGACCTGGCAGAACAATACGGAGCGATCGTTATGGTTGACGACAGCCACGCCAGCGGTTTTGTGGGCAAAAGGGGACGCGGAAGTGCAGAACATGCCAACGCTTTTGGAAGACCTGATATTATCACAGGTACTTTTGGAAAAGCATTGGGCGGCGCTTCCGGAGGATTCACTGCTGCCAGCAAGGAAGTAGTAGAACTGCTACGTCAGCGTTCAAGGCCTTATTTGTTTTCCAATACCATGGCGCCTTCCATCGTCGGAGGTTCCATCCATGTTTTGGATATGTTGACTGAAACCACCCACCTGAGAGACAAGCTCGAGAAAAATACCGTTCAATTCCGCCAAGGAATGACCGAAGCCGGTTTTGATATAGTACCAGGCACTCACCCGATTGTACCTGTCATGTTGTATGATGCGCGCCTGGCTCAGCAATTTGCCGAAAAACTTTTAATTGAAGGTATTTATGTAATCGGATTTTTCTTCCCGGTTGTACCCAGAGATAAAGCCAGGATCCGGGTACAATTGTCTGCAGCACATGAGCCTGCTCATATCGAAAAGGCGATTGCGGCGTTTACCAAGGTAGGGAAAGAATTGGGTGTTATTAAATAAGGATACAATGTATAGGGTTAGCCCGGGGCAGGTATTGGCTTGAACCTTCCAGGTTTCCCTTTTGGGGTAAAAGATCGGATCAATATCCAACCATTTGACTTGAACCATTTACACAAACCTTTATGAAATTTGGTAGAATAGTTGTTCATAAAGTTCGACAAAGGGCTCAAACCCAGGCTGTACAAAGGGTTCAGGGGTTTTAGTTTTTGAATAGAAAAAATGATGTATCTGCCTTACAAATGGTTTTCCCGCAGATCACGCGGATCTACGCAGATGTCTTTGTCAGAATCAATTGTATTAACGTAGTATTTTTTGTGCCTTTTCCATATCCTTCGTTGTGAAAAACCAGCTGAAAAGATTTACACAAAATCCTTGAACCAATCCAGGCGCATGTCAAGGTTTATCATACCTCGACTGGAAGAAAAGACCCAATTTGAGTGAATCAACGACAAATGAAGCATCCAGGCTTTTACCTCCTTTGGTTGGAAACCTGACCTTTAATTTTGAATTCACTATGGCACAACGCTCATCTTCCTCCAGGTCTATCCACTCCTGAGTCCCATAATAATGGGTCATATTCGGTCCACTCCCTGTCCTTACAAATGTATATGCCCAAATATACTGATTCAGGTCAGAGTAACCGGTTACAGTACATCCGCCTTTGCTTTCTATGGGTGTATAAATATAGGCAGACGCTTCAGTCCAGAGATCTCTGCCAAAGTCATCTTCATAACATCTGCAACCTTCAAAAGATTTTATAAATTCAAAGGAAGCTGTTTGTCCATCCTTATCCGATACAACATCGTATTCTACCTTAAAAAAAGGACCTGTACCATTCAACAATTCATTCACGGTCACCTCATATTTATAAGTAGTTTTATCAAAGACTTCTTCAACGCATTTCCCGGAAGAAGTATCGATGAGTCCGCAGCCGGAAATATTAATCAGTAACATCAAAACCATTGAATATATGATCATTAAGATCCAAGCAGACTTGTTAGTTAAAGTATTTTTTTCCATATCTCTTTAATTTTTATTGGAAGATCTAACCTGTTATACAAATAATTTCAATCAAAAATCTTAAAACGACGACCAGGGTCCTCAACCTGTAGCTACGAAGAATCAGCCTGATCATGTACTTACTATTCCATGACCAGATAAATATCGATCAGTCCATGTCCATACTCATCAGATGTGGTGACTCCGTTACAAATCGTACCCAGAATGACATCCAGGGAGATTGTTTTATTTTTAGAGTTCTTATCAATCGTAATGGGAATAGTCCAGTCACCTGAAGTATTTAAACTGGTGTAACCATTTGAATAATATTGAGCCTCTTTAATCAGGGCTTTACAGTTTTTCAAATTGTATTCGTTCCATTCTGCAGGATTCAATTCAAGAGCGGATAATCGCACCCTGACATTATAAGTTACTGTTTTATTATCCGTAATTTTGGGGATTCCAAAAACCACCTTTTTGAACATGGGCATGTTAGTCTCCTCCATAATCCGAAATACCCCGCCTGTAACAGTACATCCTGATTCAAGATCAGCCAAAAACTTTGAATTATACATATAGATTTTCGATTTAGGAGACATATAACTCCTGATATAATTATAAGCCCCTGGCTGCGCTCCCTTAATTTTGAAATCCACTTCCCAACTATCGAGTAAGTCCCCACCACTTGTTTTCAGACTACATTTAAAGTTAAATGGTATTTCTGAAACATCTCCATTATTCTTCAACCATAGTGTTGTATCAACATTAAACGTGAAAACATATTTGCTTTTATCTGTTGCAATTGTGACCTGGTAATCTTCTGAATAAGTAACCTTCCCCGTTTTAGTATTTGTAAATGTAAGATTAACCAGGCATTCAGCCGGTTTACCTAAATCCGCATTCCAAATATTAATTTTTCCTTCAATTGACTTAGTGGTTTCAGGTAAAACACTTGTTTTAACATATTTACTCCCTTCTTTGGTCATCCATTTATAACCTGATACTTCACTTGAATCCCACTTGATCGATATGGTACCGGCAACTTCCTTATAGTATTTAAAACTTAATAAAGAACCATCACTAAAAGGTAATGAAGGGAATCCAATGGTCTGGGAGGAAGTATTGGAATGCATAGGATCAGCAGGTATCAACAGCATAGAAGTACTTAATGTATATCCCTGGTGAAACCAGTCAAATGGTCTGTACCAATACATCCCACCCTTCCATTTTCCTCCATCTTCCGGATCCTGTGCCGGGGGATTGTAACCGTTGGGGTCATGAATATATAAGCCATATTTCGAATAATCCTGTCCAGGCACCGTTTTATAGCCGACTACAAGTACCGCATGCCCATGCACTGCCATGTATAAGACACACGGTTTCCCGGCATCAATGATCTTTACGATCTCATTGAAGCAATTTTCCTGTGACCAATAAAACTCAGACTTTACAGCTCCTCCATTTGTAAGCTTTTGAAATACCCCTGGCAATACCTTCATAAAGCTGTACACTCCTATCCCGGTATCAAACCCTAATTCCATATCCCTCAAAAAATCGGGGATTTCGACGCTTTTTTGATCCCCTGTATATGGTGAAATAGTTTTTGCCAGCATGACCGAAGATGCTGCCCAACAGGTTCCAGAGATCTGATTATAAAAAGGCACCTCCAAAATCTTTTGTGTTGCCCCTTTCTCAGGCATCTTATCTCCCCACTCAACAATCCAACGCTTCTTTTTGACAATCAGGTCCCTCAAAGAAAAATCTGATACACTGATCAGTCCTTTTTCGCTGTCGTAATCATACTCAGGCTGTACCATTTCATACGTTTCAGGATCATAATTCAAAATACCCACAAACGCCGGATCCTTTCCCAGCGGACACGGAAACGTAAGGTCAACTTTTGTTCCTATGGGCAAACCGCTGATATCATAGTAGTTTCGGTTCTCCACCGAACCGAATATCTGCTCATTCGCAATTTTGGAAATGGTAACGGTATAATCTGTGGTCAAAACACCTTTGGGCACAACCAGCGTTGTCCCGTCATCATAAACAAGAGTGCCACCCTGAGCGCCGATCACGGCAGTTTTACTGGAGATAATGGATTCAGGGATATCCTGATCATCGACCGGATCATCATCTATATTGCAGGTGGTAAAACACAAAGTTGATATGATCAAAAGAATGACGTGCAAATAGTAAAATGTTTTCATGTTTGCTAATATTTAATAGTTAAAGATGTATAAGTGCGTCGAAAAAAAAGTGAAATACAATTTTTAGTTGTAGGTAGTTTTTGGGAAAAGCACTTCCCATGCTGTATCTTGATGTATCTTCAGGCAAAAGATTCATTCAGAGCATTTTGTGCAAAGCTATTACAAATCTGTTCTTTTGTCAATAGGTAAAAGCTTGGGATGGAAAAAAAATGTCAGGAGTGGAATTTATCCTTATCTGAAATGAGATTACGGTTCATGTCCGCCATCAGTAAAAAGCAGAAAGTACTTAAAGTGCCCCTTTCTAATTTATGGGCTTTCAACTTTCTACTCAATCGCTCCATCGTTGTCTGAAGTTTGCAACTTCAGACTTGTATCTTGCTAACCTGACGTCTGTTCATAGATTAAAGGCAAAAAGCAATCAACTATCCTGAAGTGCCATACATCAGACAACGTATGACAATGTTAGAATTCCTATGACTTCATTCCCCTTGCTGCGCCCTGAACCCCTATATGGGAAACTCCAATCCACAACTTCAAGCATAAAAATTCAAAGAACATTTAAATTTCCGGGATCCGGGTTCAATTTTTTAGTGCGGGTTGCTGCTCTCATTTTCAGGAGGCCGGGAGGCTGCTCTGGCAAATTCAAATAAAGAGATTTCGATTCAAATCCATATGCCCGCTTTGCTCGATCAGAACAAATCTGCAATGACCAAACGATATTAATATTGAAAATTGTGAAGCGGTATCCTACTTTTCTCCAGACCAATTCCAGCCAATTTATGCCAACAAATTTCTACTGTGGAACTATGTGGCTTATATACCTATGTGGTGAAAAAAACTGAATTTCATCAACATAATTATTACTGTTCCAATACTTAACCATCTGTTTTCCAATGTGTAACAGCTTTTTTTAAAGTTATGCGATATCCCGCTTTATACTTATGAACTTTCAATTTAATCATGATGCAGTTGTAGGAAGTTTGCAACTTCAGACTTGTATCATTCTGAACTGAATACTGGTCATAGATTACAGGGACAAAGCAACGTGCTATCATGAAGTTACAAACTTCAGACAACCCAGGTCAACGCAAAGCTCCATTTGTGTTCAATTGTGGAATAAACCAGGAAATACATTTGGATCCGTTAAATCATTCGGGAATTCGTGGCAACTCAGCAATAATGCCAGTACTTTCATATGCTTGTTGTACCCGATCTGTCGGGCTTGGCTATCTCGCCCCTACTCCATCCTGTTCATATAAACACTAAAGGATCGAACCCTGCTGACTTTTCCTTTGCTATCCCTTTCGAATACCAATTCTTCACCCAGGCTTTTATCATCAGGACGGATTTTGCGAAAAACATCTCTCTTTATGTACTTGTATTCAGTGATGTCGTCTGCAGGAGAATGAGTCGGAAAGTCCAAAAGGATCAGCTTGCCTTTGACCGGCATCACCAGGGTTTCCCCGTCTAGTCCATAACTATCAAATAAACCCTGGTATTCAGTCAGGTCAATATTTTTAGTTGTGGTATCTGTCTCCATACTGTTAAACTTGTTCATAAAACTGAATATCTGGCTACTGTACCTGTAAATACTCACACCCTGAGAATTGATCATCACGCTGACGCCGATTTTTGACTTCGGTTCAATCGTCACCACGCTTACATAACCCGGACAGTATCCATCATGCCCGATCGTAGCTGTACCGGATCCATCATAACCAATAAAAAAACCATATCCCCAGGTCCGTTTTTTATCCGGACTTATCCACTGTATCCGTTGCATTTCCTTTAAAGTGGAAGGTTTTAATACATCAGGATCCGTGCCGGATAGCAACCTGAACTGCCAGGAGGCAAACTTAGCCAGGTCAATCACATTGGAAGAAAACCCTGCAGCCGGTGCATAGGAATTTATTTCAAAAAACGGCTGCATTTTTCTGATCCCTTGACGGTTCAATGCACCATATCCGGTTGCCAATTCCTTCCTCCACATTTCTTTTGGCAAATACGGACGCGTATCGCTCAGTTGCAAAGGCTTTAAGATAAATTCTTCAACATAGGAATTATAGGATTTTCCGCTTTCATTCGCTACGATCTCACCCAGGAGGCTCATTCCCAGGTTGGAATACTGAAAATAAGTGGAAGCCGGATATAAGGATTCAGTTTTATCCATAAAAGCTTTCAGCTCTTCCGTTTTCAGGAAATAATAATTCGGAGCATTCCAGCTGGAATCAATATCTCTGGTCAGCCCGGAGGAATGGGTCAACAAGGAACGGACTGTGATCGGAACTGAATCCGAAAATTTCTGATTGATCTGATATTGTGGCAACAAAGCTGATAAGGTGTCATCCATCCTTATTTTCCCTTGTTCCCATAATTGCATGATAGCAACAGAAGTAAATAATTTGGAGATGGAGCATATTGAAAACAATGTTTCGGGTTTCATCGGAGTTTTCTTTTCCAGGTCAGCATACCCATATCCATTTTTAAAAACGATATCCTGGTCCTGAACGATGGCCACCGACATGCCCGGCAACCTGTCGAAATCCCGCTGCGCTTCCAGCCACAAGTCAATCACGTTCAGTATTTCAGTATAATCTGTCTTTTTGTTTTGACCAAAAGACTGAAAACATATCAACAAAACCAATCCTGTAAATGTTAGTCTTTTCATGTTTGTCTATTTTTATTATTATTGGACATCTTCATCTTCGACACCGGGTCTGATACTGCCAAATGCCTTAAAATAAAGTCAAGGGCTAATTAGCTGAACGCTAAGATAGCATACTATTTCAAAATAAAAAGAGTGTTCCATTTTGAAGTATGGTGAACAGTCTTTTAAAAGACTATCCCATCAGAGCAAAACGCTGAGATACAGGTATCTTTTCCAAACCTGAAAAGAAATTCAAGAATGTGATATTTAAACCATCCACAAATTCCAATCATCCATTGGCAGGCTGAAACATTCGATCAAATCCATATTTCATTTTCCGGAAATTGCCTGTAAAACGATCAATCCCACTACCAGTTTTTCCATGAAATTGGTCCCAACAAAAAGCATTGAATCGACCATCATCCATTAACCATTGATCATTAACCATTTACCATTGATCATTAACCATTATTTCAGCTGTTCAAGCGTGCGTTTTTTCTGATCCAGCTGATGTTCGATCACCAGGTCGTAATCAGATCTGCGGTCACCAAATTTACTTACGACCACAAACAATTCCAGTGACATCAGAAACACGAAAAGCACCATATAAAATGCGAGCGCAACCGGTCTTTCCATGAGGATCTCTATGATGGCATTCAATTCCTCCAGAAAGCCTTGTTTGGACTTCAATTCTTCTCTCAACACTTTCTCTGCGTCTAATTTCTTATTCGTGTATTCCTCCTGTTGTTTGCGAAGTACATCGAGATGCTGGTTATTGATCTCCGCTTCCTTTATTTTTGGATTATCAATAGGAATGGTAGAAATTGTTTTCTGAGGAAGCGTCTTATAAGTTCCATCATCCTGTTTAACCTGGAGATGGGTGGTACTGGTTGAAACGGTATTGATAGTAGGTCGTTTCGAAATTTCAGCATACAACAAAAGATTTCTGTTGTCCAGTGAATCGATCTCCTTCTGCAAATCCTGCAATTTCATGTTGATGATGGTCAGCCGGTTGGGCAGCTGCTCATTGACCTGCCGATCGATGATCTCGATCATCTTTTTCTCTATGTCTTCCTTGAATATGATCTGATCCAGTATGGCTGAACCGATAATAGCCATAATAAAGGCAATGACCAGCCTGAACAAGCCCAGCCAATTGTTTTTCCCCACTGTCAGGATGATCTGTCGTTCGATCTGTATGACGATCAAAACAAAAATGATCGAAACGATGAGACTGCCCCACCATGGCGTACGAACATAACGCTCCGCAAAAGAAAATCCTATAAATGCCCACAAAATGATCAGTATCAGGATGGCAGAGGTGTACTTTTTCAACTGTTTCCTGCTGGATTCAGTACAATTGCCCAGTATTTGATAATTCCAGCCTGTCAGCAGGCAACCGAGTTTAGTCCACCAATTTTTCATGATGTATGATCCATTTTAAAGTTTTGCAAAGAAAGAGAAGCCAGTCCGCGTGTGAAGCCTACTTCATAGGATTTAAAAATGCCCGTCATATAGGGTTCCCCCTTATCCAGATCTTCCTTCATTTTATTCAGTTCTTCGACATGCCGGTTATAGGTGATCTTCCTGGATTTCAGCAACTCCACGATGTCGGTCAGCCCTGCCTGTTCTCTTGAAAGTATATGGAAATCAATTTCCCGCAATAAGTCCCCGTATTTCAGGGTAGTCTGCCTGAACATCACTTCGAGATTGCTCCGGATAATGGACAGGTTGGTTTCCTTGTAACTTGAATCCGGACTGGTCAGTGCATCGTGGTAAGCTCTTTGCTCAAAGTCCTCTCTCAAAAAGCTATAGATCATATCTATCGGCAATCTGGATCCAAATGAGGTAAGTTCTGCTGAATATCCATTGCCCGATAATCCCGTAGCGCCGTAATCTGAAGGTATGTCACTTTTTGGAGGAGTAATTGCCTGGTTTTGCTCAGCCGTTGCATGCTGAGTATGCTCTTTTTTTCTGAAAAAATCGAAAAGTCCCATGTTTGATTTGTTTATTTAAAAGCTTGATTTTTCATATTAGTCCCGGCAGTTTTTGTCGGATTCAACCCCGGAAGATTTCGTCTTTCTTCATTCAATCCAAGGTTTAACAAAATACTCCACCATAACTGAGTTAGGTTTCATATTATTATTTTTCGGGCGTGGTATATAAGGAATATTAGACCAATGATATCAAATTAAGGTCTATATACAAAGATTGGCGGACGAGGGATAAATCCTATATCTCCAGCCAAAATGATCTGCAAATTTCGGACAACGGTGAATATTTTTAAACCGTTTTAGTCTTTTCGGCTTGCCCTGTCTATTTTGAGTTGATTTTATCTCTTTTTCATTATACGTATGAGGTCAGAGATGCTTTTAATAATGAAGTTTTTAAAATAATATCACTGTTTAACACCGGATCTATTTTTAACATTTACTCCATCATCACATATCATTAAAAAATAAAACCGATAAATCCGGAATTCAAAAGTTCTTTCAAAGAAAGAAACAAACCGAATTATTCACAAACCAAATTATGGCAAGCGAAATGCAACTTTGTTGATATTTCTCACCAACAAAACCGATGTTTTTCAACAATCACAAATTGACCTATGGTTTTGAATAACCCTCGTGTAAATGTTCGATCAGTTTTGCGAATTGAATTAACTGAGGTTCAGAGTACAGTGGACCAACTATCTGGATAGCAAGCGGTAATCCATTTTTGTCCAGGCCCAGTGGAACAGTAAGTGCCGGATGGCCGGTCAGGTTGAAACACATGGGATAATTAAAATAATCCCAATATAATATAGATTTGTCATCCAAAGTAATCGTATTATGATCAGGATTATGTTTTATAGCAGGTCCGGGGGTCACAGGTAATATTAAAAAATCAAAATTTGTAAAAAACTTTTCCATGGCTTCACTTAAAGTATCCCTTCTATATCTGATATCTTTATATTGGTTTTTGGATAAATCCCCGATCCTTTCGACCCCTTCTGAAAGATCCATATTTGTTTTGGCTGTTGCATTTTTATAGTCCATTTTAATTAATTGCCTGATGATCCAGGGTTCTTTATTAAACACCATATAGACAGTTTGCAACCAATGCAATTGCCTCATTGCTTCAAAATTAGCTGGTTCTGTATTTTTTACAGAAACTCCATTATTGATCAGATTTGTAATGAGTTTATCCATTTTTTCTTTCAATGAAGCAGAAATCGGAATTTTGTGCTTGCCATAATGCCATTCTTCGAGATAAGCTACTTTATATTGACCTAATTCCTTGCCCGAATCGGCTGATCTCCATTTTTGGTTTTCATACCATGGCTTAATAAGTGCTTTCCACGAAAGATCTATATCTTCAATAGTTCTGGCAATGGGTCCGGTGACAGCCATGGTTACATAAGTCTTATCACTTGACAGATCCGGAAAAGTTCCATAGCTTTCCATAGTATTTTCAGTAGGTTTTAATCCGTATAATCCACAAAAAGCTGAAGGAACCCTGATACTTCCCCCCATGTCACCACCAAGAGCCAAAGGACAAAAACCTGAGGCTACTGCAGCTGCACCACCACCGGTACTTCCTCCACATGTGTAAGATGTATCGTATGGGTTATTACCTCTTGGATATAAATCACCAAATGTCTGTAAGTCTATTAGCATATTTGGTATATTGGTTGTCCCAAGGATGATGGCTCCTTCATTGATCCAGGCATCTACAATGGCTGCATTTTGAGGAGCAATAAAGCTTTGAAATTGAACTGCATTGACATTTGAATATTTTCCTTTGATCCAGAATTGCTCTTTAATACAAACCGGAACTCCATGTAAAGATCCCAATTTTTCACCTCGGGCCACTTTTTCATCAGCCTTTCTCGCTGCTTCCAATGCCTCATTTTCAAATAACCAGACAAAAGCATTGGTTTTGTAATTATTGTTTTTGATGAAATTTATAAATTCCTGGGTTATATCAACCGATGTTGCTTTCTTAGTTCTGATTAATTCTGCCAGTTCAGTTGCAGATTTGAAAATATAGATGCCGTTTACCGGAAATTCAGCCTCAGGCTTTTTAAACAGTTCAGTCTGGAGTTCGGGTTTTTTACCATGAGGTCTTGGCATATTATACCAGATATAAATTCCAAGTGAACCAACTATCAGAACGATAATTCCAAGGACCGCACCTGTCCATTTTAAAATTTTTCTACTTCTTGTTTTCATTTGTTTGTTTTTTGTTTTCTATTTCGGCTATAAGGAATCAATGGTGTAAAGTACATACTTTGCTTTGGCAATTCATTAGTCACGACGCTGTTGGTTGCAACTATTTCCAACATTATACATTCATGTCTGGATTGTGAAAAAAAACCTGAATGATATTCATAACAGGTATTCAAATGAATGTTCTGTATTTTATAATGACGATACCATTTGATTGCTTTTGATTATTCCAAAACTTACCAAATTAAATACTCCTAATACAACCTCAGTCAGTCAGAAAAATCAAAAAACACCAGGTAATACCAGTTTTGATAAAATAATCACCTATAAAATAAAAACCATCATTAAAAACTTTACATAAATAATCATTTTTTAATTAATAAACATATTTTATGTTTATATTTTAATATTTTAAAGGGTATAATTTTATAATTAATGCGAATCAAGGGTTG
>DDTL01000198.1 GCA_002344345.1 Saprospiraceae bacterium UBA2365
TGCGAGATCTGCGGGAAATAAAAACTCATGCTGATTTTCTAAGTTTCTTTTCAATGAAAAATGTAGGGAACAAAATTGAATACATTTTGGCCCGCAGATCCCGCAGATTTTCGCAGATCTTTTCAGAAATCATTTTGAATATTAGGGAATAAAAACATTTTTAATGCAGGCATTCTTCTGCGTTGATCTGCGCGATCTGCGGGAAATAAAAAACTACTGCTGATTTTCTGAGTTTCTTTTCAATGAAAAATGTAGGGAACAAAATTGAATACATTTTGGCCCGCAGATCCCGCAGATTTTCGCAGATCTGTTTTGTTGGAAACCTAAAAACAATTAAGATCATGACAAATTCCTTAATAAAATAGATTTATAATCCATTTACTTTTCTGAAAATAGATTTTTCAATGTCATGACAATTAAAATTGACAAGCAAACCCAATTTTATTCCAGATAATTTTAAATATGTCAATATTTGCTTATGGTGAACTTCTGCAAGATTTTCAACAGATTTGATTTCAATAATAATTTTGTTTTCTACCAATAAATCAATACGATACCCAACATCTAATTTAAGATCATCATAAATTAAAGGCAGAGAAACCTGAGATTGTACTTTAAATCCTGACTTAATTAATTCATGCATTAAAACTGCTTCATATGCTGATTCAAGTAATCCGGGTCCCAAAGCATTATAAATTTTAAAAATTGCTCCCCTGATTGTATAGGAAATGTCGTTTTCTATCATAGTTACTGATTTTTTATAAAATTACTTATTCTTATACAGAATTCAAAGTTCTTAGATGAATTTATCAGAAGCATTTAAATATTTCGATGAATATTCAGGGCTTTCAATGAAAAATATGGAGATCAAAAGAGAATACATTTTGGCCCGCAGATCCCGCAGATTTTTTCAGATCTTTTCAGGAATCATTTTGAATATTAGGGAATAAATACACTTTTAATGCAGGCATTCTTCTGCTTTGATCTGCGAGATCTGCGGAAAATAAAAAACTCCTGCTGATTTTCTAAGTTTCTTTTCAATGAAAAATGTAGAGAACAAAATTGAATACATTTTGGCCCGCAGATTTACGCAGATATATTCAGGAATCATTTTTGAATATTAGGGAAAAAACACTTTTAATGCATGTATTCTTCTGCGTTGATCTGCGAGATCTGCGGGAAATAATCATTCAATTTTTGGTGATCCGGAATATTTGATTATCTTTGGAAATGTTTTAACCCTTAATTTGCCAGTTTAAACACTAGCAACGAAGGAAATCAGTAATCTAAAATTATTATTATGTACAGGAATTATCTTATTTATGTCGTATTCATTGCTTCATCAGCAATTATTCTGAATGCTTGCATTAAGGACGAGGATCCGAACCCGCTGAATGGTAAAACTACTGCACAGTTTAAGAAAAAACTGACCTATGGTACGATGAAAGACCAGGATGGAAATATTTATAAAACCATTACCATTGACACAATGACCTGGATGGCTGAAAACCTGCGCACTACAAAGTATAACGATGGAACAGTCATTTCTAATTTCAGTGCACCGGGTTACTGGGACAAACTTACTTTTGGCGCTTTTTGCAATTACAACGGAACCCGAAACTCAGATTCACTTGCCACTTTCGGGCGATTATATAACTGGCATGCAGTCAACACAGGCAAGCTTGCTCCCGAAGGCTGGCATGTGGCAACAATGGATGAATGGAAGGCTTTAGTCAATTACCTGGGTGATTCACTTATGGTCGGAGCCAAACTAAAAGAGGCCGGCAACAAGCATTGGTTATACGAAAACTCTGACGCCACTAACGAAACAGGATTTACTGCGCTTCCGGCCGGCGGAAGGCTATTTAATGTTTATATGAATTTGGGATATTTAGGATATTGGTGGACTGGTAGTGAAGGCACCACAGACGCCAATGCGCGTTTAGTACGATTAAATTATGATAATTCCAAAATAGATTATTTTACATATATCCGGGTGATAGGTTTATCTGTTCGCTGTGTTAAAGACAGATAAAGCGCTTTTGGCATTTGATATGTGTAGAAACGATTAATTCGGAAAACTCTTTTTACGTCAATTATTAGTGTTTTCGGGAATTTCTCTGCATCAGATCTTCCCGATAGTTAGTGATATCCATCACTGCCATGAATATTTATCTTCATTTTAAATGGCAAGACCCACATAGTTTTGATTGTTCTCATTCAAATCAATGGAATTCTCAGCCTGCCTTCAAATTTACAATTTTTACAGGCTGTACTGTTTAAATCCTATCTTAGAGTTGAATTCTGAATCGCTTATCCGGGTTTTGGAATCCTTGTGAATGAAATAAGGATTTAAGCGGATATTTGCAGTAATCTAAAAACTATAATGTATAATGCGAATCAAGAGTTGAAAAAAAAGCTATGAAAATCCTTTATTTGGCCTCAATNNGTGAGAAAATCCTGCTTATCTGCACTATTAACTTTAACCCTTGATTCGCATGTATAGCTTTGTTTAGAATGAAAGACTGAAAATTTGTCATGGATGAAAATAACACTTATCAAACCCTCCATGGGTGAACTGGCGACCGGATATCAGATCGCCAAAGGAAGTATGGAACCTTTGGCATTGGCTATTCTGGCAGGACTGATCGGAGACACTCATAAAAAAGTATTTTATGATGACCGGCTGGAAAATATTCCGTTTGATGAGCCGACGGATGCTGTTTGCATTACTGTGGACTCCTTCAGTGCACGACGGTCTTATGAAATTGCGCGTATTTACAGGGGAAATGGAGTGAAAGTGATCCTTGGGGGCGTGCATGTGACTTTATTGCCGGAAGAGGCGATGCAGTACTCAGATGCGATCGTGGTTGGAGATGCAGAACCCGTCTGGAAAAGTCTGATGACCGATCTGGAAAAGGGTAAGCTAAAAAAAATTTACCAGGCAGACTTTGTAGCACCACAAGCAGGATGTTTTCCTGACAGGAGCATTTTTAGGGGGAAGAAATACCTTCCCGTTTCCATGATGCAATACAGCCGGGGTTGCAAGTTCAAATGTACTTTTTGTTCAGTCTCCAAATTTTTTAATCACTCCTACCAAACCCGGAAAATTGACGATGTCCTGTATGAAATCGAAAAAGACCAACTGAAAACGATCCTTTTTGTAGACGACAATATGGTCACGGACAAAAAAGGGTTGAAGGATTTTTTAAGGGAACTCAAACCCTTAAAAGTCAGATGGGCCAGTCAATCCAGTATAGATATGGTTAAAGACAAGGAATTGCTCAGACTGATGAAAGACAGTGGTTGTATAGGTAACCTGATCGGTTTTGAATCGATCAATATACACACATTGAAATGGTTCAAAAAAGCGCCGAATATCAAGGATTTCAATCAATACAAAGAAGTGCTGGAGGTTTTGAGGGATCATGGATTCCTGACATGGGCAAGTTTTATGATAGGCAATGATTTTGATACACTGGACACCATTGAACGCACTGTGGAGTTTGCTATCAAAAGCAAATTCACACTTGCTTTTTTTCATGTACTGATGCCTTATCCCGGAACGGAAGTTTTTGAGCAGTTCAGGCGGGAAAACCGTTTATTATTTGAAAACCAATGGTGGAACCATCCTGATTACAGGTACAATCATGCTGCCTTTACACCAAAACTGATGACGGCAGATGATTTGACTGAGGCGACTATCAAAGCCAATGAGGATTTTTATTCTGTTGCTTCTATTGCACATCGGGCGATGGATACGAGTACACATCTCAGTAATCTGGTCAATATGCTGATCTATGCCCGGCTAAATCATATGCTGAAAACAACCAGTGTATAACCATGATACAGAGACCGCATTTAAAAGATAAAGGTTGAGTTTGCTCACAAAAGTTCAATTTATTGGTTTTCAATCGTCTTTTGCTCAAGCCTACAGACGTCATAGAACAGCACAAGATTAAAGGGAAACGATTGACAACCTACAAATTAAAAGTCCTCTTATATGAAGATTTTTGGGAGCAAAGACATTTCGGAGCAGACTTATGGTTGATATTTTGAACAATTATTTTGATTTTCAAACAAAAACAAAGCAGCAAAAAACACATGTTTTCAAAAAGTTGCCCATCCTTTTCCCCCATGTTTTCTCATAAAAGGCAAAAAATCGCGGTTTTCCTGCAGACATCATATGGCAATTACAATTTTTGCCAGGCACACAAATTTTGGTTGTTCTGACACATTTTATTATTATCTGCCTATCTTTGCAGATTATTTTACATTTAGAAATTAAGGACAAAATTTATTAAAATTTTTATGGTATTTAAAAAATTAAGATACCATGAAAGATTTTTTAACATGTCAAAAGAATATCAGGGCACTGATGAAATGGGAATAAAAAACATTGATATTTTTTTCACGAACCAGACATGAATGTTAACTATACTGAAATCCTATAGCATTTTCAGTATTTTTCATCAAAGGTTTCATTTTACCAAAGAAGAAAAACAAAAAACACACATATGAAAATTTCGTTGAACTGGTTGTCAGATTATCTGGATTTGAAGGATTATTCAGTTGAAAAACTATCAGACATTTTCACCAGCCTTGGACTGGAGGTTGCCAGTGTGGATAAGATCGAAACCATAAAAGGAGGGCTCAATGGTATCGTGATCGGACATGTACTGACAGTGGAAAAACATCCAAATGCAGACAGGCTTTCTCTTACGACGGTTGACGTTGGGCGCGGAGAACCATTGCGGATCGTATGCGGAGCACCAAATGTGGCTGCCGGACAAAAAGTACCTGTTGCAACTGAAGGCGCGATCCTTTACAGCCAGTCAGGAGAACCATGGGAGATCAAAAAAGGGAAGATAAGGGGAGAAATTTCAGAAGGAATGATCTGTGCTGAAGATGAACTGGGACTGGGTGAAAGTCATGCCGGCATTATGGTTTTACCGGAAGCATTGGTACCAGGGACTTTAGCCAGAGATTATTTTAACGTTACAGAAGATGTAGTTTTTGAAATTGAACTCACACCCAACAGATCTGACGCCACTTCTCACCTTGGAGTTGCGAGGGATCTTGCGGCCTATCTGATCGTCAATGAAGGCTATCAGGGAAAAGTCCAAAAAATAGATTTGAGCCATATAAAAAAAGATCGCAATGGTCTATCTATCAATGTAGTAGTGGAAGATGAACAAGCTTGTCCCAGATATTCAGGACTGACCATAAACGGTGTAAAAATTGCGGATTCACCGGGTTGGCTCCAAAACAGACTCAGGGCTATTGGTGTAAGACCGATCAACAATATTGTAGACATCACAAATTATATTTTGCATGAATATGGTCAGCCATTGCATGCTTTTGATGCAGATCAGATACCAGGTGGAGAGATCAGGATCAAAAAATTGGCTGCCGGCACCACTTTTGTTACTTTGGATGAGATAGAGCGAAAACTGACTGACCACGACTTGATGATCTGCGGAAAAAATTCCGAAGGCTTATGCATCGCCGGCGTATTTGGAGGTTTAACATCAGGGGTAACTGAAAAAACCACCAATATTTTCCTTGAATCTGCTCATTTCTCTGCCAAAACAGTCAGAAAAACGAGCATGCACCACATTTTGAGAACAGATGCAGCAATGGTTTTTGAGAAAGGCTCTGACCCTACAGTTACTGTGGAAGCATTGAAACGTGCCGCCATGCTTATCAGGGAGATTGCCGGAGGTGAGATCACTTCAGATATCGTTGATATTTACCCTAAAGAGATCAAACCTGCATTGGTTCAGGTAAAATATGAACACATCAACCGTTTGATAGGTATTGAGATCCCACTGGAACAGCTAAAACGGATTTTTTCAGCTCTTAATATCCATTTCGTTGAAGAAAAAGAGGACGGCGCCATTCTCCAAATCCCGACTGACAAGGCGGATGTGACCAGGGAAGCTGATGTGATCGAAGAAGTGCTTAGGATCTATGGCTTGAACAATGTTCCGCTACCTGAAAAAGTGACAATATCGGTTTCCTCCAATGATCGCAAGGAAAATTACAGGGTTCGCAACCATTTGAGTGAATACCTGACCGGGCAATCATTTTTTGAAACGATGAGCTTATCGCTCAATTCTTCCAAAAAATACCTGGAAACCGAGGTTTGTTCTAAGGATGAACTGGTATTTATCAACAATACATCCAATGTTCAGCTGGATATCCTGAGACCGGAAATGCTTTTTTCAACGCTCGAAAATGTGGCATACAACCAAAATCGCCAACAGAAGGATCTGTTGATGTTTGAGTTTGGCAGAGCATATAAAATGATCCAGGGTGAGGTTCAGGAAAGAGAATATTTATGTATATTTGGTACAGGTTTGTCCCAACCAGCCAACTGGAAGGTGAAAAGCCCTGAACCGGTTGATTTTTATCTGATAAAATCACATTGTACCAACATACTCAGCCGTTTGAATATCGGAATGCAGCATTTTGAAGAAAAAAGGGATAATAGATTTGAGTATGTTCTGAGTATTTTTGGAAAAGAAGCAGAGATTGGTATCATTGGCAAAGTAAACGACCCATTGAAAAGTTATTTTGGGGTAAAACAGGATGTTTATTATGCTCAGTTTGATTTTGAAAAACTGATCGAAGCAGGTAGCAATCAGTTTATTGTCGGGGAGATCAGCAGATTCCCCGGAACAACCAGAGATATTGCATTGATTTTGGATAAAAAGATCAGATACGAAGAGCTGGAACAAGAAGCATTTTTGGTAATGGACAAAACATTAAAGTCAGTTGATTTGTTTGATGTATACGAAAATGAAACGCAGTTTGGCAAAGAAAAGTGGTCCTATGCCCTTTCATTCAGATTTGAGGATGTGAATAAAACTCTAAAAGACGAGGATATTGACCCTCAAATGCAGCGATTTATGGATCATTTGGAGCAAAAATTTAAGCTAAAAGTTAGAAAATAGTAATTATTTAAAATTTTCTTTTAATTTTGAAGCATGTATGCGCTATTGAAAAAAATAGATGCGATCGAGGAAAAAGCCAAAGAATTGCTTTTAAAAGTGGAAGCATTAAAGCATGAAAATGATTTTTACCATCAGGAAAACATACAATTGAGAAAAGAACTAAAACAACATAAAGACAGAATTGAGGAATTAACATTGTCTCAGTTTACTGATAATAAACAAAGCGAGGTTAACAGAGTAGCAATCAAACAGGAGATCAGGCATTTGAAGGAAGAAGTGGATGAGTGCATTAAACTGACTCATAATATTTAACAGAGGTGAAAGAAAAAGAGTTAGTTAAATATAATTTTATGGTGGCTGGGAAAGCCTACCCTGTCAGAGCCAGGTTGTCTGAGATAGAGGATTTGAAGCAAATTGAACAATTGGTCAATTCAAAAATTTACGAGTTCATGGTAAAATATTCCAAACTTGGCAGAATGGATATTTTAACTCTTGGATTTCTGGCGGCAATTTCTGAAATAAAAGAAACGCACAGCCAAATTGATCAGGATACATTGCTTCAAAAACTGGAAAACCTTGAAGGGATTCTGGATACTACACGATAAATTTCCTGCATTTTTGTCTTATATATTATTGCAGTCGGACAGATGTGTCCGGTTGTCTTCATTAACATACAAATTTGAAAATTATGGAAATTGGATTATTAATCGGTATCCTTTCAGGAGTAGTCGTCGGTTTTGCAGCCGGCTATTATATTTACCGGACAATGATTAAATCTAAGATCGATGAGGCCAATAAAAAGGCTGATTTGACATTATCAGATGCAAAATTGCATGCCCAAAGGATCACTGATGAGGCGATTTTTAAGATCGAGGCAATGGAGGAAAAGGCCAGAGTGAAGAATGAGCAAATTAAAAATCAAAAGATACAGGAAGCCAAAGATAAGTACAATGCATTGAGAATCAGTTATGAAAACTACAAAGCAGATCAAAAAGTTGAACTGAAGGAAAGAGAAATGGAAGTGGTTGGCAAAGAAAAAGAATTGCAATTACAGGTAAATCAGTTTAATGCAAGAAAAGAAACGCTCGACCAAAAAGAAGCTGAAATTAAAACCATCAAGGATAATCTGAGCAAACAGGTTGAAATAATCAGAAAGAAAAAAGAAGAACTCGACAGTTCTAATGAAAGATTCATTCGAGAGCTCGAAAATATTGCAAAATTATCAGAATCTGAGGCTAAAGATCAATTGCTGAATGCTGTCAGAGAAAAAGCACAGGCTGATGCATTGGCCATTGAAAAGACTACCATCAATACAGCAAAACTTAATGCGAATAAGGAAGCCAAAAGGATTGTCATTCAGACCATCCAACGTATGGTGGGTGAGTATACCATAGAAAACACGGTATCCGTATTCAATCTGGAATCTGACGACATCAAAGGCCAGATCATCGGACGTGAAGGAAGGAATATCCGTGCTTTGGAAGCAGCTACCGGGGCAGAAATCGTAGTTGACGACACACCGGAAGCCATTGTGATTTCCAGCTTTGACCCGATCAGAAGAGAAATATGCCGGCTATCTTTGAAAAGACTGGTTGCCGACGGACGGATCCATCCTGCCAGAATTGAAGAGGTGGTTGCCAAAGTCAAGAAAGAACTTGATGATAAAATTATCGAGATCGGAGAAAGAACCATCATCGACCTCGACGTTCACGGACTCGATCCTTATCTGGTTAAAATGGTAGGAAGGATGCGTTTCCGCTCTTCCTATGGCCAGAATCTGCTCAAGCATTCTATTGAAACAGCCAAGTTGTGCGCAACCATGGCAGCTGAATTGAGTCTCAACCCGAATCAGGTTAAAATGGCTAAACGAGCAGGATTACTGCACGATATTGGTAAAGTTGCAGAAGAAGAAACTGAGCTTTCACACGCATTGTATGGTATGAAGATCTGCGAAAAGCACAATGAAAATCCCATTGTTTGCAACGCAGTAGGTGCACACCATGATGAGATAGAGATGAGTAATATTTTATCACCTATCATCCAGGCCTGTGATGCTATATCAGGAGCAAGACCAGGAGCCAGAAGAGAGATCCTGGAAAGCTACCTTAAACGAATCGGTGAACTCGAAGATCTGGCCTTGTCTTATGAAGGTGTCCAAAAGGCTTACGCCATGCAGGCAGGAAGAGAACTGAGGGTGATCGTTGAAAGTGAAAAAGTAACGGATGAGTCTGTGGACGATCTGTCATTCATGATCTCACAGCGCATCCAGAATGAGATGCAATACCCGGGGCAAGTCAAAGTGACTGTGATCAGGGAAAAAAGAGCGGTTAATTTCGCAAGATAAAATACAGGGAACAGTTTGTTATCCATTTCGATGAACAGGAGATTTACCTTTTCATTCAAGTTGTTCAAACTGTTCCTTTGTTTTTATGTTTGAGTTGTTGAGTTGTTGAGTTGTTGAAAAAAATGATTGTAAATTACGACTTTATATCGTGGGTACATCCATCGTACATGTCGAATTTTCAAATCTTCAAATCTTCGAATTTTCAAATCTCGCAGATCCCGACATTCATCCTCGGGGCTCGAATCCTCAAATTTTCAAATCTTCAAATCTTCAGATCTTGAATCCTTTCCAAAAATCCCTCATCACACCATCCCAGATCGACTGGCTTCTCGAAGGCGACATTTCCATTCGGTTTCAGACACAAAGAGATCTGCTTGATAACTACGACATTGATTTACAAAAAAAGATTCAAACTGAAGGTTGGGTCAGGCAGCTAATGGATTTAAGGCAACAGAACGGGCATTGGGGGCACGGTTTTTATCAACCAAAATGGACTTCTACGCATTATACCCTGCTTGAGCTTAAAAATATGGCCATTTATCCTGATAATGAGCAGATCAGGGAGACATTGGAACTGATCTTCCGTTTTGAAAAAGAAAAAGACGGCGGCATCAATCCTTCTGGTTCGGTCAAAAGGAGCGACGTTTGTATCAATGGTATGGTACTCAATTATGCCTGTTGGTTCAGAATGCAGCAAATTGATCTGGAATCAGTGGTCGATTTTTTACTCAGTCAGCAGATGGCAGATGGCGGATTCAATTGTCATTCCAATCGGATCGGGGCAACCCACAGTTCTCTGCATACCACTCTTTCTGTACTTGAGGGAATCCTTGAATATGAAAGAAACGGATATCAATACAGATTGGACGAATTAAAAAAAGCCGGAATATCATCGAGGGAGTTCATCATGATGCACCGTTTTTTCAGATCTGACAGAACGGGTGAGGTCATTCATCCCAAATTTTTGCGACTGGTTCATCCCTGCAGATGGTATTATGACATCCTGCGTGCACTGGATTATTTTCAGTCGGGTGATTTTCCTTATGATGAAAGGATGGAAGAAGCTTTGAAAATCCTCATGGAAAAGCAAACCAAGGACGGCACCTGGAAACTGGCAGCTTCCTACCCGGGAAAAACCCATTTTCAAATGGAAAAAGCCGGATTGCCTTCGAGGTGGAATACTTTGAGAGCATTGAGGGTGGTGAAAAGATACCAAAATAGTGCTTTCGTATGTTAAAATTTGAACAAAAGAAATTTTAATTGTCACTTCTGCAATTTTCGCTTAGTTCAATTATGAAACCACTTCCCTGTCAGTCAGCTTTTACACCTATCAGGGACTAATCTATCCCATTTTCCCGAATGGCAATACCAACATCGATGCCTTCAGGATCATCGAACTGAGGTGGTATTATCAGACAGAGTTCCTGTCCTCACTGATGGAATTCAAGATCTACTTCAGGTTCACTCAGAACAGTCCGGGCGCTCCGGGAGATCCTGATCCGAGAGGCTGGCAACTGGTCAAAACACTCTCTGTGGCGGATGCGCTGGAGATAGCAGGAGCCATGCACTTCGATGGCTATGGATTCGTCCACGACCTCGGCATCCGCACCGATGCGGTCTCCCTCCAAAACACAGAATACCGCATTGTCGGCTACCATAAGGACGGAGGCAGCTCAGTTCCTGCTACAGTGATCGCGGGGAATCTGGGAGGGAATTGAGTATGAAAATTAGTGATCATTTTTTAAAATATGGAATATGAAAAAGATAATAATTATATCATTATTCTTGTTATTGTCAGAGATAATATCTGGTCAAAACTTTATCAGTCTTGGAGGAATGCTTGGAAAGGAATATACTCAGTCCGACATGGATACTTTGGAGTATTATGCAACTCAGTTGAGGAACTAATTTCCGGAAGCGGATCAAAGGGATCAGTTTAAAGTGTTTGATTATGATTTGTATATACATAACGATGTAATGTCTGGAACCAATGAGATTTCAGAAATATTTGAAGGGCTGATAAATGATAGGAATGCTGATAATCGTTTCCCGTATTATCTGCTGATCGCCCGGTTTGTCACACAAGGCAACAGGATGGCTTACAGGGCATTTTTGAATCTACCTACAGAAAATCTGGGACCTTGTAACACTCCACTTTTCAGAGACGCTGTGAATGCTGAATTATTCCAAAGTGCACTGAATCCTGTGGATCTGGAATCCGGTCTATCTGCCAGTCTTTCTACTGATTTAATAAAAAAATGTTACAAAATAATAGACCGCTTGAACTGTTGTGCTTATTCCAGAGAACTTGAAGAAAATTGTTCTTTTTGCATGCTAACTCAGGAAGAAGTCATTGCTAAATTGAAAGGAGAAAGGTATTTCGATTTTGAGGAAGTACTTTCAATAACAAGCTCGGGAACTTATAAAGTTGAATTGCAGGATAAAGTATATCCAAATCTTGATTTTAGCAAAAATATAATATATAAAAATGGTACTGAACTCTATAGTTTGTCCGATGTTTTGGATCAACTAATGGCTGATATTGACAATTATTATGTGTCTATAGATTTGTATGATGATAGTCCGGCCACTGAGCAATTCCTTTGTTATGAAGAACTATCAGAACATTCCTCATTCAGATCAAACCAAGAAGGTTTAACATCACATATAAAAGTGATCAATTATCAGCAAAAACCAAGGGTATTGTTAAAATTTAATTTTGTTTGGCAAGGAAATAGAGTAGAGCCACTGCCAGTTTATCTATATGATATTACAGATAAGTTTTCTTCTACAGATAAGAAAATAGAACACTTTGAAAAACGAATTCAAATAATGACAAATCATTGTAATTTAATTTATGATAAGAATAATTACAATGGATTATTTAGTTACTCTCTTATAGAAAATGATAGCCAGTTAAACAATTTAGTAATGGATGAAGGAAATAGTCTTTTTAATTTAAGAAACCGACCAAATTATGGACCTTTAGGAAGAACTTATTTTGAATCGCAGGGATCTACAGATTTGAGATTGCAAAAATATTATCCCTTTTCTGAATATGACAATTATACAAAGGGTTATAGAGATTTAGATTTTGGGAATTTTATTAATTTCGGTAGGCATCCTGGACCAACTAGTTATTATCATCGAGCCGGGTATTCATTGGCTCATGAGTTACTTCATGTTTTAACAGGAAGAGGAGCAAGGATAATAAATTTGCCTGCTTCGTATTTTTGTGATTATGGTCGAATTGATCAATATTTGCAAAATTGTGTTCATTATGATGAAGTGGATAATTTATTAGCAGATGGAATAAAATGGGGTGGAGATCCGCCAGAATCAGATCCAGATTATTTGTATGAAAAAGAGACAATTGTGCCACAAGTTAACTACTTGGTTGTTCAATACTTGGTATGGTATTATTGGAGAAAGAATAGATAAGTAATGAGGAATAAAGTAAAACTATATACATTTTCAGTATTTATTTTCTTTACTTGGTTTTCATGTGATAAATACACTCACAAAAATGAGGAAATTTCTATTTCCAGATGGAATGAAATCACTAAACATGATTTTTTTGAGAATTATCGATCCGGTGAATTCCAAATGCCCAAATGTGTTAGAATTGGACCAAGTCATTATTCATTTGATCATATAAGACATTTGGATAGCGTATATTCAGATAAAGACACTTTTTGCCTTAGATTCTTAAAGAACAACGAAGATTCATTGATAGCATTGATTTCATTTCCTGATTATATAAATGCATTTACCACTTTTTGCAGATTTGATACTTTTTCTAATAAATTGTCAATAAATTCAAATATTTATGATTTGTTCGATAATTCACTTTTTTATGATAACCTATGTATAAAGTTTATAAAACCGGGACAACGGATTTATGAAATTCAAAGTCATTGGTGCGGTTTTTCTCCTGAACCTCGGGATATTTATGGCATGGAGGCAATAATGTATTATTCCTTCCACGCAAAAAAACTTAAGAAATTTTGGGTTGATCCTGAAAACTTAGCAATCATCAAAGATGCAAATCAGGTATTAAAAAAATTTAAAATACCGATAAGTCCTTCACATTACACCGAATCTGAAAACCGTTTAAAACAGATTATGGAAGTCTTATATAATACACATCGGGATGCAGAAATTCTTGATACAATTTTTATATTAAAGAGAAATATTGAACTTGGCATGTATGTTAAATGAAACATAAATTTAGGTAACTGATTTATTATATGAGAATTGCAAAATTTAAAAAATGGAATAATGAACACCAATCTTTATTTAATTTCATTAATTATTTTTATTGCAATGAGTATTACCTCATGTAAAAATTCCTTAAATGAAAGCCCGGGAGTTAGTCTATCGAAATACCGGGAAATTACAAAAAAAGAGTTTTTTAAAGATTTAAAATCAAAAAAAATCCGGGAAGTAAGGTGCAAAGGAGAAAGAAATATTGACATTGATGAGATGGACAGCTTACTAAATACTAATGATACTATTGTGTATAGATGGTTACAAAATGATGAGGATTCCATGATTGCACTAGTTACAATATATAATCGTTTCAGTTCAAATACTACCTTTTTTAAAATTGAAAGGGCGGAAAAGAAACTGCGATTTAAATCAAATTCTCATGAAGAATTTGAGAATCCAAAAGGACCAATGGCATGCTTTGACATAATACAACCTGGTGAAAAGATTGTCTATGCGATAAGAAAAGATCATAATCTTTTTGAAGGTGACATACATTATTTAGAATCCATTAAATATTACTCCTTTAAAGATAAAACTTTTAAAGTATTTTGGTTTGATATTATAACTTTAGAATTGATTACCAATGCTGAACAATTCACCAAAAGATTTAAGGATGAAGTTACAAGGGAAAGTTACCAACTGGCAACTGAAAGCTTGGCGAATGTAATGCAACTCAATGATGAACCTTCTCATTATGAAGCAGAAAAACTTGATACTATTTACAAATTAAAGAGGAAATTTGAAGAGGCCTGGTATTTTAAATGAAATTTGAATATAAATAAACTTAAACTAAAATTTATACATTACATATTTTCAATAAATGTAAATAATTCAATATAAATTATATAGGTTTGAAATAGATATAATCACATTTTAGAATCGGGAACAACTTGAACAGGAATTTCACTCCTTCCCATGCTCCTTCAAAATTCTCATCACCTCATCCTCTGAGAGTTTTGTAATACGGGCAATTCTTGTGATATCAAGCCCGTCATCATAACTGCTCAGAATGATCTCTATTTTCCCTTCCAGTTTCCCTTCCAGTTTCCCTTCCAGTTTCCCTTCCAGTTTCCCTTTTCGTTCACCTTCGATTATTCCTTCCAGTTTGGCAGTGTCAATCATGCTTTTGGAGATTTTTACATCCTTGAGGTATTGATCGTATTGTTGTCTTGTTGTTGTA
>DDTL01000063.1 GCA_002344345.1 Saprospiraceae bacterium UBA2365
CCTAGAAGCATAGCCCTATTTTCATCAGTTGGCCAACGTCAAACTTTGCCAAATCTCCAATTAAACATCTATGTGTACCTATGTTCCTATGTTCCTATGTTCCTGTGTGTTGAAAAAACCTTTTCACCACATAGATACATAGAAACCACATAGAAGCATAGCCCTTTTTTCATCAGTTGGCTAACGTCAAACTTTGCCAAACCTCCAATTAAACATCTATGTGTACCTATGTTCCTATGTTCCTATGTGTTGAAAAAACCTTTTCACCACATAGATACATATAAACCACCTAGAAGCATAGCCCTATTTTCATCAGTTGGCCAACGTCAAACTTCCAACTAACCAAAGACATACTGGCAAACAACGCAAACAACCATGCTGATTAAAGAAACGGCTGCATATCCACTGTTTTTGCCTTTGACCATGAAATTGATAATTTCCGCGACTTTGAGCATAAATGACAATAAAAAAGGCTGCCGGATCGGCAGCCTTTAAAATTTTACAATCCAAACTGGATTATTTCTTCACAGTAAATTGCTTACCGATCATGTATTCGTCAGACAAGATCTGGATGAAATAATTGCCTGTTTGAAGAGAAGCAACATTCATTCTGATCATTTGAGAATTATATTCGTTTGACATGACTTTTCTTCCTGACATATCATAAACCATTACATTGACTGATTTTGTTGCAGGAGCAGCGCTCAGGTCAATGTTCAGTTCACTTGTTACAGGATTCGGGAACAAGCTGATCACAGAAGGATCCAGTAAATTATGGGTAGAGGAAGAAAGTGTAAATACATATTCACCGGTATTTGCATTGAAAACACAGTCCCAGGTGCCCACTGTACAAAGAATATTTGGTCCATCCTGAGTACCTGTTCCGCTTGGGAATTCTTTAGCGCCCCAGTTGACCGTCCATCCTGAATTAGCACGGAATTTTATACCGTTATCACTGATAGCGGGATCTGCAGTTGATAATTGTGCGCCCTGAATTGTCCATATCTGATCATTTTCTGGAGAAATCGTAAGATAGGTATCTACATCCCAGCTACTTGCAGGACCATTCAATCCAACGATAGATATTTGATCATATACAACAAACGCTTCGAAGTTATATTCACCGGTCAAAGTATTGAACGTGATTTTATATCTTCCGGCAGCTACAGGAATATTTGCTCCATCCTGAACAGCTACGCCAGTCGGGAAGTCAGCGCCGCCCCAGTTGATGCCCCAGTCGTAATTTGCCCTGAACTTAGCTTCACCTTCATTCAATTCATAAGTTCCTTTCCAGATCACAGGATCCTCGGTAGATTGAGTCAAATCCAGGTCTTTATCCCAGTTTTCTCCTCCAGGAATAGCACTTCCTATCAAACTGACAGAAGTAAATGCTTCCATCAACTGGAAGTTATAAGCCAAATTGGCCGTATTGAACGTAACTCTGTAAGTTCCGGCAGTTACGGCGATGTTATCTCCTCCCGGGACACCAGTTCCGGCAGGAAATTCAGTGCCACCCCAATTGAGTGTCCATGCATGATTAGCTCTGAATTTAACACTTCCGTCAATGAGCTGTACATCAGCGGTCCATTCGTCAGGATTGTTCGCTTTTTGGTTGAGATCAGTATCAGCATCCCATCCACCCGGTGTTGCATCGCCGATCAGACTGATAAATTCGAAGTCAACTTTCTCGGTAAAGTTGTATGCTCCAGTCAACGTATCAAAAGTGATGTAGTATTTTCCGGCTTTGGCAATAGGAATATTTGGTCCGTTCTGAACACCGATTCCTGAAGGAAAATCAGCAGCGCCCCAGTTCACAGCCCAATCATCATCCTTTCTGAATTTGGCCTCACCAATGACGAGGTTGGTCAGGAGGAAAAACCCGTGTTCAGTTGTGTCTTTATACATATTAACATCTGAGTTCCAGCCATCTGGCGTTGCACTACCGATCAATCCGATGGGAGATTCAACCAGGAAATTGTAAGCGCCTGTTTCGGAATTGAATTCAATATGATAATCTCCTGCAAAAACGGGAATATTTGGTCCGTTTTGAACTCCGGTTCCTGTTGGGAAATCTGAAGCTCCCCAGTTGATTGCCCAATCATTTTCTGCACGGAATTTAACTTCTCCGGCAACTAATGTGACATCCAGTGTCCATAAATTAGGGTTCTCTGCGTCCTGGACCATATCTATATCAGAGTCCCATCCGTTTGGCGTACCTGAACCAATCAAACCTACTGTAGTGATCTGTCCGATCACAGCAAAGGAAGTCATCAGTAACACCGCAATAAAAAGTAAATTTCTTTTCATGACCATCTATTTTAAAAATTAAATTAATTTTGAAAACTGAATAATACCCAAAGTTAACACTTGGGGAAATATTAAAACCAAAAATATCTATAAATTTTTGAAATAAAAAAAAATCCATATTTTTAGTACCTCTTTTTTATCATTTTTTGCAAAAATCTTATATAAATCAAACAAGTTAGTGTTATTTTTACACCATTATAATTAAATGTACTTTCATAAAAAAGGAAGACAATTTTTAGATTAAAAACAATAAATTTTTACACATGAAAAGAGCTGTATACATGCTATTTATTGCATTGGTGCCTCTGTTGCTGACAAGTCAGACTACAGTTACCGGCAAGGTGACGGATGCCGGTACCAAAGAACCACTGATCGGTGTTTATGTCGTAGTGAAAGACACAATGCTGGGAGCCACCACTGATTTCGACGGAAACTATGAATTAGTGGTACCGAGAGGCAAAAATACCCTGGTTTTCAGTTATGTTGGTTATCAATCGATAGAAAAAAAGATCGGTTTTGAATCCGTGATCAATGCAGAATTGATCCAGGGACAGGTACTTGAAGATGTCGTTGTCATCGGATATGGAACAGTCAAAAGAGAAGATGTAACAGGTACACTGACAACAGTGAGTTCAGATCAGTTCAACAGAGGAGCGATCACCGGTGCCCAGGAACTGATCGCGGGGAAGATGCCCGGTGTTACGATCACCACCGGCAGCGGGCCTGGAGAAGGAGCAAAGATCAGGGTCCGGGGTGAATCATCCCTGAGTGCATCCAATGATCCGTTGATCGTGGTTGACGGAGTACCGATCGATAACGGCGGCGTATCCGGTGGCAGGAACTTACTGAATACCATCAACCCGAATGACATTGAAAATATTACGGTACTTAAAGATGCGTCTTCAGCCGCCATCTATGGCAACAGGGCATCAGCCGGTGTTATTCTGATCACTACCAAAAAATCAAAGGTGGGCGAAAAATTCAGGGTTGATTACGGTGGCAATGTCTCTTATGGAACCATCGCTAAAAAAATTGAAGTGCTTGGCAGAGATCAGTATGTGGAAACCCTGAAATCCGTATTGGGTGAGGAACATAAAGCATTGACACTAATAGGTAATGAGAATACCAACTGGCAGGATCTGATCTTCCAGAACGCGCTCGGGCAAGACCATAACCTGAGTTTTTCCGGTGCCTTGAAAAGCCTGCCTTACAGAATATCACTCGGTTATACCAATATGAATGGCCTCTTAAAAACAGATAATTTTACACGGTATTTAGGTGCTATAAGCCTCAACCCACAGTTTCTGGACAACAGGCTGCAGGTGGGCATTTATCTGAAAGCGATGAATGAGGTGAACAGGTTTGCGGACAGAGGAGCCATCGGAAGCGCCATCTATTTTGACCCGACTCACGGACCTAAAGATGAAACCAGTCCTTTCAACGGATATTATTACTGGAGACAAAACAATTCCTGGCTTCCTAACACCTTATCTCCTGCCAATCCCGTCGCTTTACTGGAACAACGTGAAGACAGGTCCAATGTAGTTCGTTACATTACCAATGCAACCGTGGATTACAGGTTTAAATTCTTACCTGATCTGAGGGCAAACCTGAGTTTAGGCTATGACCATTCTTTTGGTGAAGGAACGGTTAAAGTTGATACCTCTGCAGCTTTCGCATATAATGTGGATACCAAGGGAGGTACGAATAATCGGTACGAACAGGCAAAAGACAACTCAGTACTCGAGTTTTACCTGAATTACAAGAAAAAAATCGGAATTCACGGACTGGATGTCATGGGCGGATATTCATGGCAACATTTCAAAGTTGAACCATATTCCATTAATTCGGATGTCGCCGGTACTCCTGAGAGAACAGATACTTTCAATGACCCGGCTGAATATTTCCTCGTTTCCCTTTTTGGAAGGTTAAACTATTCCATTAGTGATAAATACCTGTTTACATTTACCTTGAGAAGGGACGGAACTTCAAGATTTTCTCCCGAAAACCGATGGGGTTTGTTCCCCTCTGCAGCCCTCGCAGTAAAATTGCTAGAGAATGACCAGATGTTTTTCAATAACCTCAAGTTGCGTCTGGGATGGGGTATCACCGGACAACAGGATATCGGGGATTATTACGCATATCTGGCTAATTACCAGTTGGGTTTTGACAATGCAGCCTATCAGTTCGGAAATGAATTCATTACCACTCTCAGACCTAATGGCTATGATCTGAACATTAAATGGGAAGAATCCACCTCTTACAATGTAGGTGCAGATTTTGGCATTGTCAAAGATAAACTTTCAGCAACTCTTGACGTATATCAGAAATATACCAAAGACCTGCTGAATTACATTCCTGTTCCTGCCGGCACCAACCTCACGAATTTCATCACAACCAACGTGGGCAATATGCAAACCAAAGGTGCTGAAGTAAGTTTAAATCTGATAAATATCGGTACTAAAAAGATCAAATGGGATTTCAGTACTAATTTTTCATATAATTTCTCTGAGATCACGAAACTGACCGCCAGTGAAGACAGCACATATCAGGGAGTGCTTACAGGCGGTATTTCGGGCGGCGTCGGAAGTAATATTCAGATCCACAGTATCGGGTACGCGCCTGCTTCTTTTTATGTGTATAAGCAGAAATACGATGAAAACGGTAAAATGCTGGAAGGACAATTTGAAGATTTGAACGATGATGGTCTGATCAACTCCAGTGATAAATACAGATTCCAGAAGCCGGCCCCGGATTACACGATCGGTTTTACCAGCAGTCTGAGTATTTATGATCTGGAATTGACTTTTGCGGGAAGATCAAACATTGGCAATTATGTATACAACAACGTTCAGACCAGCTCAGGAAGTTTTGACGATCTGTACCATACAACCAACTATCTGGGAAATATCACCCAGTCTGCATTGCTTTTGGCTGCATCTTCAGAATCCAACCTGACTTTCAGCGATCATTTTGTGCAGAATGCCTCATTCCTGAAAATAGATCATATTACATTGTCATACAATTTCAATCTGAATAAAGGAAGGTTCCTGAAACTGTATGCAACTGCTCAGAATCCTTTGGTCTATACGAAATATGTTGGTCTGGATCCTGAAATCGGAAATGGAATTGAAAATAATTTCTATCCAAGAGCCAGAACATTTGTTGCCGGGATCAATGTAAACTTTTGAGAATTAAATGATTGTAATAATTTGAAAGAAAATTGTAATTAACGGGAAGAAAAAGATCAATCTGTACTATATGTTATTCAAATTGATCAGAAATCTTGCTGAAATCATCAACTAAAAAAACAAACCAATGAATAAGTTAAAATTATATACAGTGATGATACTTGTATCCGGTGCTGTGATCTCAGGTTGTTTCAAGGACCTGAATACCATACCGCTGGATGAAGATATCACTACAGCAGCAACCGTTTTCGACAACCCGGATGCATACAAGCAGGTACTGGCAAAATTGTATGCAGGCCTGGCTGTTTCCGGGCAGCAAGGTCCTTCAGGTCAGGCAGATATCTCAGGTATTGACGAAGGATTCGGACAATACCTTCGCGGACTATGGTATCACCAGGTACTTCCGACGGATGAAGCAGTCATCGGATGGAACGACCAGACGATCAAAGATTTCCACGGGCAGAACTGGAGTGCAGATGACGGTTTTATGTTCGCTTTTTACAGCCGGATCTATTATCAGATCTCCATGTGCAATGAATTTCTAAGGCAAACCACAGAAGACAAACTGGATTCCAGGGGTGTGGACGCTGCGCTGAAAGAAGAAATAGCCGGATATCGTGCTGAAGCCAGATTTTTGAGGGCTTTAAGCTACTGGCATGCACTGGATATTTTCAGGAATGTGCCGTTTGTCACCGAAGAAGATCCGATTGGTTCTTTTTTCCCTGAACAAACCAATGCCACAGATCTGTTCAATTTCATTGAATCTGAACTGAAGGATATCGATGAAAAAATTGCTCCTGTCAGAACCAATCAATATGGTCGGGCAGACCAGGGCGCAGTCTGGTCATTGATGGCAAAACTTTACCTGAATGCTGAGGTGTATACCGGAACCAAAAAATACACGGAATGCTTGACTTATTGCAAAAAAATATTGAATGCCGGATACACGCTGGAACCTAAATTCAACGAGCTTTTCCTGGCAGATAACCACAAATCCAATGAGATCATATTCCCGATCACTTTTGACGGTATTCATACCAGGACATGGGGTGGAACTACCTTCATCATCCGAGCAGGTATAGGTGGTAATATGGTTCCTGCAGATTTTGGCGTTTCCGGCGGTTGGGGTGGAACAAGAACTACCAGGCAAATCATTGAAAAATTTGGTGAAATTGGTGGTACGATCGTTGATTTTTACCCGAGAAAAAGCAAACCACAGGTCTATATTCCCGGTGATTATCAGGATAATAAAATCAATACCCTGCATGCATTGACCGATGCTGACGGGGACAAGATCTACCAGGGATACCAATACTTTGCAACGGACAATGTAACTTTTAAAATTTGCCCCAATCCTTCATTGACTTACTTTTTTGGAGACAATGATGGCGATGGAAAGCTTGAAACCGGCGGCGCTTTGCTTAAAACAGGGGCTGCAGGATTTTACTACATAGAATTCAATAATAATAACAAGACTTATAAAATTGAAAAAAGAAACTGGAAAGTCACAGGTTCAGCAGTTGTTCAGGAGAAAAACTTTACCTGGGATCCTGAGTTGGAAATGCTCAAGGTGAATGTCAGTATCCAGCCAGGCAATCTCGAACTGATCGCCAACAACGATCCATCCATTTCTTTGGGGGACAATCTGGCCAATGGCATTTTAACACATGGTGGTACTCCGATCCAGATCACCGATGCCACTCCGGCAGAGATTTTCCTGGATCTGAGAAAAGAAGAGTTTATTTACCAGATCAATTCAACTTCCTATGATCGCAGGGCTACTTTCCATTCCTCAGGTCAAAGTCTTGACATTGATGATCTGACACTGTTTACACATGGTTATGCGGTTACAAAATTCAGGAATATCACATCTACCGGTGCCAAAGGTTCAAATTCGGACTTTCCCGATACGGATTTTCCTGTTTTCAGGCTTGCAGACATCTATCTGATGGCTTCCGAAGCGATATTGAGAGGGGCTGCAGGCGGAACCACCGCAGATGCTGTCAGTTATTTCAATGCTGTCAGGTCAAGAGCTTATCAAAGCAACCTGGCAAATATTACAGCCTCAACGCTCACGCTCAACGAAATTCTCGATGAAAGAGCACGTGAGCTGTTGTGGGAATGTCACAGAAGAACCGACCTCGTCAGATTCGGACAGTTTACCAATGGCAGTTACCTTTGGCAGTGGAAAGGTGGTGTGAAAGAAGGAAAAACAGTTGGGGCTTACAGGAACATTTTCCCGATCCCTTCTTCAGATCTGGGAAACAATCCGAAACTGAAACAAAATGACGGGTATTAAAAGTTTGGTCTGCTCCGAAAGGTCTATACAACCTCGATCCAAAAAAAGCGAGAACTTTTAATTTGTTGCTTTTCAATTGTACCCCATAAAGGTTGGGGCAAAAAACAAAAGATAACCAACAAATTGGACGTTTCAGAGCAGACTCAATGTTTGAAAATAAAAAAAGGATGCTGCAGGCATCCTTTTTTTTGATATTTTTTCTGATTTATTCAGGTTTTTTATAAAATGGAAGTTTGATCAGCCTTGCCACCTGAGATTTGCGTCCGAAATCTATCTGGATATTGGTTTGCGGAACTGCATGTGCCTTTAGCACATAACCCATTCCTACCGGAACATCCAGCGAAGGAGAATGAGTTCCTGAGGTGACTTCTCCTATGACATGACCTTCCATATCCAGAATCGGATAACCTTTCCTCGGGATCCTTTTATCTTCCATGATAAATCCGACCAGCGATTTCTCAAGTCCTTTTTCCTTTTGAGCAATGAAGAAATCTTTTGAAGGAAACCGGCCATTTTTATTGAGTTTTGTGATCCAGCCCAGACCGGCTTCCAAAGGGGAAGTCGTATCATTCAGATCGTTACCATAAAGACAATATCCCATCTCAAGACGTAATGTGTCTCTGGCACCCAACCCAGCCGGCATCACACCCGTGTTTTCGCTCGTGGCAAAAATTGCTTCCCACAAAACAGGCAAATCTTCATTCATCGCATACAATTCAAAACCTCCCGCTCCGGTGTATCCGGTAGCTGAGATGATCACATTTTTCACGCCGGCAACTTCTCCCACTTTAAAGCTGTAAAATGCGATTTCCTCCAGATTCTCATCACATAACAGACTCAATAAAGCAACAGCTTTTGGTCCCTGAACAGCTAAAATACCATAATCATCTGATCTGTTCACGAGTTTTGTTTCTTCAGGTAAAAACTGATTGATCCAGTTCCAGTCTTTCTCAATATTGGAGGCATTGACAACCATCATGAAACGGTTGGCTCCTTCTTCCAGATCTTTATCGTCCAGCCGATAAAGAATAAAATCATCCACAATCCCACCTTTGTCATTTGGGAGACAGGAATATTGTGCATCTCCAACCTGAAGCCTCTCAGCATCATTCGAGCTGATACTCTGAACGAATGCAAGGGCATTCTTACCTTCAACGATGAATTCACCCATGTGAGATACATCGAAGACACCTACATTTTCCCTCACATTGATGTGCTCTTCAGTGATACCTGCATAGGATATAGGCATATAATAACCGGCAAATGGCGCCATTTTGGCATTCATCCCGATATGATGGTCGTACAAGCTTGTTTTTTTTGTTTCCATTACTGTAAAAAAGAATTTATTATTATGATTTTAATTTAATCGATTTGATGACATCTCCGATTTCGATGGCGTGAACAACGTCCATTCCTTTAACAATTTTCCCAAAAACAGTATAATTGGCATCGAGATGCAATGATTGACTATTTGTTACAAACCATTGGGATGACTCGGTATGTGATCCCGCGGAGGCCATCCCGACATAACCTTCCGCATCATAGCTTAAAGGCTTGAATTCAGAACGGATCGTATACTTTAAACTTCCGAAACCATCACCTCTCGGACATCCGGTTTGTATTACAAAATTGGGTACAACCCTGTGAAATACTTTCCCTTCATAGAATTTTTCCTGTATGAGCTTCGCAAAATTAAAGCAGGTCAACGGGGCATTTTTCAAAAACAATTGAATTTCAAATTTACCTTTTGTTGTTTCAACAACAGCGACGGTGGAATCGTTGAGGATCTTCAAAAAATTCCAGTCTACAGGAAGTTTGTTTTCCGGTGTGACAGGTTTATATTTCTTGTTTTGAAGTTTACTTTCAAGTTTGAGTAGCTCATTGTATGTTTCAATGTCTTTAGGCGTACTCATGGCTTTTTTTGCTGCAGTTAAAAATTCAAAATCAGTAAACTCTTTGATTAACTCAAACGGACAATCGTTCAATCCTTTTGCCATCCAGTAAACAACTGCAGGATCCTCACTTTGGAAACCTTTCAAAACAAACGGAACTAATTGTTTCTTTAACAGGCCCAGTTTAATGCCTCCCATTTTTGCAGCCTGATCCTGACTCATCATCATATACAACGCTTCTGCACCGGCGCTTTTCAACACATGGTCTTCAGACATCAATCCTTCCTTTTCAATTTGGGCCAGCATTTTTTGTTCATGGCCATACAACTTAATATATGCAGCTTTTTCATACCGGTCAGCAGCTTTTGTGATCAGATCCCTGATTTCCCAGTATGCACCTGTCTTGGTCGACATAAAATATGAAGGTCCGTGTTTGACGACCGCTTCATATACACGGGATCTGACCTGCCAGGGTAGTTCAGTCAAAGCGTATTGACGGTAGGTACGAACATCATTGGGAAGTCCATGATCAACCAGAAACTGAGCAGCACTTTCAGCGATGTGTATATTGGGATTGTTCAGTTGACTGTATATCGTGTCTATAACAGCACCGTATGGAAAGTGATTCAGCCCTTTTATAATATTGATTTTGAGCCTGTAATCATTGTCACTGGTCAATTCCGACATCAGCAGACTGAGCATCTCTGGATCAGCTGTTCGCGTCAAGGCGTATGCAAGATCCATTTTTATATAAGGATCTTTTTCATTGATATAGGTTTTGTGCAGCCTGGATTTATACGGAATCAGGTTAATGTTTTTAGTTCGTTTGACATAACCTGCAGCCACCAGACGAATGTGATCCGGAAAGATCCGGGAAGTTAGCAGGTCGACCATTTTTTTGGTTCCCTGAGGAGCTTTTATACCTCTTAAAGCAAATTGATAGATCGCTTTTGCCTGTCCGTACAATAACAGGGTATCGGAAGGTCTGTAAGTAGAGACACTGCTTATATTCAGCAGACTTTCTTCATTTCCGCAACGGCCAATCGCTTCCAGAATGGCAGCATTTACAGGATTGTTTGGAGGAAGATCAGGATATGCGTCAAAGGCAGCGATCAACGAATCCCGGGCACGGGAATCTCCTATTTTACCCAGAGAAAAAGCGCATGCGATACGCACTTCAGGAACAGGATCTTTGAGCATCGGAAGCAATGAATCCAGACATGCGGCATCACCGATGGAGCCAAATGCCAAAGATGCTGCATACCGGTAACTCGCATCCTTTTCCTTTAAAAAAGAAAATAACCCTTCTATGTTTTGCTGATCCTGCAATTCCAGAATTTTCTGATAAATCGGGTCATCCAGGTTCAAAACTACATCATTCTGTTGTTTTTCCTTTGGTGGGACACAACCGGCAAAAAGTAAAATGGGAAGCAGGTAAATAAAATGTTTTTTCATTTTTTTTATCATGATTTTAACCTGATAGTGAAAAGATTGGATCTAATAAAACCTACTCTTTTAAAGAATGGGCAAAGCTACACAATTTTTGCAAAACTGATTAATTTTGCTTTTTAACTGTTCGTTTTTCAAATTGAAAGGGTATAAATAATGAATTGTTTTGGCTTCAACAATACGTTAAAAGGACTTCTGATTTTTAATAGTTTAATAGTAATTTATTGTTATTCAATTTTATGTGTTTCATTATCTGAATGATTTCAATCAGGAAGCAACACAACGGATTTTTTGGAGTGAATAAAGAATAAATATAAAGAAATATTATAGACCCGGACATTGTTGTGAATTCGCTTTATATGATCAGCGGGAAACAAGTAAATATCGATTTGCTTGGTAATATGAAAAAACGATCATTTTTTAATTTTTTTTGGTTGTTATCTCCCAAAAACTGGATATTAATATGCAAAAAGTACTTATATGTGATACTGTACACAGTCTGTTGACAGATGGATTGGATGTAAATGGATTCCCCTATCTTTACAAGCCGGAAATAACGCTTGAACAGACAAGAGAGATCGCCGGAGAGTTTGACGTGATCGTGGTGAATACCAAAACGCGTATCGACGCTGATTTCCTCAAGTATTCCGGTCAACTGAAAAAGATCATCCGCCTTGGATCCGGCCTGGATACCATCGATGTACCTTTGGCCAATTCAAAAGGGATCCTGGTTTTTAGTACACCTGAAGGCAATGCAAATGCAGTTGGTGAACACACTTTGACTTTGCTGCTTAACCTGATGAATCATGTTTGTCCGGCTCATCGGAATATTTCAGCCGGAAAATGGGACAGAGAGGTTTTTCGGGGTGAAGAGCTGGATGGAAAAACCGTGGGTATCATTGGTTTTGGCCATACTGGTCCGGCTTTTGCTAAAAAACTCAGAGGTTTTGATGTTGAAATTTTAGTTTATGATAAATACAGGCAGCATTTGGGGAGTGAGTACCGTTATGTGAAGGAAGTAAGTCTTCCGGATATTCATGAAAATTCGGATATCTTAAGCTTACATCTTCCGTTGACAACTGAGACCCGGAATTTTGCCAATGCTGATTTTTTTGATAAATGCAGGCGACAATTGTATTTTATCAATACTTCCAGGGGAAAAATTGTCAATACCATTGACCTGATCCAAAATGTTGAATCAGGTAAATTAGCAGGAGTTGGCCTGGATGTACTTGAGAATGAAAAACCTGGAACGTATGACCAACAGGAAATGGATATGTACCGGAAACTGTATAGTTTTCAGAATGTTATTCTGACTCCGCACATTGCAGGGTGGACTAAAGAATCCAAAGAGAAAATCGCAAAACAGGTGCTCAGACTGATCCTGGAATAAGTAAATGAATCGAGGCTGACTATACTAATGCGGAGGGTTACTGTCATTAAATTAAATGTATTGTTTTTTGGGTAATCAATTAATGACAACGATTTGAAACCGTAATTGAGGAAAACGACCTCTAATGAATACCAATTCTAATTCATTTTTAAATGGAAAACTTTCAGCGTTTTATTTGATACTTCCTGAAAGCTTTACCATCCAACGACGGTATATCAATAGAATGGGGCATTTTTGAATGAAATAAAAGAGTGTTTTTTTTGACAGTTTATATCGGTAAAAGCAGTCTTTTTTTGTTAGGAATTATTTTTTCACTATCATTGTAGCCGTTTTATCTCAAGCCAGGGATAAGTGATATTCCCGAAACTTCAAACGGGATTTCTTGAGACGAAAAAGCTGGCAATTTGTACATTATTCAATGTGATATATAAATTTACGTAGCATGATAAAAAAATTACTCGCAATTCAATTATTGGTGTTTTTTGGATTCAGTTTATCTTTTGCTCAAACTTCCCTGGAGGGAAAAGTAGTGGATAAAGATACCAAAGAACCTATTATGTTCGGAACCGTAGCCCTGTATAAAGGCAATACGCTGGTGACAGGTACTGAGACAGATATGGATGGGAATTTTATCCTTTCCAACCTGGATCCCGGTACCTATGATCTCGAAGCCAGGTATGTTGGTTACACGACTGCCAGACAGACCGGTGTGATCGTTTTAGCAGGCCGTGTCAACAGACTGAATTTTGAAATTGGCACTGAAGGTCAGGTGCTGGATGAAGTGGTGATCACTGAATTCAAAGCGCCTTTGATCGAAATAGACAATACTACTTCAGGAGGAACGGTGACATCTGAAAAGATCAAGAATCTGCCTTCGAGGAATGTAAACGCCATCGCATCCACTACTGCAGGATTGTCATCTGTCAATGACGGAGCAGTTTCCATCAGAGGTTCCAGAACGGATGCAACCGCTTATTATGTCGATGGAATCCGGGTCATGGGACTTATCCCCGAATCTGAGATAGACCAGCTTCAGGTGATCACGGGTGGTATGGAAGCGAAATACGGAGACGTTACCGGTGGTCTGATCTCCATCACTTCCAAAGGACCTTCTTCCAGATTTTCCGGAGGAGTTGAAGCAGAAACTTCACAATTTCTTGATCCATACGGATATAACCTGTTCAATGGTTATTTGTCCGGACCGCTCATTAAAAAGAAAAACACTTCTGAATCCATCCTGGGCTTCAGGCTTTCAGGTAGATATCAATCATCTATTGATGGAAGTCCGTCTGCTGTCGGAGTGTATCGTTTAAGTGAAGAGAAGATCAGAGAACTGGAAGCTGAACCTATGAAACTGGTCGGAGGATCCTTTATCCCGTCTGCTACTTTCCTTTCCGGAGAAGATGTCGGTGACCCATTGAAAGCAAGGCCAAATTCAAATGGTCAAAGCCTGGATTTAACGGGAAGAATAGATGCCAAACTGAGCAACAATATAGATTTTTCTTTGTCCGGAAGCTATTTTAATAACGTTGATCGATTCAATCCAGATGGTTGGGCATTACTCAACTGGATCAACAATCCATTTTATTATTCCAATGGATATCGTGGTAACTTCAGGTATCGGCATCGTTTAGGGGCTCAGGGTATCAGACCCGATCAAACCGCGGAGGAAAGGGCTAAAAGATCCTCCAGTGCGATTCGTAACGCATATTACACCATACAGGTTGGTTATGAAAAGAGATTCGGAAGAACTGAAGATGTCAGACACGAAGACAGACTGTTTGAATACGGTTATCTGGGTAAAACAGACAGGCAATGGGTGGATGCGATCGATTTTGTCGATACCAGTATTTGGAAAGGTGATCCTATAGAACTCTTGCCAGGCAGATTTGTGGATTTTGTGGGTTATCGGGAAATGGAAGGAGAATTTACTCCTAATGATGAGATCAATCCTGTTTTGGCCAGGTACAATACGGTAAACGGACGATTGGTGAGTTCTTCCAGCGTAGTTTGGGACGATCTGTACAATAATGTCGGACAGGTTTACAATAGTTTTTCCAAGGAAGAAAGAGAAAGATATACCGGAAACGTAACAGTGGGACTTGACTTTTTGCCGGGAGGAAGCAATAAGGGAAGACACAATATCGAACTCGGGTTTATTGTTGAACAAAGGATCGAAAGATCATGGGGTATTAGCCCGTTCAGGTTGTGGGAAATTGCCCGCCTGTATGCCAATGACAGACATATTTTTGGTGTGGACACCAATGATGTGGTTGGTACCATCGATACAGTCATCTTTGGACAGCAATTAACATTTAACCGCTATAATACCAACGTAATAGAAGACTCAGACCTGAAATTTTACAAAGCGGTCAGAGAAGTAACCGGACAATCCGTGAATGAATATGTCAACGTGGATGGCATCGATCCTTCCAAATTGACATTGGATATGTTCTCAGCCAGTGAGTTGAATGACAATACCATGCTGGGCTATTACGGTTATGATTATCTTGGCAATAAAGTTAGCAGTTCAACCAAATTCAACGACTTTTTCGGTACAGGTCGTAGCACCATGCCGGTTGCGCCAAGAGTGCCGATATACTACGCAGGTTATATTCAGGATAAATTTTCATTCAAAGACATCATTTTCAGGCTCGGTCTGAGGGTGGATTATTATGATGCCAACACCAGGGTGATGAAAGATCCTTATGCATTGTACGAAATTGAAACTGCTAAAGATTATTATGCCAGGATCGGTAAAGATCAACCATCATCCATCGGTGATGAGTATAAAGTTTACGTTGAGAGTGCAGAGTCTGATGCTATAGTTGGATTCAGAAAAGCAGACCAGTGGTATTACCCGAACGGAACCGCTACAGACGGAAACATTCTGATGGCAGGAAAGTTGGTCAACCCGTCTTATGTAGGAAGAGCAGATGGTTCAAGAATTCTGAATATCAAGGATCCCGATTACGATCCCAATAATTCATTCGAGGATTATACGCCTCAGTTTAATTTTATGCCGAGGATAGCATTCTCATTTCCTATCTCTGATGAAGCAGGATTTTTCGCACACTATGATGTGACCGTTCAGCGTCCGCCGGACAACTCATTCGGTTCACCATTGATTTATTATTATTTTGAGGATAATGTAAGGTCTTTATATGCCAATCCAAACCTTAAACCGGAAAAAACGGTAGATTATGAGGTGGGCTTCCAGCAAAAACTTTCCAACACATCTGCTTTGAAAATATCTTCATATTATAAGGAACTCAGGGATATGATCCAGAGAAGGGTTTTCCCTTTCATTCCGACTCCGGTCAACCAATATGAAAGTTATGATAATATTGACTTTGGAACTGTTAAAGGATTTTCTTTTACATATGATTACAGGAGGACAGGAAATCTGGAATTTCAGGTAGCCTATACTTTACAATTTGCCAACGGAACAGGTTCTGATGCCAACTCATCCAGAGGTATCAATACCAGGGGTAATCTGAGGTATCTGATCCCGTTATCCTATGATGAAAGACACAGGATCTCTTCAATTATTGACTACAGATATGCCAGCGGCAAACGTTATAATGGTCCCCGGATAGCAGGGTTGGATATTTTGGCCAACACGGGTGTGAATATGTTGGTGACAGCTGTGTCAGGAAGACCATATACCAGAACTTCAAATCCAACAGCTTTTGGTGGTAGCGGATTCCTTGGTGCCATCAATGGCGCCAGATTGCCATGGTACTTCAATATGGACCTTAAAATAGATAAAGATATATCTATCAGAGACAAAGCATTTGTGAATGTTTATTTCAGAATACAAAACATTCTTGATATAAAAAATGTGATCGGGGTGTATAGTTATTCAGGTACCCCGGAAGATTCCGGATATCTTTTATCCAGTTATGGAGCTGACCGGTTAGCTGATATTGAGTCTACAGGAAGACCCGTTGAGAACTTTCTTGAAATGTATCAATGGCGTTTGCTTGCCCCGGGTTTTTATTCATACCCGAGGAGAATTTACCTGGGAGCTACAGTAAGTTTCTAAAATTATAATGAATTGATTTTTATAATAAATGATAATAAGGTATAACAGCTTAGATAAGTGAAAGATTTCATCTCGTTTTGCAAAGCAAAATCTACTGATGAAAATTGAACGAAGGAATTATACATTGTTATTTTAAAAAGTAAACAAATGAAAATTCAAATTTCAAAAACACTATTTTTTATATTTTTCATGGTTTTTGCATGGAATTTAAGTTTTGCTTATCTTCCACCTCCAAAAGAAGGTCAAAAGAACCATACAAATACGACCATAAACTTCAGGGAAGACTGTAAAGCTCCAAGGGCGCAGATAGACCAGAATATCAATAACGTAAGAGCCCGTCTTACCACGGGTGGGGATGTGTGGTGGAATCAGGATGACGGGATGTATGTGGTTCCGGTTCCTGCACCAGGTGAACCGGAAGTGTCATCAATTTTTGCCGGAGGTGTATGGATCGGCGGGTACGATCCTGCAGGTAGTCTTAAAGTGGCAGCTACCACCTACAGGAATGGTAGTTCACTCGATTTCTATACCGGCCCCTTGGCTGACAATGGGGTGACTGATCTGGAGACATGTAATAACTGGGACAGGTTTTTTAAAGTTGAAGGCAAAAACATTGACAAACACATAGCCACTTATAAAAGACTGGATGCAGCAGGTGAAACCTATCATCCGGATTCCATTCCTGATGATATCAGGTTTTGGCCAGGCAGAGGTAATCAGTTTTTTACTGAAAAATATAATTTTGAACTTCCTGATAATATTCAGGGACTTGGCTCATTCCATGATATCAATGAAAACAATTTGTACGAACCACAATTGGGCGAATATCCAAACATTGAGATCAGAGGTTGTCCTCCGGGAATTTATCCAGATGAAATGTTTTTCTGGATTTACAATGACAACGGCGGGCCCCACACACAAACCAAAGGAAGTCCGATCCAGATGGAAGTACAGGTACAGGCTTTCGCATGGGCAACCAATGATGAGATCAACGACATGACATTCCAGAGATATAAACTGATCAACAGGGCGGTCAGTGATATCCGGGATTGCTATTTCGGATGGTGGGTGGATCCAGATTTGGGCTGTCACACAGATGACTACATCGGTTCAGTTCCTTCAAGAGACCTCGCTTTTGTTTACAATGAAGATGTGCTGGATGGAACAGGTACCGGATGTACCTGCGATAATGGGGTGAATACCTATTGTGACAGGATTCCGATTCTTGGAGTTGACTATTTCCGCGGACCATTGGCGCCAAGAAAATTCGATGAATTCGGGAATCCAACGATCACTCCTTTAATTGGGGAAGAAGGTGATACCATTATTGAGTTGGGTATGACTTCTCTGATCTATTATAACAATGGTGGTGTAGGCACACACCCTGCGCCAACGACCGACCCGGACAATGCCATAGAATATTATAATTATTTAAGAGGTGTTTGGAAAGATGGAACTGCCATCACTTATGGTGGTACTGGTTACAACCTGGGGAGTACAGACTCTGTTAAATATGTTTTCCCGGATTCTCCCAATGATCCACAAGGCTGGTCAATGTATTCAGAGAAACTTGGATTTGGTGACCGTAGAACCATTCAGGCAACCGGACCATTCCTGTTGAAACCAGGTGCTATCAATGAATTGATCGTGGGCGCTGTTTGGGTGCCAAACCAAAACTACCCCGGGCCTGAACTGGATAACTTGCTGGCAGCTGACGATTTGGCTCAGGCATTGTTCGACAATTGTTTTGAGTTGCAGAATGGGCCGGATGCTCCGGAAATGGATATCATTCAGCTGGATAAGGAATTAATTCTTGTTTTGTCCAATGATTCCCTTTTTTCCAATAATAAATTTTTAACCTATAAGGAAAAGGGATTGAAAATCAGTGTGGATGAAACTGATGATGTAAATTATACTTTTGAAGGATACCAGATCTATCAGTTGGTAAACGGTGGAGTTTCTGTTCAGGAACTCGATGATTATGAAAAAGCCAGATTGATCTATCAGGTAGACATCAAAAATGATGTGACTACTTTGTATAACTGGATCACTTATGCCAATCCAAGTCCCAATGGCGGAAGTGAGCTGATCTATGAGCCTGTTCAAAAAGTCAAGGGAGGTAACCAGGGACTCAAAAATGTATTTAAAGTCGTATATGATCAGTTCGCTTCAGGTGACAGCAGATTGATCAATCACAAACAATATTATTTCCTGGTAGTTGCTTATGGCTATAACAATTGGTCTGAATTCAACCCTTCCAATGGTTATGGACAGAGAGAACCATATTTTGCAGGTAGAAGGTATGTTAAAACCTATACGGGTATACCCAGACCTATACCTTATACGATGTTGAACGCCTTCCCCGGCCAGGGAGTGCCGATCACACGCCTGGATGGAAATGGAACCGGCAACAATTTCGTTCTTCTTGCAGATGGCGAACATGACCGTATCGTAAGCGGCAATGCAGGAGATGGTTCCTTGAAATATGCAACTGGAAACGGACCGATAAATGTTCAGATTTTCAATCCTTTTGATACTAAGAATAAGCAGTATAGGTTGGATTTTTCTGATGAAGATATGTCCAATTCGAAGTTGGATGCTGAAGTCAATTGGGTGTTGACGGATCTTTCAAACAACAGAACATACAAATCTGACATGATTATCAACAGCCCGAATGAACAGATCATTTATGGTGAAGGATTTTCAGTATTGATTGAGCAGGTTGCACCCCCGGCTTCCTTGGCAGATGAGACCAACGGCGTGCTCGGTTCAGCAGTAACCTATAAAGAACCTGATAGTGTTAAATGGTTCAGAATGATTCGAGATGACATGGGTTATACTTATCGGACAGAAGCTGGGCAAACAGTTGATGGCACAAACTTCGTTAAAACAGGCATTGGAGAAACCGACCAGATACATGATCCTGATAAGACATTCAGTAATATTGGAGCTGCTCCGTTTATTCCTTTCTGGCTGGCAGGTTTTGCGGATGGGGAATATATCTCTCCTGCTTATAGATTTAATAAAGGACATGACTGGGTAAGAAAAGCAAATACCATAGACTTTACCAAACAATATACACGCTTTGGAAGACTGAATAATGTGGACATCGTTTTCACGAAAGATAAGTCAAAATGGAGCAGGTGTGTCGTTGTAGAAACTTCCTATGGAGATATTTTTGGAGCTATTAACGGTACAGAAGGCAATGTGAATCAATTCGATCTTCGTAAAGCACCATCTGTCGGTAAGGATGCTGACGCAAACGGACTGCCAGTAGCAGATGGAGACGGTACGGGTATGGGTTGGTTCCCGGGTTATGCCATTGACGTGGAAACAGGTCAGCGATTAAATATTTTCTTCGGTGAAAACTCATCTTATGGTGGCTTAACGGATATAGATACTCTGTTTACCGGGAAAAAAGGTATTGGAAGGGATATGATGTTTAATCCTACAGAAGATGATTTCATTCCATATCCTTTCAACCTGACACTTAACATCAGTCCATGGAACCTGGCTTTCGGAGGTCATCATTTTGTGTATGTAATGAATACACCTTATGACCAATGTGCTGCAATACGGGAATCTTTGAATAAAACGGCAGCACAACAGAAGAGCCAGCAATTGAAGTTCGTTACCTGGGCAGGGATTGTTATGGCACAGCCAGGAACTTCCATGTTGAGTTATAAAGATGGTTTGATCCCGAATGACGTAGCGATCAACATCAGGATCGCCAATCCTTTTGAAGTTAAAAGTTATACCAATCAGAATAAAGGATATGGTAGCTATATGTTCGATCTGAACGGCACACAGGCTGAAGAAGTAGTTGTTCAGGATACCATTGATAATGCATTGAGTATGGTGAATGTAACACCCAATCCTTATTATGCGTATAGTGCGTATGAAACATCGCAGTTTACGCAAAGGGTGAAAATCACCAATCTGCCCGGGAAATGCACCGTGACTATTTATTCTTTGGATGGAAAGTTTGTAAGGCAGTTTAAAAGAGATGAAAAGGGTGTCGATTACCGCATCGCAGGAAGATCTAATCCTGCAATCAATAAATCCCAGATATATCCTGATATCGAATGGGATTTGAAGAACAGCAAGGGGATTCCAATTGCTTCCGGTGTCTATCTGATACATATTTACGCAGATGATCTGGGTGTTGAAAGAACCATTAAATGGTTTGGGATCAACAGGCAATTCGACCCTACCGGATTGTAATTATATTTTTGAGTTGTCAAAAAGTTGACCTCAGATTAAAATAGTATTGAGCGTGGTAAACGGTCAATATTTAATTGACAGATAAAACGGTACAGATTGAAATAATTTTTTGTTCATTGATCGGTAAATTTTTTTTGATCTGTCTGTTTTATCTGCCTAAAAAAAATAAATAAATTAAGCAAATGGAGTCCGCAATAAATTGATTCAGGCTTTTTTAAAGCAGGAAAGTTTTTTAAAGCAGGATTCTGAATAGCCTTCAAAGACGATAAAAAACTTAGAAATGAAAAAAATACTTTTACTTGTTATCATAAGCATATTTGCCGGCGCAGTTGTATTTGCAGGAAACCCGGACAGACAAGGGGAAGCAGGTGCAGGTGAATTATTGATCAATCCATGGGCTGCCAGCGCCGGGTTGCACACTTTGAATACAGCTTCCATTTCCGGAGTGGAAGCTTTGCGTTTGAATGTTGCCGGAATCGGAAGGGGTTTTGAAAGAACTTCCTTAGCTATAAGCAATACCCAAATGTTTGTCGGTACAGGAGTTCAGTTAAATGCATTTGGTATAGCCCAGAAACTAAGCGAATCCAACACGCTGGGTGTCAGTATTGTTTCAATGAATTTCGGGGATATTCCGGTCACTACTTTCGATAATCCGGAAGGAACAGGTGGTTATTATTCCCCACGATTTTTTCAGCTGGGCGTAGGATATTCTTATACCTATCAAAATAAAATTTCAGTTGGCGTTTTATTCAGAACGGTTTCTGAATCATTGGACGATGTCTCAGCCACTGCCTTTGCTGTGGATGCCGGAGTATCTTATTTAGCCGGAGAAAAAGATAATTTTAAATTAGGGGTTTCAATCAGAAACGTTGGCACGCCGATGAAGTTTGGCGGAGAAGGCTTGTCTTTTTTGGGTAAAAATCCATCAGGAGAAGGTGATTATCAGCTGACTTTCAGCCAAAGACCAGCAGGTTTTGAATTGCCTTCAATGTTGAACATCGGAGTGTCCTACGATTTTTATCTCGAAAGCAAAAGTTATATCAGGGCTTTGGGCAACTTTACATCGAATGCATTTTCACTGGATGAACTGGGCGCAGGTCTTGAGGCCAATTTTAGAAATTTCTTCGTTGCGAGAGTAGCTTATAAATATGAAATTGGCGCTGAATCACTGGATGAAAGAAATGCATATTCAGGTCTGGCTGCAGGGTTTTCAGTCATGGCTCCTATAAAGAAGGGCAGCAGCAGAAAAATCGCCTTGGATTATGCATATCGTGCCACCCATGTCTTTAATGGCACACACAATTTTGGCGTTCGCCTGGAAATATAGTTTTGGGATAATTTCCCCAATTTTATTCAGCAAAACGTTTCCACCACCAGGTGGAAACGTTCTGTTTTTGTATGAAGCTACCAAAGGGTAGCCGGATGGATCGGCGAAGACCTCAAATGAACCAAAGGTTCGGATGCTTTTAATTTTTGTGAAGATAAAAAGTAGATGCATTCATCGTAAGCCCTGCATGAAAGGGAAAATGGCCACTGCTTGCATAGGAAGGTAAAATGTTGTTTCTGGAAACCTTATTTGCTCATCAGTTGTTATTGTTAAATTGTCCGGTAATCATCTGAAATAAAATTTGGAATTATACGGATTGCTCAACATGAATAGAATTAAATATTTTAAATAAAGTTTTTCAAATTAAGAGTATGGCGGGATTTAATTACATGACCAAAGGCGGTTATGACAAAATGGTTAAGGAATTGGATGAACTAAAGTCTACCGGTCGTAAAGAAGCTGCTCAGGCCATCGCTGAAGCGCGTGAAAAGGGAGATATTTCTGAAAACGCTGAATATGATGCAGCAAAAGATGCGCAGGCAATGCTTGAAATGAAAATCTCGGAAATGGAACAGATTTTAGCTAACTCCAGGGTCATCGATGAAAGTAAACTCGATACATCAAGGGTGGTTATCCTGTCCAAAGTAACCATTAAAAATGTCAAAAATGGAATGGAGATGAGTTATAAACTGGTCTCTGAATCAGAAGCCAACCTGAAAGAGAAAAAAGTCTCTATCGGTTCACCACTTGGTCAGGGGCTGTTGGGGAAAGAGGTAGGTGATATTGCACAGATCAATACCCCCACAGGATTGATCGATTTTGAAATTGTAGACATATCTTTTTAGTTTCTCGGAGGAAAACCTTGATAATCCATTGCATTTTTTGCAATTTTGTAAATCTGGAATCGACCGTTGCTTGATTCCAGATTTATTTTTTTATCAAAATTCTGATTAAATGCCAAGTATTTTTTCAAAAATCGTTCAAGGGGAAATTCCTTCATATAAGATTGCAGAAACTGAGGATTTTTATGCATTCCTGGATATTTTCCCATTGTCCAAAGGACACACGCTTGTAATACCTAAAAATGAAATTGATTACATCTTTGACATTGGTGATCCGATGCTGGCTGAGATGATGGTTTTTTCAAAAAAAATTGCAAAAGCGATTCAGTCGGTTGTTCCATGTCAAAGAGTAGGCGTAGCAGTCATCGGTCTCGAAGTTCCGCATGCCCATATTCATCTTATCCCTATCAATCAAATGTCAGATATGGATTTTTCCAGGGAAAAACTTAAACTTAATCCGGAGGAATTTGCAGAATTGGCACAAAAAATAAATGCAGCACTATAAACTCAGTGCTGCATTTATCCTGATTTCCCGGGTTTTCATGGTTAAAATCCGGGGATATAAGCCATTATAACTGTTCCTTTATGAATTGGATGAAATCCTTTACAGCCATACCTCCAAGATCTCCCTCACCCTGCTTCCTGACTGATACTGTATTGGAAGCCATTTCCTTTTCGCCTAATATCAACATAAAAGGTATCTTTTTGAGCTCAGTGTCACGGATCTTCCTTCCGATGGACTCTGAACGATCATCGATCACACCTCTTAATCCGCTTGCATTCAAGTCAGTAAGGATCTGTTTTGCCGCATCATTGTACTGATCACTGATGGGCAAAATAGCAAATTGTTCAGGTGTCAGCCACAAAGGGAATTTACCTGCAGTATGTTCAATAAGGACAGCGACAAACCTTTCCATCGAACCAAAGGGCGCTCGATGGATCATCACCGGACGATGGGTCTGGTTGTCAGAACCTATATATTCCAGATTGAATCTCTCAGGTAAATTATAGTCTACTTGTATGGTACCTAATTGCCAGGATCTTCCCAAAGCATCCTTTACCATGAAATCGAGCTTTGGCCCGTAAAATGCTGCTTCACCAAACGCAGTCACGGTTTTTAAACCCACTTCAAGCGTGGCATCGATGATGGCTTGCTCGGCTTTTTCCCAGTTCTCATCAGAACCGATGTATTTGTCCCTGTTGTCCGGATCGCGCAAAGAGATCTGCGCAGTATATTTTTCAAAACCAAGCTTACTCAGAACTTTTTCGGTCAATTCGAGAACATTCAAAAATTCAGCCTTCAGTTGATCCGGTGTACAGAATATGTGCGCATCATCCTGGGTAAATCCACGAACACGTGTCAGTCCATGCAATTCACCACTTTGCTCATAACGGTAAACCGTTCCAAATTCTGCAATCCTGATGGGCAATTCCCGATATGAATGAGGCTTGTTGTTGTAAATTTCACAGTGATGAGGACAGTTCATCGGCTTCAGCAAAAACTCTTCACCTTCCCTTGGTGTATGAATGGGCTGGAAACTGTCTTTTCCATATTTGGCATAATGTCCGCTGGTCACATAGAGGTCTTTTTTACCCAAATGTGGGGTGATCACAGCCTGATACCCTCTTTTCAACTGCTCTTCTTTCAAAAAATCTTCCAGTCTGCTCCTCAAGGCAGTTCCTTTTGGCAACCAGATCGGTAATCCTGCGCCAACTTTTTCGGAGAACATGAACAATTCAAGCTCAACACCCAGTTTTCTGTGATCTCTTTTTTTAGCCTCCTCCAGACGTTCCAGGAATTCAGTCAGCTCTGATTTTTGAGGGAAAGTAATGCCATAAATACGGGTCATCATTTTCCTGGATTCATCGCCTCTCCAGTACGCACCGGCGATATTGAGCAATTTGACCGCCTTGATGTGTCGCGTGTCAGGAAGGTGTGGTCCTCTGCACAAGTCAACAAAACTTCCGGATGTATAGAAAGTGATCTCACCGTCTGCCAACTCAGAGATCAGCTCCAGTTTGTACTCATCTCCTTTTTTTGAGAAATAATCTATCGCTTCACTTTTTGAAACGGCAGTTCGAACAAAAGTCTGTTTCTCTTTTGCCAATTCCAGCATTTTCTTTTCAATTGCCTGCAAATCTGTAAGATTAAGCTCATGGTCTCCCATGTCTACATCGTAATAAAATCCTTGCTCAATATCAGGACCTATGCCGAATTTAACACCGGGATACAAGGCTTCCAAAGCTTCTGCCATCAGGTGGGCTGAAGAGTGCCAATAAGTAGCTTTTCCTTCAGGTTCATCCCATTTGTGAAAAACAATGGTTGCATCTTCTGTAATTGGGAGCATGAGATCCCTTACTTTACCATTTACACTTGCAGAAAGGACATTTCTTGCCAATCCTTCACTGATACCCATCGCAATGTCAAAAGAAGTGACACCGGATTCAAATTGCCTGACACTGCCATCAGGAAAACTAATGTTGATCATTTCTAAAAATTTAAGGGGCAAAATTAATTTTTTCCTCTGTTCTATTCAATTATCTGAGTAAAACAATTCAACACCAGCAGGTTAAATTTTGTTTAAATAGTAAAATCCGCATGATTTACCGTTTTTGCAGGGTTGTCATGCCAAAATTATATATGGTGTCTTTCCCAGTAATTCTGGTCTTCAATTTCCTCCAGAATCTGAAGGTAGGTACTGTACCTGTAAACTGAAATCTCATTCTGATCAACCGCAACTTTCACCGCACAACCAGGTTCATTCCTGTGCGTACAATTCTGGAATCTGCATTCAGCTGACTTCCTGAAAAATTCAACGAAATTGTGAGCCACATCCATCACTTCCAAATTACTGAAAGACAGGTTTTTAATACCTGGTGTGTCGATGATATAGCCACCGAAATCCAATGGATACATCTGTGCAAAAGTAGTCGTATGCTTTCCTTTTTCTGTTTTATCCGACACATCGGAAGTACGCAGGTCAAGTTCCGGCTGTATTCTGTTAACGAGGGTACTCTTTCCTACGCCGCTTTGTCCCGCGATCAGTGTCGTTTTACCAGCCATGAGTGATTTGAGTGTATCAAAATCAGCGTCTGATCCGGCGGATGTCAGATGAACAAAATATCCTATTGTTGTATAGATCTCTTCAAAAAAATAAAACGTCTCCAAGTCTTCGGGTTCATAAAGGTCCGATTTATTGAAAATGATGTGTACAGGAATGTGGTAAGGTTCAGTCATCAGCAAAAACCGGTCTATAAACCCTTGCTTGAGCATAGGTTTAACGACGGTGACCACTAAAAATGCCTGGTCAACATTACTGGCGATCAGATGTAGAAAATGTTTTTTCCGGGGTGATTGACGGACAACATAATTTTGGCGCGGATGGATCTTGATGATGGTTCCTATATTTTCCATTTCATCCTCAATGATAAACTGGACTTTGTCTCCAACGGTTACGGGATTGGTGAGTTTGAGCTTATCCAACCTGATTTTACCCCGGATCGTGCATAGGAAAATTTCATTTCTTTCATTTGCAACCTGATACCAGGAACCGGTCGACTTGATCACCATACCCTCGTTCATACCTGCTTTTTGCTGTTAAAACGGTGAAATACCTTTGCAAACTCAGGCAATAATGCTGCGTTTTTCTCGATGGCATCTCCAATCACAATCAGGTCAGCGCCAGCTTTCAGATTTTCTTCGATGTTCTCAGCAGTTTTTATTCCTCCTCCAACGATCAGCGGAATATCGATGGTAGAGCTTACTGCTTTGATCATTGCTGTTGAAACCGGAATATCGGCACCACTTCCGGCATCCATGAATATGAGTTTCATACCAAGATACTGGCCGGCAAGCGCTGTCGTAAGGGCAATGTCATTTTTATTGGATGGGATCGGCATGGTGTTACTCATGTAGCTGACTGTCGTTGGCCTGCCACCATCTATTAACATATAGCCTGTAGGTAAAACTTCAAGAGGGCTTACCTTCAAAAATGGCGCAGCGATCACATGTTTCCCAATGAGTAAATCTGCATTTCGACCAGAGATGAGTGAAAGAAACAGGATGCCATCCGCCCTGTAGCTCAACTGATATGAGTTGCCGGGAAAAAGTATCAGCGGGATATCGCATTTTTCTCTGATGGAAACCAATACATTGTCCAGTACATCATTGACAATGAGACTACCTCCTATGAAAAAGTAATCAACTTTGTGCTCAATGGCCCTGCTTACGATTTCATCATAGGCCTCCAGGCGCAGTTTATCAGGGTCGATCAAAACGGCAAATTTCTTTTTGCCATCACGCTTTGCCTGCAGCATCTCTTGATATAACCGGGTGTTCATCTTTATATTTTAATCCAAATAGAAAATAAAATCCTACAACAACAACAAAGATTAAAAAAAAATACAGATTTCCCTAAATGAACTTACATAATTATACCGCCGGATGTTTTTTAGAAGAAATAATTGCGATATTATTTATAAATCTTTGTTACATTTGTTAATAAGACACGTGAATTCAGATCACAATTTTTTACTTAATTAATAAAAGCACGGTTATGAAGAAAAATGTAGGACAAATTGACAAACTGATCAGGGTGTTGATCGCACTGGTTGTTGCACTGTTGTATTATTTTGGCGTGATCTCAGGAACTTTGGCCATCGTATTGATAGTTGCTGCGATAATTTTACTGATCACCAGCCTGATCAATTTCTGCCCGCTCTACACCCTATTCAAGATCAATACCTGTAAAAATAAACAGGCATAATTTGCAGGACGACCCTCGAATCATACGGGTATCTTATTATGGGGCGAACAATCAATTGTTTGCCCCATAATAAATTAAGGTCCAGTCTTCACCCAATTTTGCAAAACGCCTTTCCATTTTGAAAAAATCGGATTTGTCTCTGATTTTTTCCACAACAATATCTCCTGTCATCAAATATTTCTGCTCAAAAGTGCCACCGTGATCATTGAAAGGTTTATGCATGATCCAGTCCTCTTTTTCCCATTTGATCGGATTGATGATCTCAAGTTGATTTTCCATCACCCTTATATGGCCTTCGAGTGGAAAAATGATATGCTCCATCTGATATACACTGTCGGTGTGAAATTTTTGGAAAAAAACTTCAAAATCTGCAGGAAGACCAGCAACATGGTTATCTTTTTCTTTGGATTTGCATGCACCCAGTAGTGTTAAAGCCATAAAAAATAATGTGATTCTCATACAGTCAGAATTAATTTGTGCTTTGTATTAAACAGGCAAAAGTCGTAAAAAATATAGTCTGGCATAGCAAATTATCGCAAAAACTCTCTGAATATCTGTTATATTTCAAGACAGATTGCCAGAACAAAGGCTTCGCTTGTCCAGCCTTTCACCTGATATTTGAAATCTTCATCGTTTTTTTGGACCCTGACTTTGCTTTCCCAGCTACCTTCCCGGAAATCTATTTCCTGAATTTCAATTTCCTTGTTAAATTCAAGTCCTTTTTTGCCAAAAGTTTTGTAAGCTGCCTCCTTGATGGCCCAGCAATGTGTAAGGAATGACACCATGCTAACCGGAGGAATATCACCCAATTCTTTTTCAGCTAAAAATTTTGCACCAAGGTTTAATATTTTCGTGTCAAATCGCTGAATATCAATGCCACATGGATATGGACTGACTACAGCAGCAACATATCGGGAAGTGTGGCTCAATGATATAAAGCTTTCTGAACCGACAAGATAAGGTTTTCCATAAAGATCTGTTTCTAAAACCACCCTGTTTTGTTTGTTCAATGCCAGATGCAGGGCGTATCGGACAGCATAAGACTCTTTTTGCCGCTCGGGATGCCGTTTTGCAGAAAAATAACTCATCTCACTATCAGATAATTCTATTTTATCTCTGAAAAAATCCAGTGGTTCAGTGACCTGGTAAACGATGGCATTGAAGAGACTAATTTCTGAAAGCGATTGAAATACAGGCATTTGATCAATTCAGAGAATAGGATTCATAGGTGTTGATGGATACATGATAGTCTAGCAGGTAAAAATCATAACTGCTGACCTCGGGAAGTTTGAGGGAATCCAAAACGAATTCAAGATCGCTTTCGGAACTGGCTTTCATTACGATCCACATGACTGCCTGCTCTTCAGAAATGGATATGGATACTACACGATTGGTTGTTTTCAACTCTGCTATGATTTGATCCAGCTTTTCGTCATAGAGAAAAGCTTCCTGAATTTCAGGATCAAAATAGTCTAATTCGATTAAAAAGTGTTTCTCCATTATTGATTCAAAAAGATTGCAAAACTATATGTAAAACGATTCAATGTGTTCGCGGGGACAAAGTTTCTAAATTTTATTTGTATTTCCAAATTATAAGACGAATGCAAGCTTAGGAAATCTTTAAGATTCGCAATTCCGGAAAGCAATTTCATTTCTCCCCGCATACTGTAGGGAATCTGATCCAGATAATAAATTTCATGTCTGATCGACGGATCAATGGGTGAAACGACCCATATTGATACTTCACGTATGTCTCCGTATTGAAAATCATCAAAAACCGGTTGTATCAGACCTTTACCTGCATAAATCACTTTTACATCGTCAAAACTTAAACCCTGATTGTACAATTCCTGAGGAAGTGTGTTTTTGATATTTCGAAAAACAAAAAAATGGGTTTCAATAGTATTTAATCCTGCTTTGATCTCAAAATCATGTTCATCGTGAATATAAAAACTGACTTGTTCTTTCTCACATGAATAACTGAAAAGCAGCAAAAAAGCAACTAAAAATATGTATGGTACTCCTTTTGTCATTTGCCTGATGAGCCTTTAGCTCAATGTTTTACTAACAAACGGTTTATATTTTGGTTTTGGTATAAGGCCGGTAAATTTCCGTTCAACAAAAGATACTGAAGCTAAGTTTATTGTTTTACCCTTGCAAAAATACCTTCCACCGTGGCGTTGTGTCCGAATTGACCGGGACAGTCTCCATTGGCATACCGGACCCTGGCAAATTCCTTGTAAAATTCCACCCTGATTTCACAATTTTCACTGTAAGGAATGATGTAATTGAAAAAATCGCCCTCAAGCATCACCTTATCCTTTTCTATTTCAGCTATATTCGGCCCCATTTTCAGACTTGTTACAGAGATCAGATAAAAATCCGCTTCGCCATTATCTGCATCCGCAATTTCCAGTTGGCCGCTGTATCCTTCTTCACCATAAGCATACGCATAGGTGCCAAATACATTCTTTTCCGAAACTTTAATGGATGGTGAAATGATAAGACTATCCGAATGTACCAGATTAAAAGACAGTTCCTTTTGAGTAGTGGGCGCTATCCAGACACCTGAAAAAACTCCTTTCTTCACTTTTGCTTCGATGATCCCGGTGATATTGCCTTTCGGATCATATTCCTGAAGGCGGTAAAAACCTCCGTTGTGCAATTCACCGATCAAACGGATGGGAATCCTTTTTTTTGTTTTGAGGTAGGTGATCTCGCCGACAATGAGGTCTCCAACCTGTTGATAATGTATAAAAACAGGTATTTTGCCGCCAAGTTTTCCCTTCCAGCAAATGTTTTTGGGAGAGGCATCACTCTGTAAAGCTTTGTCAGATAGTGAAGTTGAAACAGAGGAAAAAATTTGGTTTTCCGTGTTGATTTTTGCTGATTTTTGCCCGCAGGCCAGGAAGAAAATGAGGATCATACTGATAAAATATGGCATGGCATTCAGTTTTTAGTGTTCAAAAATATAATTTTTATTGTATAAATCGCATGATATGGAAATAAGTTTAAATGATTTGATCACCAACGACGAATCGATAAAATTGCTTAGAAATTTGTTCCTCTGCTATAGCCTAATCAGGTCTATTTACGTACTTTTGCAGGCCAAATCCGGGTTTTGACCCGAAATGATTCATTATTCAAACATATAAACTAAAAATATGGCAGCAAACAGATTGATAGAATGCGTTCCGAATTTCAGCGAAGGCAGAGATATGCATATTATTCAACAGATAACGGATGAAATTAAAACCGTCGAAGGTGTCCAATTGCTCAATGTGGATCCCGGAAAGGCTACCAACAGAACCGTGGTAACCTTTGTAGGCGAACCCGGACAGGTGATCGAAGCAGCCTTTCGCGCCATCAAAAAAGCAGGCGAAGTGATCGATATGTCCAAACACTCCGGAGAACATCCGCGTATGGGCGCAACAGATGTTTGCCCGCTGATCCCGATTTCCGGTATTTCGATGGAAGAAGTGGTAAAATATGCCTTGCAATTAGCCAAAAGAGTCGGTGAGGAACTATCCATTCCCGTCTATTGTTACGAAGAAGCCGCTCAGAAACCCGACCGGAAAAACCTGGCGACCATTCGAGCAGGAGAATATGAAGGACTGGCTAAAAAACTGGAAGATCTTAACTGGCAACCGGATTTCGGTAAAGCAGTTTTCAATCCAAAGTCAGGAGCTACCGTGATCGGCGCAAGGGATTTTTTGGTAGCCTATAACATCAATCTCAACACCACTTCCACGCGCAGAGCCAATTCCATCGCTTTTGACCTGAGGGAAAACGGACGTATCCTGAGAGAAGGCGATCCGGTCACAGGCAAAGTTATTTTGGATGAAAACGGCGAACCTAAACGGCAACCAGGCGTACTGAAATCGGTCAAAGCCATCGGTTGGTATATTGAAGAATATGGTATTGCGCAGGTTTCGATGAACCTGACCAATATAGAGATCACACCCTTGCACGTCGCATTTGATGAGGCTGTAAAAAGCGCGACTTCCCGTGGAATAAGGGTGACAGGCAGTGAACTGGTTGGTTTGGTCCCTAAAAAAGTATTGACCGATGCCGGAAAGTATTTCCTTGAAAAGCAGGAAAGATCAGTAGGCGTGTCAGAATCCGAACTCATTCATATCGCTGTGAAATCATTGGGACTGGACGAACTGGCTCCATTCAACCCGAGAGAAAGAGTGATCGAATACCTCCTGGAAGACCCGGCACAGAAAGCATTGGTTTCCAAAGATCTGGAGGCATTTGCTGATGCGACGGCTTCCGAAAGTCCTGCTCCCGGTGGCGGAAGTATAGCGGCTTATGTGGGCGCTTTGGGCGCTTCCCTGGGAGCGATGGTGGGCAATCTTTCATCGCATAAACCCGGTTGGGATGATCGCTGGGCGTATTTCAGCGAATGGGCTGCAAAAGGACAGGCTTTGAAGGAAGAGCTGCTGTTCCTGGTGGATGAGGACACGCGTGCTTTCAATGCCATCATCGATGCGGTAAGAATGCCCAAGGCAACGGATGACGAAAAGAAAAGCCGTTCTGAGGCGATGAAACAGGCTACCAAATATGCGATTGAAGTGCCATTCAGGGTGATGGAAACAGCCTGGAAAAGTTTTGAGGTATTGGAGGAAATGACTGCCCATGGCAACCCGAACTCAGTTTCCGATGCAGGTGTGGGAGTGCTCTGTGCAAAAACTGCCGTATTTGGCGCCTATCTCAATGTGATGATCAACTGCATGGGCCTGAAAGACCCTGATTTTGTAAATGATATGCAGTCCAGGGCCAATGCAATGCTGGAGAATGCGGTCAAAAAAGAACAGGAGATCATGGATGCGGTCAAAGCCAAAATCGGCATTTAACCAGTCATTATTGTATTGAAATTATACGACCGAACCCGGCATGGAATCTTCCCGGAGCCGGGTTTTTTATACCTTTTTCGGGTATTTCCAATAGCGATTATCACCAAATCAATATTTATTTCAGCTTATTCGCTGATGATAATACAGTCTTTTATGCATAAAAACATTGAAATTGGAGTAGTAAAAACTCCATCACCACCTGGTAAAAACACCCTCATCATTCAGACTCAGCACTAAAACACAAAAGCAAATTTCGCAATTAAACCAGGAACAAAGCCAGCACCAAATATTATTCTGCCATTAAAATAAGTTCAAAAACTTAACCGAAAAAATTTTGAAATCTGACCGAAAAATCCTATATTTATCGCTTAAACCATAGTATGATAAGAAGTTCACATCATAATCTACGGCTCTACGGCTCTACGGCTCTACGGC
>DDTL01000058.1 GCA_002344345.1 Saprospiraceae bacterium UBA2365
GCTCGTGGCTAAATTTACTTTTCAGAGCAGACTCATATTTATATATAAAATTTATATTATGAGTGAAATATATTTTATTATTTTTTTGTATATGAAAAAGTGTTCCGGGATGGCCAAAGATCAGATCATTTACAGTTTATCCCAGTTCTATGTGTTTTTTTGTTGATCATTGTAAATGATCTGTAATTCATCATTATCCAGCATTTGCCTTAAGATAAGTTTCCCAGTCATATTTGGCGCAGCCACACCGTTAAATAATCTGTTTGAAGTAGTTATAACCCTGGCTTCATCCCATTTTCCGCTATCCAGAAATGACCTGATCATTTGAGCGCCTCCTTCGATCATCAAAACATAAACTCCTATGGAAAATAATTCCTGTAGTAATCTGTCAATAAAATCTTTTTGTTGAAAGTCGATCTTAATATATGATATATTGTTATGGTTCAGCCTGTTAAGTTCAGTAAATACGATAGTATCGGCCTCATTGGAAAAAACAGCGTGTTCAATTGGAATTTTACCTGACCGGTCCAAAACGATCCTGATTGGATTTTCTCCCGGATAAAGCCTTGCGGTCAATGATGGATTGTCCATTAAAGCAGTAGTTGTCCCAACTAAAATGCCATCAACTTCTGTTCTCCATTTATGAGATAGAGTAGATGAGAATTCATTGCTGAGCCATATTTTTTCACCCTGCCGACCTATGAAATGGTCACTTGATTTTACTGTCTTAAGAATCACATAAGGTCTCTTCGAATTCATGTTGACGGAGAAAGGTCGGATGAGCTGTTCAGCATCGTTCTTACAAACCCCGTGTTTGACCACTACTCCTTTGGTTCGAAGGTGGTCAAGACTGCTGCCATTGACCAGTGGATTAGGATCCAAAGCACCAACCACCAACCGCTGTAGATGCTCGGACAAGATCAGGTCGCTGCATGCAGGTGTCTTACCTACAATATTACAGGGTTCCAGACTTACGTATAAAGTTGAGGTTGGGATCAGTTTCCTATGTTGCAATTCAACACTTCTGAGACAATTGACTTCAGCATGAGCCTTGCCGAATTGTTCATGATATCCTTCACCGATGATTTTATTCTGATGAACCAAAACTGAACCGACCATTGGGTTTGGTCGTACATGTTTTCCTCCTCTTTTTGCCAGCTCAATACACCTTTTCATGTATAACCGGTCCAGGTCGTCATTTTGATGACCGGGATCATAACTCAAACCACTCATGCACCATATTTTTGATGGTTTCAGGCTCATTTAAATGATAAAACTCTCCGGTATGTGTATCCATAGAGTATTCTTTTGACCATTCTTTGTGGTTTTGACAGATTTCCCTGACCGCATGTAATGCAACATCAATTTCTTCATCAGACATGACAGGATGAATGGACATCCGTACCCAACCGGGTTTCAGGCTTAAATTGCCCTGATTGATCAGACTCACAATTTTTTTTGATAGATCACGATCTACATTCAATAAAAAATGGCCGTAAGTGCCTGCACAAAGGCATCCTCCCCGAACCTGCACCCCGAATCGGTCATTAAGCATTTTAACAGTCAGGTTATGATGCAGATCTTCCACATAAAAGGAAATAATACCCAATCTTTCTCTGCATTTATGGTCCAAAACATGAAGATTCGGGATCTGGTCGAATACTTTCCATATTTTTTCCATGATCTCGTGTTCCCGGTCAAGTATCCTGGTGGTACCCATTTGTTCTTTTAGCCTGATGGCCAGCGCAACTTTCATAGTTTGAAGAAAACCCGGCGTTCCACCGTCTTCGCGGGCTTCAATCTCATCGTGATACTTATGTTCGCCCCAGGGGTTGGTCCAATCTACAGTTCCTCCCCCGGGATCATCCGGTATCCGGTTGTTGTATAATGCAGGATTGAAAATTACAATACCTGAAGAACCGGGGCCACCCAAAAATTTGTGGGGAGAAAAATATATGGCATCCAGATCACAGTTTTGTTCACCTGGGTGCATATTAATATCGATATAAGGCGCAGATGCTGCAAAATCCACAAAACAATATCCGTTATGACGGTGCATGATCTCAGCTATCTTATAATATGGTGTAAGTATGCCGGTGACATTGGAACAGGATGTGATGGCTGCATATTTTACTTTCCGGTCATTGTAATCTTGAAGCAGTTGCTCAAACTTGTTGAGGCAGATCTGCCTTTCATCATTTGTTGGTATAATGACTACATCCGCAATAGTTTCCAACCAGGAAGTTTGATTGGAATGATGCTCCATGTGTGTGATGAATACCACTGGTCGTTCCTCCTGACTGATTTTAAGTTTATCCTTAAATTTTTCGTGGATCCGAAGCCCTAGAATTCTCTGGAATTTGTTAACTACACCGGTCATCCCGGTATTACTTGAAATAAGAATATCACTTTTCCGGGCATTTACATGTGATTTGATGATGTTTTTCGCATGTTGATATGCCGTTGTCATCGAATTGCCGGTCACGTTGGTTTCAGTATGGGTATTCGCCATATATGCTCCGATCATTTGTGACAATCTAGTTTCTATTGGTCTGTACAATCGACCGCTGGCAGTCCAATCGCAGTAAATGATTTTCTTTCTTCCATAAATGAAATCAAATTCCTGATCGATGCCAATCACCTCATTCCTGAATTCTTTAAAAAACTGCTCCAACATTTCAGTATCTAAAAAAGTAACTTATATTTACGATATCATTAAGCCTCTAAGGGCTGAAAAGTGCATAAAAATAATCTTTTATCCTTAGTTTAACTCTTTTTAATACATATTTTTATTATGAACTCAGTAAAATACATGACATTAAAAATTACCCTTTTAGCTCTTTTTATAATACCGTTTGAGCTTATGGCTCAGTTTGAGTTCGGGTATACATCCGGTTTTGACCTGTATCAAAGATATAAAAATCCGGTGGATGATTTGGCATATCCGGGAGCAGGCAATGCCATACTGAGCCTTAATGCAGGACCTAAATTGTGGATTGGCAGCCCAAAGATCAGTTTGTCACTTGAAGCACATGCCAATCTGGGATTATTGACCTTGTCATTGAAAGATTATAAAGGTTTAGGCTCTGTTTCATTTCCAATGTTAGCTAAAATAAATTTCAATGCCCTTTCGGGAATGACGAAAGATTTTGGTGCAGGCTGGGCCATCGGTGGCGGTATTGCGTATACAAGAACAGAATTGTTTTACCTGTCTGAAAAGTATAAAGATCTGGGTGTAAACAGAACTTTTTACCCGACTTATATCGCTGAAATTAATTTTGGGGGTGGTGGTTATGCCAATATAGGATATTTTTATGTCAGATATGGCTATCATTTTGATACCAAAGCCTCATTATTGAACATCGGGATCATGTCAGATAAGGTCTTTTCTTCACAAAGAAGGGGTGGTGCGCAGCCTGAACCAATGGAAAACTCAGCGGTGAATTTCACCATGTATTGATACTAACTTACATGACCAAAAAATGAATCTCTATTAACTTCAGGGATGAATTATCTGTTTGTCGGATAATATTAATTGAAGCTCATAATTATGCAATATAATTCTGTTAATTATGTGAATTTACCATGTTATAATGGGTAATTTGTATTTATATTACATTTTTAGAATATTGTATGGTTGATGAATTTTTTAAGCCAAAATTTTAAAGATATTTTTTCCATCCAATTAAAATGTTTTGTATCTTTAAACTTTATCTGAAGGAACATTTTTTTTAATAAATATGGGAAAATTATGTTAAGTTATTCCAAAAGAGTAGGTGCATTACGTTCTTCCGAGATCCGGGATTTGATGAAATTGGCCACAAGGCCTGATATGATCTCATTTGCCGGAGGAATGCCAAATAATGACTTGTTTCCGGTTGCTCAAATCGATCAGATTTTTGATACTTTGCCTGATCAATTGAAAAAAGTTGCATGCCAATATGGGCCGACTCCGGGTCACCCGCCATTACTTGAAGCATTGAAAGAGCATCTCAGAGGCAAAGGCATGCCTGTGGACACCAACGAGATACTTATCACAACTGGTTCAATACAAGCCATCAATATACTTACACAGGCTTTTGTGGATCCCGGTGATACCATAATTTTGGAAAATCCAAGTTTTATTGGTTCGATCTCTATATTCAAGTCCTATATGGCCAATATGGTAGCCATCGATATGGAAAATGACGGGATCGATATTTCGCGTCTGGAATATGAATTAAATAAACCGGATATCCATCCGAAAATGCTCTACCTGATACCAAATTTCCAAAACCCTGCCGGAACGATTTATAGCCAGTATAAACGGGATGCGATCTTCAAAATGATGGCAGGAAAGGAAACCATTCTGGTAGAGGATGATGCCTATGGAGATCTTTATTTCAATGAAAGGGTAAAACCCTTAACTGTTCCGATGAAAAATAGTGAAAACGGTGAATTTACTATATGCTATACGGGTTCATTTTCAAAAATTCTTGGTCCAGGCTTAAGATTAGGTTGGCTGTTGGCTCCCCCTGAAATTTATCAGAAGTGTGAGATCATCAAGCAAACGATGGATTCCTGTTCTCCCAATTATACCCAGGTACTTGCAACTGAATTCCTCAATAGAGGGTATTTGCAACCTTACCTCTCTTTTTTGAGGGAGGAATATTCTGAAAGATGCAACATGATGCACAAATATCTGGTCAATTATATGCCGGAGTATGTTAAATGGGTGGTGCCGGAAGGTGGATTTTATTTTTGGTTGCACTTACCTGAAGACCTGGATGCTTCAGAAATATTGACCAAAAGCATAGAAAAAGGAGCTGTTTTTGTGACCGGAAAAACTTTTGATCCTTATGGTGTAAAGAATAACCGGATAAGATTGGCTTTTTCAAATATGCAAAAATCGGAGATCGAACCCGGGATTAAAATGATTGCAGATGCTATCCGGGAATTGAAAAAATAGGAATATTTCTTTGATAACAATCAATCATTTTCAGGACTTCATGAAGTCGGTTCTTTGTAATCGCCAATCTAATTCCTTTATATAAAGAAATATGATTTTATTTACATGTAAATCAAATAAATATATAAAACATATTATATATATATGAAATTAGTTCGCGTAATTTATTTTCTGGTTCATGGATGCATTACAGACACTCACACAGTGGCTAGATATTGATTTGCAGCTTCCCTGCCGGCATTAAATGCATCCAGATTCAACTGGACGATCCTTTCTCCCTTGCGTTCAAAAATATGTTTGATCGCTTCCTCAAGATAGGAAGGTTCTAAAGCGAGATGATCAGCCGCTGCTCCCAGCATGACCATATTGGCTGCCCGTACATTACCTGCTTTTTTTGCAAGTGTTTCAGCATCAAGCAAAACCCTGTTTGGGTATTTTTCAATTGCTGCAAAAAGCACTTGTTCCTCAGGATAATTTGGAATATTGACCACGGTCTTTGTGTTGCTGATGAGAAATCCGTCTTTTTTAAGATAAGGTTTGTATCGCAATAATTCCATAGGCTCTACTGATAAAATCATATCTGCTTCTCCCATAGAGATCAGACTGGAAAAAATGGGCTGATCTGATATCCTCAAATGAGAAACCACAGCACCTCCACGTTGACTCATACCGTGAACTTCGGATTGTTTTACATCCAGACCATGTTCCATTGCAGCAACCCCGATGACCGCTGAAATTGATAAAATTCCCTGGCCTCCCACGCCTGCTAATATGATATTGATATCCATTTTTATATTTTTTGGTCATTTATCTGATTAAATCTGAATGCACGGCCGCTGTGCAATCACCACGGAAACACCTTTATGATCTATCTCTTTCTGTATGATGGCAATATTTTCATCAAGATTCTTCTTCAATGGAATGATCACTTTAAGATGAGCTTCTTCCACTCCGATTCCTCTACAAATATCTGCTATTTTTCCCGTTGCGATGGAATGCTGGCCGCCGGTCATTGCAGTGGTGCTGTTGTCTGAAATGATCACAGTAATATTCGAGTTTTCATAAACAGCATCCAATAATCCAGTAATACCGGAATGGGTAAATGTTGAATCGCCGATCACTGCTATGGCTGGATGTACTCCTGCATCTGAAGCTCCTTTGGCCATTGTGATAGATGCGCCCATATCAATGCAAGTATCGATGGCTCTGAAAGGAGGAAGTGCTCCCAAAGTATAACAGCCAATATCCGAAAATATCCTCCTACCTAAAATATGGTCAGTCAGCACATTCAATTCATTGAACAGATCAGCATGGCCACATCCTACACAAAGCCTGGGCGGTCTGTTTTCCACCAGTTCCGGAGTTGTTTCACTTTCTGGTAATTCAATCCTCAGAGATCTGGCTACTAAGAAAGGATTTAATTCTCCTGTTCTGGGTACTTCGCCAGAAAGCCTGCCAATGACCTTAACTTTTCTGAAATACCCGATGATCAGCTCTTCCAGCATGGGATAACCCTCTTCAAGCATCAGAATCTGTTCACATTCTTCAAAAATCCGGGCAATTTGATGTTTTGGTGCCGGATATTCCCGGATTTTAAGATAAGGATATTTCAGATTGAATTTTCTGACATTTTCTTCCAGATAATTGCATGCAATGCCGCATGCAATGATCCCAAGAGAATGATCACTGCCTTCCACATACTCATTAAACGGACTCTGATCAGATTGTTCCCTTAGTTTTTCCTGCAATTTCAGCAAATGTTCATACCTGCCACGGGCATTGGAAGGCAACAGCACAAAATCACTACAACTTGTTGGAGGAGGATTTAATTGGTTTTCCGAAATCTTTTCCTGAAGTTCGACAATGGCTCTGGCATGCGAAAGCCTCGTGGTTGTACGTAACATGACCGGGATTTTGAATTTTTCAGATAGTTCAAATCCATATCGGGTCATATCGTAAGCTTCCTGCTGATTGGAAGGCTCGAGTATGGGTATCATGGCAAACTTGCCAAAAAATCTTGAATCCTGCTCATTCTGGGATGAATGCATGGAAGGATCATCTGCCACCACCACCAGTAATCCTCCATTTACACCCGAAACTGCAGAGTTCATGAATGGATCTGCTGCTACATTCAAACCTACATGTTTCATGCATACCATGGCCCTTTTACCAGCGTATACCATTCCCAATGCCTCTTCATAGGCTGTCTTTTCATTCGCGGACCATTTGCGGTGAACATTTCTTTCAATGGCTGTTTTTGATCTTTGTATATATTCTGTGATCTCGGTTGAAGGAGTGCCGGGATATGCATAAACGCCCGATAAACCAGCATCAAGCGCACCTTGAGCGATGGCTTCATTACCCAGTAAAAATTGTTTCATCTGTTATTTTTTTTGATTTCTCCTAATCGTATGTTGCAGACACTGATGTCCTGAAATAAACAATGTTTTCTTTAAATCAAGCATTCAGCATTTGGCGTGATTTAAGCTTCAAAATTAAGATTATATCAAAGAATTTCCTAACTATTTAACCGATATCGGGGTAATTTTGGCTGGTTCTAAATTACCCGAAAGAGTGGGTTTTTTAATGTAAGTAGTAGGAAAGTTTGTAAATTTCGCAGCTGTTTCTGCGATATTTTTCAGTTTTCAAATCCTCGTCATATAAAAATTTCCTTAATGGTAAGCCAACTAACATCAAAGTCAATTCCAACTGTAGATGTAAGATCAATGAACTTGCCTGGTATTATAAATATTATCCTTCTTAGGGGCGCTTCAGCATAAAACGGATAGAAAATATTTTGGTGATTTTACCAATCTACTTCAGCGATTCAACCAGGTGATCAAATAAGAAATATGTTTATAATACATGATTTTATTCCATAAATATATATAAGGATAAAATGTATATTATCATAGATTTTCCTAACAACACCTATTCTTTTCCGGATTAGGAATGATGCAAAGGAATTCAAATGGTTTATCATATGGATTTCTGAACTGATGGTCCGTGTTGGGTTCAACATACAGACTCATTCCTTCGGTTACTTCATGTTCTGTACCCAAGGCATCCACGAAAATTCCTTTATTTTTTTCTATTTTTACAACATGTTCGTAGTCATGTTGATGTCTTGGTGTATGACCTTCCGGGGACACTTCAAAATGTCTCATGATGATATTGCTGGATCCGTCAGGGATTCCAATCAGGATTTTCATTTTGACTTGATGTGCTCCTTCCATACGAACGTCCTGGAACGGTCTGGTTGCGTCATTATTTATGGACATATTATTTCGTTATTTGTTGTGAATAATAATTGCAAAAGTATTTGAAACCAAACAAAAATGGACTAGATACCATTTTGTAATACATACTAAGCAAATTAACAAACAAAAATGCAAATTGTTATATATTTGCTATTTAAGTAGTTTTTTTTTTGGCAAAAATTATTTTTACAACTTTATTTACGCATGACCTTAAAGCAAAAGCCGAGCGATCAATATCCGTCCTTATCCTTGAATAAGGGCAGGGATCAGTCCATATTAAGGAAGCATCCCTGGATTTTTTCGGGTGCCATCCGGTCAACGTCAGGAAAACTTCATGAAGGAGAAATTGCTGAAGTTTTTGATTATGAAGGAAATTATCTGGCATCAGGTTTTGTAGAGAACGGTTCGATAGCTGCTAAAATATTTACATTTGAAAGAACAGTGATCAATATTGATTTTTGGGTGGAAAAATTAAGTGCTGCCTGGGTTCTTCGTCAAAAAACCGGATTGACTGAATCGGAACAGACCAATGCCTGGCGCCTGGTTTTTGCGGAAGGTGACGGTTTGCCCGGATTGATACTCGACTATTATAATGGACTGGTTGTTTTTCTTGCTCAATCCCTCGGAATGTACAAAGCCAGATTCGACATTGTAAGGGCTTTAAAAATTTGTCTGAAAGAAAAGCTCACTGCAGTTTATGACAAAAGTGTTTTTACAAAAAAACAGGAAGGTACGCAGGATCAGCATTTTTTAACCGAGACAAACGCGGAGAACCCTGTCATGATCAAAGAAAACGGATATTCGTTCCTGGTTGATTTCATGTATGGACAAAAGACTGGTTTTTTTCTTGATCAAAGAGATAATCGTTATTTGGTCGGAAAGTATTCGAAAGGGAAAAAAGTGCTTAACCTCTTTTCATATACAGGTGGTTTTAGTGTTTATGCCCTTAAAAATGACGCTTCAGCCGTTTATTCTGTAGACAGCTCATCTACTGCCATAGAGCTGGCGGCGAAAAATGTAGCGTTGAATTGTCCTGAAATTGCAGATAGACATTATGGTGTTATTGCTGATGTAAAGGATTATTTACAGCAGATGGAGTCCGATTTTGATTTGATCATCCTCGATCCTCCTGCATTTGCAAAGCATAGAGAATCCAGGCACAAAGCCATATTGGGGTATAAATATCTGAATTCAGCTGCAATTAAGCGGATAAGGAAAGGAGGCATTTTGTTTACTTTTTCATGTTCTCAATTGGTTACTGCAGATCTTTTTGAATCCATGATATTATCTGCTGGCATTGAATCAGGTAGAAATGTTCGGGTCATTCACCGTTTGAGCCAGCCTGCTGATCATCCATTTAGTATTTTTCATCCTGAGGGTAATTATTTGAAAGGGCTGGTCCTTTACGTGGAATGAGTAATTATTTATTGGCTTTATTATACAGAATTGGAATTAATTTTCATGGTATTTCAGCTGCAATCCTTAATTAACAATGAATTATGAGAAGGTTTAAATTTCGGTATTTTTTAATAAGTATCTCCTTGATATTTATTGGCTTTATCCATGGTGTCACAGGGCAAAACAGTCTGATGTCAGGAGATGGTTGGGGCACTGGGTGGAATAATAAAGATTATTGGAATGGGACAGGTTTTGGGTCGACTTTCGGCAAGACTTACCAAAATAGTAGTGGTGCTGGCAACCGTTATTTCAGGTTGCATACAGATTGGGGAGGGCAAAACAGGACACATGGTCCTGCAGGAACTCAGGATATATTAATTGCTCTTAATTCGCCGACCAGCCTTGAAACCTGGGGATCATCAGGTAAAGCTTATTATATTGCTGTATCGGGAAGTGCCAATCAGTACAATTATGTGTTCAGGACCAGATATGGAGATGGCATTAGCAATACACCAAGACTGATTGCTTTTGAAGTGCAGGGAACCGTCAGAAATGTATCCGGAGTTTCTCAGGCTCCCATCGCATCGAATGTACAGCCTAATTCAATTGTCACTATCACGGCAACCACAGATGGGACACTAAGTTCAGGTCAGAGTCTGTATCTCAGGTACACAACCAACAACTGGAGTTCTTCAACCATTACGCAAATGGCTGGTTCAGGGACCAGCTTTGCAGCAGATATTCCAGCTCAGCTTGCCGAAACCGAAGTTAAATATTATGTGTTTACATCCGGTTCAGGACTTACAATTGCCCATAGTGATGCGGATTGGTATACCATCAACGGGAATACCAATAACGGCAGCAATTATTCCTACACTGTTTTATCAGATGCCGTGACTGTTAACCCAGCTTATCCGACAGATAATCAAAACGTTACCATTACTTTCAATGCCGCAGGTACTGCTTTGGAAGAAGCTACCAAGGTGTATATACATTCCGGAATATCAACCGATGAAAATAATGCCACTAATTTTGAATATGTGGTTGGAAATTGGGGAATGGATGATGGTATAGGATTGATGACCAATACAGGTGGAGTTACCTGGCAAATAATACTCTCTCCGGGTTTGCGCAATTTTTATTCCGTGTCACCAGAAGATGATATTTTTGGCTTGAATTTTCTTTTCAGAAATGCCACAGGTAATTTGAAAGTTGACAATGATGGACAAAACTATCATAATCCCGTTGATCCGGGAAGCTATTTCTCCATCAGTTCTCCTGCTCAGCCAGTATATTTTGGCCAGGTAGGTTCAGAGCTTTTACATTCGGCAACAGCCAATATAGCTCCGACTACCTGGACATTAACTGAAATAGATACATCGACCGGAGCATTCATTTCAACCCTGGCAACCCAAAATGGGAATGTGACTTTTTCACAAAATATTGAAATCGAATCCATACAATTAAGGAAATTTAAACTGGAGGCCAATTTTGGAGGTACAACTAAATATAAAACTTTTTCACTAAGGGGTTACCTTCCCGTAGTTATAGAATCACGTCCTGCCTGGACAAAACCCGGGATCAATTATCATCCATCGGATCCTTCCAGGGTGACCTTAGTTCTGCACGCACCAACATACACCAGATATAAAAAAGGAACTGGTACAATATCTGGTACCAATACGACAGTGCCTAAAAATGTAGTTTTTGTCCTTGGTGATTTTAATAACTGGTTGCCTTTGGAATCCTATAAAATGAAAAGAGACAGGGATGGTTGGGATGGTATGACAGACTCGGATGATGATGGTGACAGAGGTGACTACTGGTGGATCGAATTGTCTGGATTGAATCCCGGGCAGGAATATGTTTTTCAGTATTTTATCGATGGGGAGCTGATGGTTGCAGACCCTTATACGCATAAAGTGTCTGATTTTGATGATCAGTATATACCTGAAAATGTATATACGGATTTGATAGATTACAGGCCTCAGGCTGATGGCAGGGCATCGATTCTCCAGACTGCTCAGACTAACTTTGACTGGAAAGCAGAAAGTTTTACTGCGCCCTCCATCAATGAACTAAATGTGTATGAACTGCATTTCCGTGATTTCACTGAGGAAGGAACTTATCTGGCTGCTATCGAAAAATTGGATTATATCAAAGGTTTGGGAGTCAATGCCATCCATGTGATGCCGGTTTCTGAGTTTGAAGGCAATTCCAGTTGGGGCTATAATCCCAATTTTTATTTTGCGCCGGATAAAGCATACGGTTCAGCCTCTGACCTTAAAACTTTTGTTGATGAGTGTCACAAAAGAGAAATATTGGTGTTCAATGATATGGTGCTCAACCATGCATTTTACAGCAATGTGATGGCAAAAATGTATTGGAATGACGAATTGAACAGACCTGCGAACGACAATCCATGGTTCAACCCGGAACATAAGATGATCTATGATTCTAACGGGCATTGGGGTGCTGATTGGAACCATGAGAGTGAACACGTGCAGACGATGGTAGACAGAATACTTGATTACTGGCTTCAGGAATTCAATTTTGACGGTTTCAGGTTCGATTTCACAAAAGGATTTGGTCAGACAGCACCTGATTCAGGTGATCCATGGGCAGGCTCAAAGGATCAGGACAGGATTGATCTTTTATTGCGGATGGCAAATGGTATGAAAACGAGAAATCCGGGAGCAGTTGTCATATTTGAACATCTGGCGGATTTCGACGAAGAAAATGACCTGGCTGATGCAGGAATTTTGATGTGGAGCGGGATTGGTCACCACAATTCCGTTAAAGGTTTAATTTTAGGTTGGAATGGGGATGATACAAATATCTATAGCAACGGTGTTTACAATTCAGCCTCAAAAGGATTTACCTATGCCAATCTGATGAGTTACGCTGAAAGTCATGATGAGGAAAGACTGGGTTATGAAGTCAAACGCTGGTTCAATTGGTCCGATTTTGCAGGACCTAAAGTAACTTCTGCAGATTCGCTGAATGCGATTGTTGACCGTTTGAAAATGGCTGTGGCTTTCAACTTATTGCTTCCCGGCCCAAGAATGTTGTGGCAATTCCAGGAACTTGGTTATGACATTGGTATTGATTTCAATGGAAGGACCGGTGAGAAGCCACCAAAATGGGATTATTATAACAATTCAAAACGCAGAGAACTACACAACCTGGTATCAAAATTATTAAAGATAAGGAATCGGTATGATCTTTATTCGACCACGCCTGATTATGGGAATATTGGCTTAGGTGCCGGTAATTTGACAACTCCCCGGGTGATGAGATTATCTACAAGTGACGGAAAACATGTTATTGTTGTGGCCAACATCGATCCTGCTGCGGGTCACAATGTATATCCAAATTTCGATGTCACCGGCACCTGGTATAAATACAATGGAAATCCGACGGTTGACGGGACTACATTGGTTGTAAGCAATACAGGTGATCCTTTCTACCTCAACTATTCTGAGATGCTGGTATTTACCAATTTTGAAATAGATAAATGTACAGATGTGAGAAGTACAAGTGATACCGGACCTTTTTCCTTACGAGAGGCTGTAAATTGTGCTTCTGAAGGTGATGTCATTACGATTGAGTATCCGGTGTTCGGAGAAACCATTATATTGAATTCAATCATTCATATTGATAAAAATCTGACCATCAACGGATTTCAGTCAAAAAGCATCAATTTGGATGGATCTGGACATTCAAATGGTGTATTCAGTATTGCCAATGGCAATACTGTAACCATCAACGGAATAAAAATTGTATGCAGCACCGGAAATGCAGATGGCAGATGTATATTAAACCAGGGAACACTTACGCTGGACAATACTGAAATTGTTGATCCGGGCAGCAATTCAGCCGGCAGCACCGTACTGAATACCGGAAATGGAATATTTTCAATACAGAATGCGGTAGAAATATCGAAATAGGGTTTGAAACAATACAGAAATTTTGGGTTCTGTATTTATTTTAGCAGTAAAGAAGAGTCTGCTCAGGAAAGTCTCTGCCCCCAAATTCCTATAACAGAGGACTTTTAATTTGTTGGTTTTCATTTATATCCCTTTAGTCTTGTGCTGATCTGTGCCATCAATAGGCTGGGGCAAAAAACGATCGAAAACCAACAAATTGGACTTTTCGGAGCAGACTCAGGATTTGTATGCTTTTAGGTAAAATCGACATGGAACCAATTTTTTTCCCGAATAATTTTTTAGTATCAGGATCATAGTTTAAATTTGAAAAACAAAACTCATCCTTAAGGTAACTTTATATTGGTTAAATCGAGGTTTTCTCAGTCTAATAGCAATATTAATTATGGATGTTGTGATTTATAATTTTGTTTGATTTTTCAAAACCTAAAAATATTAACAGATGACAAATGATGATGATGTTTATGATGACCTGGAAGAAGAATACGATGATGAGCCCTGGATAATGTTTGGGGAAGAAATGTATAATGAATTATCACCTGTAGTTAAACAGTTTTTGCAAGATTATTTTGGTGAGAAAATGTACAACCTACAATCAGAGACATACATTGAAATTGAGCAATCGATCCGGGAGGATTTTGATTATTTTGATGAAATTGCTGAAATTCTTTTCAGGCACAGAACGATAAAAGATTTGGACAAAGTTGACGAAGCGTTTAACAATTTTGTTCCATCTCAAAAACCTTTCATTTGGAAGACCAGTGGGAAATTGTTTATGGGGAATGTGGATGATGAAGATGAGGATGAATCTGAAGATTCGTTTTTGGATTATGCCGACCCGGAAGACTTAACTGAAGATCAGCTAAGAGCAAGGAAGATCATAGATCTGGCTGATGAAATATTAAATGAAGACAGGAGGTATAGGCATTTTATGCAAGCTGGTTATGATGTATTAAACAAAGAAATTCGATCATACATTGAAAAGTATGCCGAATTTGACTTGTCCATAATGGAACCGGAAGGATTTGAGGAATTGGAGAAACATATAGATATGTCTATATCCATGCTGTTGGAGAACCTGGATTCTATAATCAACAGCGATTAGGGAGGCCAATGGATGATTCCTCTTTTTCTTTGTAAGGTGAATGGATCAGGTGCCTGACCAAGTATAAATTTCATAGGCTGAGCTTTTGAAAGTCAATGGTTATATTCATTGGAAATGACTGTTTCGAAAACGAGCAGAATATAATGTCAACATTTTCTCCAAAAAACTTTTTATTTCATCATGAAGCTAAGGGATGAGGTCGTCCGTTTAATTTGCTGTATGGTGTCAGTTATTAGAATTTTGGATGATGGAACTTAAACTGTTTAGTTATTTTTAGGTGTTTGCCTCCGTTCAGATCTATATTCCATCAACTTGTGTGGTTAGGATGAAGGATAAGAATGACACTTACTGATTGACCAAAAATAACTGAAAGAGATTCATTCAAATTATAATAAGTTTTGTTGTTTACAGCTTTTGCATAAAACCTGTATTTTCAAATCAGGCGGTCAGCGAAATTGATTTGTTATCAAAACGGCAGGTAAGGAGTATTTAGTAAGGAATGGTTATCCAAATTTCAACTATCCGGTTTATCCGTTATTGGATCAAACTTTTGCCAACTTATCATTCCCAATGATTACATAATATCATTGAACAAGTTGGATGACTGAATCCGAACATATGTTTGTTATAAAAAAGCTAGTAATGCGAATCAAGGGTTGAAAAAAAGCTCCGAAAATCCTTTATTTGGCCTCAATCCTAAAGGAAGATAAAGGATTTTCTCGCTTTCATCCTTTAGGATCGAGGCAAAAAAGTGAGAAAATCCTGCTTATCTGCAGAATTAACTTTAACCCTTGATTCGCATTAGTAATTGTTCATTTTAGACTTATAGTCAGCCAGCCCATAGAATAACCATTAGATGAAACATCAACTTCTACATAAACTTTTATTGTGCATATTTCGAAGAACTCTCCCAAATCCTAACCTGTACGAGCCAGAACCAAAGGGGAATATGATTTAAGAACCCCCCATACGGGCAGGCTCATACGGGCAGGCCTATACGGGCAAGCAAAGAACACCGATTAACGGTTTCAGATCCTGTATTTTATTCTAAAATCCAAAATCGTTCATTCTTTGCTTGCCCCGTTGGATATATATCCTACCAGGTTCACCCCGTTGGATATACATCCTACCAGGTTCACCCCGTTGGATATATCCTACGGGGTAAATATTCTGTGTAGCATTATTTCTAAGATCCAAATTCTTTAAAGTTCTGCTAAATAATACACGAATTCATTTTTTAAGACACTAATATATAACCCTCCAATAGCGCATCCACAATGAATTTCACAAATTCAAAACCAACCTGCGATGATGTATAAACTTGTTGAATTACCAGAGAATAATTAACCATCTCCAATATTTGGATGACAAACCTATTCCATATTTCTTTTCATGTTTACAACCTGCAAACGATCCAATTATATCAAAAAATTATATAATATGTATATATT
>DDTL01000059.1 GCA_002344345.1 Saprospiraceae bacterium UBA2365
GTTGTATTCTTTGAAATAAACATTTATGTCTATTTATAAAACAGAAAGTTTTTTTCAAATTTGAAATGAAATTATTTATTTAACATTTCCCAGTTTTTCATTAAAATATCCTGATGACGTGTAGCCCAATTCATGAGCTTTTTTCTACATTTAGATGGTATTTTACCTGAATAGGTAGTCAAGTCACTAATGATTATAAGTTCTTCAAAATCATTTATAATGGCATGGAAATGTGGTGGTTGATGATCCCGCGAATATACATATATCTTAATTGAGTCAATTATCTTTACACAAGGCATACCAGTTTTTAAAGCAAATATACAAATGTTGTCTAATTAAGCAACATTATTAATTATTTTTCAGATTAAACACAGTATTTTTCCAAATACAATGCCATCATTGTATCATAAAAATCATATTGATTTTTTTTGGTAAATTTAACAGGATATAAAAATGGAGGAATATTGAACCCTGTAGGAGGTATATCCACCGGGGCAAGTCCCGAGCCGCTCCGCTACGGGGTAAAACCCAATACGGGTAAACATAGATTAACAATTTAAGATTGAGTCTGCTCCGAAAAGTCTTTGCCCCCTAAATCCCTACTGACGTTTTCAGTCAGCATATACCTAAAAGGGGACTTTTAATTTGTTGGTTTTCAATCGTTTCCCTATAGGGGTTGGGGCAAAAAACGATTGAAAACCAACAAATTGGACTTTTCGGAGTAAGCTCAAGATTTTAGAATGAAAATTCCAGTTTTGAAGTCGCTCATCGGTGTTCTTTGCCTGCCCGTATGGGCCTGCCCGTATAGGCTTGCCAGTATGGGGGATCTTAAATCATTTTCCTCTTTGGTTCTGACTCGTCCTGGTTAGGATTTGAAGGTATCCTCGAACGGAATTGTACCTCATTACAATTCACCAAGCAATCGATCCACCCGATCCATTTCATCCAGCAGCTCGTCGTTGAAAATCGCGATATCAGGCACAAAGCGCACCTGTTTTCTGATATTTGCAACAAGTTGTTGCTTCAACAGGGAAATATGATGCTGGATCTCCGTCATCACCGACTCTTTATCTTCTGTGTTGAATATGCTGAGATAGATCTTTGCCAGCCTGAGATCCGGAGACATTTTTACATTGGTGACAGATACCATGGCGCCACCATACATATACATCCCTTCTTTCATCAGTATCAGGCTGAAATTTCTTTTGATCAGTTCTCCGATCTGTAGCTGTCTCTTAGAATCCATCTTGCTCGTTTTGTGCAAATATAGCTAAAAATTTTGATCATGGGGCTCAAAATTTATATTTTAGCCCCCAGTTACCATGAGTAAACCAAATAACATATTAGATAGTTCAATTGAATTCCTGAAAGGAGTAGGTCCTGTCAGGGCTGAATTACTTAAAAAAGAACTGGGATTACATACCTTTAGGGATCTGCTTTTGCATTTTCCTTTCAGGTATATCGATAAAACAAGTTTCAATAAAACTACTGAACCTGCGGCTGATGGTGATATGGTACAGTACATGGGAAAGATCACAGATATTGAAACCATCGATGGCAAAGGAAGTCAGAAAAGATTGTCTGCCGAATTCAGCGACGGGTATGGTTCGGTTGAATTGGTATGGTTTCAGCGGATCAACTGGATAGAGGAATACCTTGAAGAAGGTTTGGAGTACATCGTTTACGGGCGGCTTAAAAAATATGGAGGCAAAAAATCCATAGTTCACCCGGAAGTTGAAAAGGTAACACAGGATAGCCTTCAGAAACTCACCACTTTGTTTCCTGTTTACAGTACCACTGAAAAACTGAATGCCAGGAACCTGCATTCACGTGCGATCAGCAATCTAACCCGAACCCTCACTGAACAGCTGAAACCAGGCGATATTCCTGATTTTATTCCTGATTATTTAATGGAAAAACTTAGGTTGAGATCATTTGGAGAAGCTGTGCTGACCATACATTATCCTAAAAATGAGGCTGAAAGAATTCAGGCTGAGAACCGGATCAAATTCAATGAACTGTTTTTGCTTCAATTGCGATTGTTGTACAACAGACAATTGAGGAAAAGGAAGATCAGAGGGATCGCATTTGAACAAATAGGACAGAAATTCAACGATTTTTTTCATAAAAAACTGCAATTTGAACTGACAGAAGCCCAAAAAAGGGTAGTGAAGGAACTTCGCAGGGACATGGGTTCGGGCATTCAGATGAATCGTCTGCTGCAGGGTGATGTGGGCAGCGGGAAAACCATCGTTGCATTACTTTGCATGTTGATCGCTATTGACAACGGATGCCAGGCATGCCTCATGGCACCGACTGAAATTTTAGCTTACCAGCATTTTCAGTCCATTACCAAAATGACAGATGGGCTGGGAATACAGGTTGGTTTTCTGACCGGTTCGGTGAAGGGAAAAGTCAGAAAGGAGCTGCTATTTGCACTGGAGCAAGGCAACATACATATCCTGGTCGGAACACATGCTTTATTGGAAAAACCGGTCAAATACGCCAGACTCGGCCTGGCGATCACGGATGAACAGCACCGGTTTGGCGTGCAGCAGCGTGCAAGACTATGGACAAAAGCGATGGAACATCCCCCGCACATCCTGGTGATGACCGCGACACCAATTCCCCGGACATTATCCATGACACTTTATGGCGACCTGGATGTTTCGGTGATCGACGAATTGCCTCCCGGGAGAAAATCGATCAGGACGATCCATTCGTTTGAAAGCAAGAGGCCCAAATTAACAGAGTTCCTCAGAACCGAGATCGGGAGAGGCCGACAGGTATATGTGGTGTATCCATTGATCGAGGAATCAGAAACACTTGATCTGAAGAATTTACAGGATGGATATGAACAGATATTGCACCATTTCCCAAGGCCTGATTATCAGATCAGTGTGGTACATGGCCGGATGAAGCCACAGGACAAGGAGTTTGAGATGAACCGGTTCAAAAAGGGAATTACCCACATTCTGGTTTCAACCACAGTGATTGAAGTAGGAGTAGATGTACCCAACGCATCCGTGATGGTCATAGAAAATGCAGAAAGGTTCGGGCTGTCCCAATTGCATCAGTTGCGCGGAAGGGTAGGCCGCGGTGCAGAACAATCCTATTGTATCCTGATGTCAGGCAATAAACTCAGCAATGAAGCCAGGGAACGAATACAAACCATGGTGCGCACGAACAATGGATTCGAGATCGCAGAGGTTGATCTGAAACTCAGAGGCCCGGGTGATATCGAAGGCATCAGACAAAGCGGGATGCTGGATCTGAAAATGGCCAACCTGGTTACGGATACTCAAATACTCCAAACCAGCAGGCAGGCATGCATGGCCATTCTGGAAGAAGATCCTGAACTCAATTTACTTAAAAACAAAAGGTTAAAAGCTTATTTGGAGAAAAATAAACACTTGTTTTTATCCTGGGGAAGGATATCATAAGCGCTCAGGAACTGAAATTGAACAACAAGTTGCTCGTTTCAGATCTTGGTTAAACAATTTTTTCTGTTCAGTCTTCCCGAAAAGCGCTTTTTTTGTGCCTTGATCAAAAATAAATATAGTGTCTTGACCATCGAATTCGAGGGTTTTTCGGATCAATGTTGAATCATGCGTGTAAAAACATTCTATCAATAGCAGCGTATAAAAAAGCAACAATCTTATCATGAATTTTTATTGGATGAATAATTTTTCAACGAAGTAATTCATGGAAAGTGGCATTACCATCGATTCGTTAGACATCCCGTATTAACTTATTAAACATTTCTTTTCCTTCAAAGGAAAAATTGTTTTTAACAAAGCAAACCCGGGTGAATCTGTCATTGAATATAAAAATATGATGATCTTTGCTCTTCGGTATTGAATCAACAGGATCCAATTTGCCGATTAATTCAAATGTTCAATTGATGAAAAAAATCATATTAATCGCAATTTTCCTATTATATCATTTCATGGTTTTTTCCCAGGATCAGGGCAAAAATATCTATAGTGGAGGCATGCTTATTTTACAGCCGGGATATGTTTTTGCAGAGAACAATCACCAACAGATCAGAGACAGCAATTTTGGTCTGGGTGGTTTACTTCGCTTTTATATGTTTAAATACCTTACCGCTGGCATTTTTGGAGGTAGTCAGAAAACGAGTTATCCTTCCACCAACGCACAAACATCATCCATCAGTATAGGGTATGGCGGTCCTATGGTGGGCGTTAGCAAAAAAACGGGTAAATTCAGATATACGGCAGCTATTTTCGCCGGTCCCGGAACGATCAGAAATCTGCATGTTGAAAATCAGGCAGGTAATGTGTTGACAGAGGCATATTACTATAAGGAATCATCCCTGGTTTGGTCGCCGATGTTGAGTGTGGATTTTGCATTGACCAAAAGGTTGAATGTAACATTACAGGGAGTTTGTCTGGTGGCCGAATTCAATGAGAAGCCGTTTTATAATCCTGTCCTGCAATTGGGTGTTTTGTTCAATCGTTGACAGAATATTACTGCTTTTTTGTACGGAATTTTATTTTGGTGCATCTGATAAATTATAGTGGTTCTAACCGTTTGCACGGTTGGATTTTCTGATTTATTGTTAAATTTATCCTTTCAAATGAAGTCGATGACTCTAAAATATTTTCTTATGAAAAAAGCAACTTTTCTGGCAGCATTATTTTTGATCTCAGTTTCCCTTTCCGGTCAAAAAACCATTTTTTTGCATCATTCCACAGGTGGTGGTGTTTTTTATGGTGCCAATGGTTTACCACAATGGTTCAGTGACTACAACCAAAGCCACGATACTGAGTATGAAATTGAAGAATTTTCCTACCCCAACAGTCCATATCCATGGGATAATTATCCTTATGATTTCTGGAACCTGTGGGTCAATCAGGGCCAATGCAACAATAACCAGTCAGGCATTCGTTGCCTGGACTGGTTCGCAGAACACTATGATGTCATCGTTTTTAAGCATTGTTTCCCGGGAGCCGGGATTGTTCCCGACAACGGAAATCCACTGGTATCTTCCGACAGGAAATCGATTGAGAATTATAAACTGCAATACAGGGCTTTGCGGGAACTGATGGATAATTATCCGGACAATAAATTCATCGTTTGGACCCTTGCTCCGCTTCACAGGAATGCAACCGACCCTCAAAGCGCAGCCAGAGCACGCGAATTTGTCACTTGGGTAAAGGATGTTTGGCTGGCGGAGGATTCCACTTCGCATCCCAATATTTTTGTTTTTGATTTTTATGGATTGGCAGCAGAATCGACGACTGTACCGTCACAAGGTAAGGTCAATTGTCTTAAATATGAATATGAAAACGATCATAATGGAAGCGATTCTCACCCGAATGAATTAGCCAATGCTACCATCATGCCGCTGTTCGGTCAGGCGATCGTAAATGCGATCACAGACAACTTGAGTTCGTCGTTTGACACCGGACCCGGTAAAAAAAACGGACTGGATATCTTTCCGAATCCGGCCAAAGATTTTATCCGTCTGAAAAATACCGGAGAATATGACAGCATCGAATTATGGGACACAAATGGAAAAATCATTCATAATTATTCATGCCGCTCGTCCGAACTGGATATTTCATCTTTGCCCAAAGGCAAATATTTTTTGATTGCAAAAACCGCAGCATCCCGAAAATCAGCTAAGTTGATCATTCAATGAAGGGATTTTAGTTAAATATACCGTTATGGAGGCAGATTGTTCAATTTTCATTGCATTTTGGGTACACTATTGATTTGCATTGCATCTCTTATGCACAGAAAAGCAAGCTGTCGGTGTCAGAACAATAAAGGCTGACAAATTTGACTTTGGTCCATTTCATTTGAATGTCTGTTGATTGCAAGACATTGTGTTGTAATAACCATGCGATTTGTTAAAACTGCTGATTAGTCGTGCCATCATGCTATCATTTGGAAGAAAATGATGTATATTTGCAACCGGACATCAACCGCTGCTTTTTTTCATTGTCCTTTTAATGCCTGTAATGCAGGCACATGTTGGATATTTTAGCTAATTTATATAAAAATTCAAGCTATGAGAAAAGCAATATTCCCTGTTTTTTGTGGCATTATGACCGCATTTTTTTTGGCTGGTTTTCATCAGCCGCTGATTGCGAATAATGATCCTCAACCTGATCACCTGATTTCCTGGATAAAAAATGCAGGTCAGTTCTCTGACGAAATTGCTTTCCTCAAAAGGACCAATGCTGCAGATATCTGGGTGCTTAAAAACAGGACCATAGTTTATGATATTTCTGCTCCTGACGGGAAAAGGATCAGGTTTGAAGAATTTGTTCCAAATGATGATTCATATCTTATCAGCCCGATAGGCAAACAGGAAGAAGCACTGAAAGTCAATTATTTTGGCAGTAGTTACCGCACAGGAAACGAAAGCCTGGAAGCAACTACATTCAGGCGGCTGGATTTTGGTCCGGTAACTGAAGGCACTCATTTACAACTGGATGCATGTCATGGAAATGTAGAAAAGTTGTTGATGATACATCCTGGCGCTGATCCTGGTTTAGTGCGTTTTGAACTGAAGGGTATTGAATATATGCGCATGGATGATAATGGGCAGTTGAGTATAATGGCAGAAGGCCAAAAGATCAGTTTTACAAAACCCATAGCTTGGCAATTGGATGAGAACGGAGAAAAAATATCGGTGGACATTGCTTATTTGACTGATCTGTCAGATGGTAAATTCCGGTATGGTTTTGATCTTGCCACGTATGATTTGGCAAAAACTTTATACATCGACCCATTGCTGTCTTCGGCATATTTCGGAGGCAACCAAAAGGATGTGATTCAGCAGATACGTACAGGATCCAACCATCATGTGTATGTTGCCGGAGTAACAGAATCTCCCAATTTGTTCTCCACGGGTTCTTATGACAATACTTACAATGGCAATATGGATATTTTTGCTGCTGTATTCAGTCAGGACCTGACAATGCTGCACAGGATGACATATTTAGGTGGAAGTAAAAAAGACAGTCTGGGCGCTATGGTTCTGGATCAAAACAATCGTGTATATCTTGTTGGAACCACCGCCTCATCTAATTTCCCGGTAACCCCCAATGCTTATTCAACTGATTTTTTCGATGCACAGATCAATGTAAGTGACATGTTTGTTGCCTGTCTCAATGATAAAGTAGATCAGTTGGTTTCCTCGACTTACCTGGGTTCGGACAAGGAGGATAAGGCTTTTGCAATGGATATCAATGCGTTAGGCCAATTGTTTATCGCTGGCATGAGCGCAGGTAAAATGCCTGAAGTCGGTCCGCAATGGCAGACATATACGACGGGTCTTGTTTTTGCCAAAATGGATGCTGATCTGGAGAATCTCCTGGCAACCAACAGCATTGGCGAGTTTGGAGAAAGCAGACCAACGGACATCGTGGTGGATTCAACCGGTCATCTTTACGCAACAGGATACACCAGGGATGCACAGTTTCCGGTTTCTCCGGGAGCTTTTTCCCAAAATCTGACGGGCAAAAACGATGCCTTTGTTCTGAGGGTTGAAAAAGACCTTTCTCAGGTGCTTGCCGGAACTTATATCGGTGGTTTTGAAGATGATTATGCATATACTTTAATGGTTGATACCTTGCAAAATGTATATCTGGCAGGCGAAACCAGATCTTCCAATTTTCCGGTTACGGTCAACGCTGAAGACCATACTTTTACAAATGAATTGCCCTTGCGTTCTGATGCATTCATCTGTATGATGGACAGCCTTTTGAGGACGATGAAAAACAGTAGTTTTTTCGGAGGATCAGGCAATCAGGCCATTTTTGAAATAGCCAGAGATAGTTTATTCAATATTGTTTTTGCAGGTTATACGGGTTCTGGTCACATTCCGACATTTTGTTATTCTTATGACGATATATACAATGGTTTTGAAGATGCATTTATTGGGATGTATAGCGAGAAGCTTGTGCAGCTTGAACACACAACTTTTTTAGGTGGCTCACTCAATGACCGGGCTTTGTGTGTTGAAATTGGTGAAAAAGGATTCATATATGTGGGTGGAACAACTACATCGTATGATTTTCCTTACAAAAACGGATATGACGGAAGTTATAACGGAGGAGAACGTGATGGATTTTTAGGTTTGTATTCCACATTGGCAAAGCTGGAGCCTTGTTGTTCAGAACCTGTTTTTCCACAGGTTTTTGCTCAAAATCAACCCACTGAACTGACCATCAGGTGGACCAATGCCATTGGCGCTGACGGATATTTCCTCTCAGTAGGCACGGCCGAAGGAGTTTTTGACCTTATATACCATGAAGATGTAGGCTTGGATACGTTTTACCATCTGGAAGATTTGCCATGTGGAGAAACGATCTATGTTTATGTACATCCATACAATGAGTTTCTGACCAATATCTACTGTGATTATTATACATTCTCAACCATCAAACCGCATATTGAAATTCAGGATGTTGATATTTGTCAGGGAGAAAGCTATCTCTGGAGAGGTCAATATTATCATCAAACCGGACAGTATATCATAGAAGTGGATAATGGCAATACTTGTCCTGATATTTACAAACTGGATCTGACCGTTCACAAAACCTATGAATTTACAGCCGTCCACGAAATATGTCATGGAGATACTTTGTTCTGGCAAGGCGATTTTTATACTCAAAGCGTGTATTTGAGGAAAAAGTATGTGACAGAATTCGGCTGTGACAGTACTTACATACTTGATCTTTGGGTTTTTCCGGCTCAATCCGTATTTGATACCCTTACATTGTGTTATGGTGATACCATTAGCTGGAATGGCCAGAACTATTTTGAAGAGGGCGATTATATTTGTACAAAAACAGATCAGCATGGCTGTGATGTCAGGCACTATTTGCATTTGACAATGAATACACAGTTCATAACAACGAACACAAGTATCTGTGAAGGAACATTTTATGTCTGGCATGGTCAATCTTATTCAGTGACCGGACAATATGAATTTACAGGAGAAAATGAAGCCGGTTGTGATACTACCTATTTGTTGGATCTCTTTGTGGAACCATACCAATATGTTTATGATACACTGACACTTTGTGAATGGGATTGTACCTGCTGGCATGATATCATCGTTTACGAAGCAGGAGATTACGAATACACCGAAGTAGATCCTCATGGATGTACTACTTTTCATCATTTACATCTCATCATCGAAACGAGGCATATTCACGAATATGCAGAGATATGTGAAGGCGACAGTTATGACTGGTTCGGAGAAGCGTATGATGTCAGCGGCGATTATGATCACCGGATCTTTATGACGGTTGGATGTGATACCATGCATTTTTTGCATTTGACGGTGATTCCGACGGTGGATGTTTTTGATACGCTGTCGATTTGCAACCTGGATATTTTTTGCTGGCATGGAGTTCCGATCTATGAGGAAGGTGACTTTGAACTTTTATCTGAGCATGAGGGTTCATGTGACACTTTATATCATCTGAATGTTAGTTTTTATAGTGAATTCATGCATTTTGAAGAAATAGCGCTTTGTGAAGGTGATACCTTGGAATGGCATGGAATGGAGATCACAGAAAGCGGCAATTACCAATGGGTGGATCATTCTTTTGAATCATGCGACACCATATATCATGCAGATGTAAGCCTGGTAGAGATCAACAATACGATAACAACAGATGGAGAGCTGATCTTGGCGGTTTTTGATCCGGATGCTACATATCAGTGGGTTGATTGTGCTGATTTAAGCCCGATACCTGGAGCTGACAGTCATTTTTATGCCCCCGATACCTGCAATACGTTATTTGCCGTGGTCATTGAGAAAGGCGGATGTAGAGAAATATCTTCATGTGTATGCGTGGAAGGCACAAACGTTGAAGATGTCTCTGCTGGTTTTTTCAAAGTATTTCCCAATCCGTCAGATGGCAGGATGCGTCTGCTGACAAGTGAAGGATCTGGAGGAAAATATCGTTTATTTGTCAGGAACATTACCGGAACGATCGTCTATGAAACGGAACTCACGGGCACAGCAAGTTATCTCGATGTAAGTTATCTGCCTGCCGGAACATACATGTTGAATGCCATTAATTCAGAGAATAATTATCAGGCTAAAATAGTGATCACGAGATAAACAGATATAGAGATTAGAGAAATTGTTTTTTTCGTTCAGGGTTTATATCCTGAAAGAGATCATATAGTTTGTCGGTAATCCTGTGTTTTCATGTAACTTCACATGGATACGCAGTGGAAATAAGGCGTTTAAAAATGAATGGGGATAAAATCCATATTCTTTAAAATTGAAAAACACTTATCATCATAAGAAAATAAGCATATTGGCTCGTTCAAAACATTGTTGTTCTATTGAAATGTTGTGCAGTTCGAACCTTGACCTGAAGAATTGCAATTTTTGAATTAATTCTCAGATATCTTTGAATCAATGGTAAAGAAATTTTTACTCCTGTTTCGTCTCGGGTTTTGACCTGAAATCAAGCACATTACCGATATTATAGCACACGCGGCATCGTGGTTCGTATTTGTCTTTTTCTCCCAGAACAACAGTTTCCTGTTCTTCGGTAAGTCTGTAGGAATGAGTTGCCAGGCTACCACAATGGGGACAGATTGCATGTACTTTGGTGACATATTCCGCAATGGCCATTAATGAAGGCATCGGACCGAATGGTCTGCCCTTAAAATCCATATCTAAACCAGCCACAACTACGCGCATACCGAGAATGGCCAGTTTTTCACATACGCCCGGGAGATCGTTATCAAAAAACTGAGCTTCATCTATGCCGACTACCTGAACATTCCGGTCAACCATCAGGATGTCAAAACTCGAATCCACCGGCTTGGAACTCAGGGAGTTTTCATCGTGTGAAACCACTGCAATTTTATTGTATCGGACATCTTTTTTTGGCTTGAAAATGGCGATCCGCTGATTGGCAAACTGCGCCCTTCTCAAACGACGGATCAGCTCTTCTGTTTTGCCGGAAAACATGGACCCTGTGATGACTTCAATCCATCCACTGCGTTGTCCTCTGAAGATAGGTTCTAAAAACATGTATGAAAGTTGGCTGATAAAATAATATTCTTTACAAATGTAGGCAATAATACCCAATCTGAATTCAGATAAAAAATAAATATGAATTTTTTTTATTTGAAAACATTGCTGACCGACAAAAATTACANNTTACAAGATTTCTCGCTCCGCTCGGACCTGTCCTGACCGCAGCGTCAGGAATGACAAGGCTTACAGCGGTTTTAGGAGGTTAGTGGGTAGGCGGCGGCATGCCGCCGCCTACCCACTAATCAAACAACTAACTGTCTGTCATTCCCGATGCTCATCCTATTCGATCGGGACAGGCCCCGATGCTCATCCAATTCGATCGGGACAGGCCCCGATGCTCATCCAATTCGATCGGGACAGGTCCGAACGAAATGAGGAATCTTGACGCATTATCCAAACCTTTAGAATTTTAGTCGGTCAGTAGTGATTTGAAAAATTATTATGCCTTGTTGCTTTTTGGTTCATTCTGTCAAATCCAGGATAATAACATGAATTTGTATTTATACTGTCCCGGAAATTTTTTGAAAGACAGGTATCGTCACATTGTTACAAAAAGAAATAGCTGATTCGTTCAGCATTATGATGGTATTGTCAGATATCTTAAAACTTCATGAGATAAACAACTGACAAAAGCAATTCCGGATAATTTATTCTCATCGCATTTTCAGCAAATCAATATATTTTCAGTATTATTTTAATATATCAGAAAAAAAAGTCAATTAAAAATCAAATATTTGCAGAGTCAAAAATGTTAATGGCATTAAAAGCAAACTGACGAGATATGGACTTTAAGAAATTTGATCTTTTATTAAAGAAAATCAACACTTTAAAACAAAACATGGATCTTTCAGGAGATGATGTTTCCGAATTGGAAGTCGATCTTCTTAAAAATTACATCAGACAATTGTATGAAGTGGTGGCACTCCCGGGAGAAGATGTCCCCAGGCACACTCACAAAGCTAAACCAACTGAGGTCCTCGTAGAAAAAGCGGGATTTACTGAGCCTGAACCTCCAAAAACCGTTTACATCAGAGAGGAAAAGCCAGTGGAAGTGGTACGTGTCACAGAAACAGTCAGAGAAGTGGTTCCACCGCCGAAAACTCCGGAAATTGTCGCGCCTGTGGTGCAAAAAACAGCTGAAGTATCTGTTGAGCCTTTGGTACCTGTTGCGAAAACATCGATTGAAAAAGAATTTGAACTACCGGCTGATCTTGCAGATATTTTTTCAACTGACCCATCCACGGATTTATCAGACAAGTTGAGTTCTGCCCCTTTGGAAGACATTAAAAAGGCGATTGCGATCAATGACCGGATACTGACCATCAACGATCTTTTCGGAGGAAGCAAAGAACTTTTTGATGAAACGGTTGCTTTTGTAAATAAATCGACCAGTTTTGATGAGGCAAAAAACTGGATCATTCAGCACGTGGCCATTAAGAATAAATGGGGAAATGCAGACCGTAAAGGGAAGGCCAAACGTTTTATAAAACTGGTCAGTAGAAGACTGCCTCAATAATTCGGGTTTTATCCGGTTTTGCAAATTTTGTGCGACCGGATAAAACTTTTAACTGAAAAACAATGTTCACAAGATATGAACACAGGTAAAAGACTCATATCAGCTGCAAAAACCGCATTTATTCCGGTTATGATACTGTGGATCGTTCATTTGATCAAGGTTTTAGGTAATTTTCAATGGGGAAATTGGGGGATTTTCCCCAGGGATATCAAGGGTTTGTATGGGATTTTTCTTGCTCCCTGGATCCATGGAGATTTTTCACACTTGCTTTCCAATTCAGTTCCGCTTTTTTTTCTCACGACACTGATCCTTTTCTTTTATCAAAGGGTGGCTATAACCAGCTTTATTTTGCTTTATTTGCTGACTGGTGCATTGGTTTGGGTATTTGCCAGGCCGGTTTATCACATCGGTGCAAGCGGTGTGGTCTATTCCATGGTTTCTTTCGTGTTTTGGAATGGGATTTTTCGCAGGAATATGAAATCAGTGGTCCTTGCACTGGTTGTGATGATCATGTATAGCGGTTATTTTGCAGGAATTGTGCCGGGTGAAAAGGGCATTTCCTGGGAAAGTCATTTGTTGGGTGCGATATCAGGCATAGTAGTTTCTTTTATGATGAAGAATTACATCGAATCGGATGAAGTGGAAGTTGATCCATGGAAGGATGATGATTATACGCCCAAAGATTATTTTCTGGACAGAGATGCATTTGACCGACCAAAAAATCTTCGCGACTAAAAATTAACACGGTTGGTCCTCTTTTTCAGGATTTTCTTCATAGGTATCCGGTTCTACATGTATCAGCACATCTGCAATATGGGGAAATGCCTTCATCAGGGATTCTTTGAGCTCATGTGCGATTTTATGACCTTCCCTGACAGTGATTTTACCGGCAACGATCGCATGCAGATCCACCAGATAATTCATCCCTGATTTTCTTATGAAGCATTTCTCGGTATCAATGATCCCTGAGGTCTTTTTTGATTGTTCTCTGATCTGTAGCGCCAGTTCATCATAGCTATGTTCGTCCATCACTTCACCCAAGGCAGGCCTGAAAATGAGATAAGCGTTATACAAGATAAACCCGGAAGCAGCCAGCGCAGCAAAATCTTCTGCAGATTCAAATCCTGGGCCGAGTAATATCGACAGACTTATCCCGATAAAGGCGGTCAGCGAAGTGATGGCATCGCTTCTATGGTGCCAGGCATCTGCTTTCAAAGAAGAACTTTCTGTCAATTCGCTTCGCTTATTCACAAACCTGTAAAAACCTTCCTTGATCAGAATAATGATTCCAAGAATGATCAATGTATATGGTTTGGGTGCTGTTTGAGGTGATTGAATGTTTTTGATGCTTTGAACGGCGATCAATATGGCAGAAAACAATAAAAAACCCACTACAAGAAACGTAACCAGCGGTTCGGCTTTCCCATGTCCGTAAGGGTGGTTTTTGTCTGCTGAACGCGAAGCGTATTTCAAACCGAAAAATACAAGAATGGATGCAAAAATATCTGATACTGATTCGATGGCATCCGCAATGAGGGCAAAAGAATTGCCCAGAATTCCTGCAGTTGCCTTGATGATCGCCAGCGCCAGATTGCCGAATATGCTGTAAATAGAAGTTCCGACGGCGATATTAACTCTGTCCTTGCTCATAAATTGCCTTAAAGAAGGCTATAATTATAGTTTTAGTTGACTTAAAGTGTCATAAAGCTGATTGAAGGAATTGATTTCGTAGTAGTCTACCTGAACTTCAGGAATGACAAAATCTCTCGTCATACACTCCTTCAGATCGAACGGAATCCTGTTGACCCCGGATTCAAAAACATGGTTGGATTCTGCGTAAGAAGAAATAATACCTGCTCCATATATTTTCGTCTGATCATTTTCCTTTATCAGGCCAAATTCGATCGTATACCAATATAAACGTTGGAGTTGTTTAACTATTTCCTCATTTTCCCAGTTTTTATATCCCAAACGACCAATTTCAACAGTAAAATCAGAATATTCTTTGTTCATGAGCAAGGGTATATGTCCGAAAATGTCATGGAACATATCCGGTTCTTCCAGGTATTCCAACTGGCTACGGCTTCTCATCCATGTCGAGGAACAAAATCTTTTTACTGAAAGAAAATAGAAAAACTCCTTTACGGGGATCAATCCGGGAACTACTTCTATTGTCCAGCCCTGACCGGTTTCCAAAACTTTATTTAACTCATTGAAATCAGGTATTTTATCAGCATTTAATACTGATTTCAAAGCATCCAGATGTTCAAAATATTTGGGGTGGACTTTGCCTTCCAGATTTTTCACCTGTTTTTCAAAAAGGATCTTCCAGATATCAAAGTCTTCTTCTGTATAAGCAGCATAATTTTGTATCATAATAAACAATTGTAATTGAGGAAATCTTTTTGCAAAGCCAAAATTTTCGGTTTGAATGTGATCAAATATCAAATCTTCGCTAAAATATCAAAATAACTCTGCCTGGCAAAAATATTTGTAACAATCAGGTAGAATTGTATGTTTTTTGACAAAGCTTTGTGATCTTTTATCATGCTTGTCTTCTACCGAACATCCTGAAGGATCAAATGGTCATGCTGATAGCCAAAATAGCTTGTTGTAGTCCGGTTGTCGGGCCAGGGAATGATCTGCTCTTCAAAAAAGATGAAGTCTGATTTGATGAGTTTTTCATCTTTAAGATAAACCATGTAGTCGTCGTTTACCGCAACAAGCGTTGCTCGCTGAATGGGGATGATCTTTCGGAAATTGCAGAAATTATCCATGAGGATCAATCCTATGTTAGCGTCGTTCAACAAGATATGCTGATTATTGCATTTTATTTGATGTGGTTTGAATCCGGGAAAGCCCTCCTGAAACAAAGGAAAGCTTTCAGTTTCGATCACTAGTTTTTCGTCGGTTTTAAGTAGGATCTCATTATTGGCATCATACAGTACCAACGATCCGTCATTGGTTCTTGCGACGGATGAAAAGTATCTGCCGTTCAATTGGTTCAATGGAATGATACTGATCTCGCTCAATGTGTTGTCTAGTAAAATGAGTTCCTGGCTTTCCTTGAAAAATACAAGGATTTTCATCGGTTCAGACGCATCAAAGGATGTGATTTTACCCGCACGATGGTTGTTGTATATAAAACTTAATTTACCGCTTGGATCAAATTTTTGCAGGATCCCATCCTGGTTGACAAGAAAAAAATTTCCCAGTTTATCTGCCTGGATGATCATGGTTTGGGGTATTTCACCCGGAGTCATCCCGGGTTTACCCGACGTTATGCATGAGAAAAGTGAAAGACAGCTTAAAAGAAGTATATTATGAAAAAATGCGATGTTCATCCCTGAAAAATTTTATTTGTAAGTTTTCACCGTCAAAAACAGCATAAGAAAAGAAATTGACCCAATCACCCAGGTTAATATACCTTGTTTTCCCGTTATCAAGAGTGAGATCTATAGGCAGATGGCGATGACCCATAATGATAAAATCCAGATCATTTTGTTCCTTACTGACCAATCTGGCAAACCGAAGCATTTTGTCGTTTTGCGGATTGAATTCCAGATCAGTGTACGAATGTGACTGACGACTCCTTTGACTGAAGTATTTCATTAATTTGATGGCGAGATTGGGATGCAGGCGGGCAAAAGACCATTGCAAAATCGGGTTTGCAAATGCTTTTTGCATCAATTTATCACCGATTGAAGCTGTGGGAAGTCCATGTCCATGCCTAAGATAGAATTTTTTTGAACCGATATACGCGATCAATTTGGTGGTGATCATCTGAACACCGAATTCCTTTACAAAATATTTTGACATCCACATATCATGATTGCCCGTAAAAAAATAAACCTGAATGCCATCTATATGCAATTGTTCCAATTTACCTAAAAAGAGATTGAATCCTTTGGGTACAACCTGCGCGTATTCAAACCAATGATCAAAAATGTCTCCTAAAAAATAAATCTCTTTGGCGTCATGGTTGATCGCTTCGATCCATTCAACCAGTATACGTTCACGTTCTTTACTTGTATAGCCCGCGTTCACGCCCAGGTGGAAGTCTGAGGCAAAATAATATTTGGTTCGTTCGGCCATTATTTGATTGCGTTTGAGATATTTTTATTTATTTTACTTTTTTCAAGATGCCCGGAGCTGATAAACCGGATCAGATAATGTCAATTCCTTCAAATTCGGGTTCGACACGTCTGCATTGTCATCCAGATAGAATATTTCCTGAGTGAAGTTATTTCCTTTTGTTTCCATTTCAATAAATGTATCAGTTCTGTGTATTTGGTGACTTTTTATCTGTTTTATTCTACATTCCTGCGCATCATCCAAATGCTGATTTTTTAAACATATGAGCGCAGAATTTTCCTGACGTGCATTGATAAAATCTGGCTCCTGATCTGGATCAACAGCCACCTTCACATAATTTGAAGTGCGTTTCGCTAATTTTTTTAGATGAGGTTTTAGTCGGATCAAGTTGGGTTTAAGGAGTGGCGGACCGAAAAAATTGATTATTTTATTAAAAAGCCTGCGAACAATTTGCATCGAAAGTTTTAGGGATAAATCGTATTCCTCATCCAGAAATACAGACAGGGAATGAATGTGTTGGAGCAGTTTTTCCCGAATTGCTGGTAAAATTCTGGCATGAATGACCCCGACAATCAGGTTCAGGAAAACCACAATTTTTTTTAATAATGGTGATGTAGGCGGTAATTCGATGAAATCTGATTGATTTTGTAAAGAAGGTGTTTGAAGGAAATGGCTGTTTTCATATCCAACACAAAATACTTTTGTCTTTTTATCTGTCAGTTGATTAGGAGTATATTGTATTTTTGCCGGATTACCCGAACTACGAAAAAATATAACCAATGTTTGCGAATTGGCTCTGTCAACGAAATCATAATCCTTTACAACCGAAACCGAACAGTTTATTTCATCCGAGCCCGGATTGGAAATGAAATCCAATTCAAGACCCACCATTTCAGGATCAAAAATGAAGGTCTTGTCAGTCAAAAGGTCTGCAGATTTTGATTTGAATGGATTCCTTATCTCCAGATATTTTTTAATTTGGCTGATATATGTATCGAATGATTGATCCATTTATTTTTACATTAAGCAAATTCCAAAGATATCAATTTTTCTTGCCGGTAGCGATAAAAAAAGGATTGCTCAGTTCTTTTTTGTTGTATTCAAGTGGTAATCCCGTATACATTCCTGTCAGTTCTCCTCCTGCTTCTTCCAGAATGATCTGGGAAGCCGCGGTATCCCATTCCATTGTTCGTGATAAGCAAGGATAAATATCTGCCTGTCCTGAGGCGATGAGCATCATTTTGATTGAACTGCCACGGGCGATGATCACCGGGCTGTTGAATTGGCTGATATATTCGTCGGCTTTTGCAGAGAAATGAGATCGGGATCTGAGAATGCGTAAGTTTTTTTGGTTCGGGGAAAATGGGCTGCAATGAATGGGTTTGATGTCTCCATTCGCTTGACAGTAAGCACCTTTTGATTTGAAGGCATAGTAATACCTTCCGGTTACCGGTTCGGATACCCAGCCGAAAACTGGTTTGCCCTGCTCGATCAATGCGATATTCACAGTAAAATCGCCATTTCGTTGGATGAATTCTTTAGTTCCGTCCAATGGATCGACCAGCCAGTATCGATGCAGTTTTTGCCTTATCTTAAAATTTGGTATATCGCTTTCTTCTGTTATGACAGGACAATCTTCAATCAGTCCTGAAAGGTGAAAAGTGATGATGTCACTGGCTTTTTTATCGGCCATAGTTACGGGTGTTGCATCCTTTTTAATTTGGATGGTGTGTTCAAAATCAAAGGAATAAATGTCCATGATGGCATTTCCGGCTTCAAGACCTGCCCTGGTTACGACTGAAAGAATATTTGATGCATCTTCAGGCATATAGTTAGCTTTTATCACAAATAAAGGATAAAAATGTGATATTTCAAAGCGTTCCGGGAAACTGGGGAGTCAATCATTTTTTGAAAGTTTTTTTTCGAACCAGTACAACGATCAAATGAACCCGGTTGCATATTTTTGGTTTGAAAAATCTGAAAAGTCAGTATTTTTTATGGACAAGAATCCTGTTGCTTGGGAAGAATATAATTTCGTATCAAGATAATTCAAAGAATAAAATAATGAAAATCGTTTTATTCTTTGTATAAATTTTGACGAAGCCAGATTTCTACCTTATTTACCAATCTTTTGAAATCGTTTTAAATAGGTATTGTGCAGAACGATATTTGGCTAATAATTATTTTTATCAGATAAAATAGTGTACTTTTATAGCGTGAATCTGTTCAACAGAATTATAGTTGGCAGCTGTTTTATTATCAATAAAAATAGTTAGTGGATCATGAAAGCGATCATAGATATTGACCAGGCGGTTTCCATGGTGAAGGATGGTATGACGGTGTTGTTCGGAGGATTTATCAGCAGTGGTATTCCGGCAAGAATTCTCGAAGCGCTGGCAGTTTCAAGGGTCAGAGAGCTTACCATCGTATGCAACGATGCTGCAACGCCTGATTATGGGGTTGGTAAACTGATTGCCAACGGTCAGGTGAAGAAGGTGATCACATCATATATCGGCATGAATCCGGTTGCCAAGCAGCTTTATTCGGAAAACGGGATGGAAGTGGAATTTGTTCCCCAGGGTACATTGGTAGAAAGGATGCGGGCTGCCGGAGCAGGGTTGGGTGGATTTTTGACACCTACGGGACTGGGAACTGAGATTGCGGAAGGTAAAGAGGTTATTGAAGTGGATGGCAAACAATTTTTGCTGGAGAAACCATTGCCTGGTGATATCGCCATCATTTCTGCTTCCAAAGCTGATAAAGCGGGTAATTTGTTGTACCGTGGAACATCCCAGAATTTTAATCCGGTGATGGCAACTGCGGCTAAAACGGTGATCGCAGAAGTCAGGGAACTCGTTGAAATCGGTGATTTGGAACCACACTCCATTCATACACCCGGCATTTTTGTGGATTACATTTACAATTAAAGATAATCAGAATATATGGATGATAAAGTTATGATCAGGGTTAGGATGAGTTCGCATGATGCCCATTATGGAGGTGAATTGGTGGACGGAGCAAAAATGTTGCAGCTTTTTGGTGATGTGGCCACAGAATTATTGATTCGCAATGATGGAGATGAAGGTTTGTTTGCCGCATACGATATGGTTGAGTTTTTAGCGCCTGTGTATGCCGGAGACTATATTGAAGCGACCGGAAAAATTACGCATATAGGAAATTCATCCAGAAAAATGTCTTTTGAAGCCAGAAAAGTGATCGTTCCCAGGCAGGATATTTCTGATTCTGCTGCCGATTTTCTTGAAGATCCTGTAATTGTATGCAGGGCAAGCGGAACGTGTGTGGTGCCTGTCAGGAATCAAAGGATCAAAAAATAAACATATGGAAAAATTAATCATCACAGCTGCCATTTGCGGAGCTGAAGTAATGAAGGAGCATAACCAGGCAGTTCCTTATACAGTTGAAGAGAGTGTTCGTGAAGCCAAATCTGCTTTCGAAGCAGGAGCGAGCATCATCCACCTTCATGTCAGGTATGATGATGGTACACCCACTCAGGATGTGGCCAGATTCAAAGAGGTGATCGATGCCATCAGGGCTGAAGTGCCGGATGTGATCATTCAGCCTTCTACCGGAGGCGCCGTCGGCATGAGCAATGACGAACGTCTTCAGCCATTGCAATTGAATCCTGAGATGGCTACTCTGGATTGCGGAACACTGAATTTTGGAGGGGACGAAGTGTTTATGAACACGGAAAATACCATCATTTATTTTGCTGAGCGTATGAATGAACGCGGGGTGAAACCCGAACTGGAAGTCTTTGACAAGAGCATGATCGACATGGCTTTGCGTCTCCACAAAAAAGGATATATCAGAAAACCCATGCATTTTGATTTTGTCATGGGTGTGAATGGAGGTATTTCAGGAACATTAAGGGATTTTGTTTTTATGCGCGGAAGCATTCCTGAAGACGCCACTTATACGGTTGCCGGAATCGGTCGATTCGAGTTTCCATTGGCCATGGCGGCTATCATCGATGGAGGTCATGTTCGTGTGGGAATGGAAGATAATGTTTACATTTCAAAGGGAAAGCTGGCTGCGTCCAATGGTGAACTGGTCGCAAAAGTAGTCCGGATGGCCAAAGAATTGGGCAGAGAGATCGCTACACCTGCTGAAGCAAGAGCGATTTTGGGAATTCAAAAATGAAGTTAATTTTTTTGGAAGTAATAGCTTTTAAAGTTTTTATGAGAACCTGAAATCAACCTAAATTTTTAGAATTGACAAAAAGTAAGTTATGCAAAAAAAAGGAAATAAATACGGAACGCACAGGGTCATTGAACCGATCGGTGTATTGCCTCAACCGGCCAACAGGATTGATAACAATATGGATGAAATCTATGATAATGAGATACTTATTGATGTTCAAACCCTGAATATAGATTCAGCCAGTTTTACCCAGATCGAAGAACAGGCTGCTGGTGACAAAGCAAAAATTGCTGAGATCATGTTGGATATTGTGGCAAAGCAAGGCAAGCACAGGAATCCTGTTACGGGTTCAGGTGGAATGCTGCTCGGTACAGTGGAAAAAATCGGAGATGCGCTGAAAGGGAAAATCGAGCTGAAGGAAGGTGATAAAATCGCAACCCTGGTTTCTCTGTCACTCACGCCTTTGCGGATTGATAAAATAAAAGATATCAGGCCTGATATCGATCAGGTGGATATCGATGGTAAAGCCATTTTGTTCGAGAGCGGTATTTATGCAAAAATTCCGGCAGATATGCCTGAAGGTCTGGTTTTATCCGCATTGGACGTAGCCGGAGCACCTGCACAGACAGCCAAGCTGGTAAAGCCGGGTGATACCGTATTGATCATCGGAGCAGGCGGTAAATCCGGCATGCTTTGTTGCTATGAAGCCAAAAAAAGAGCAGGAGTTACGGGCAAAGTGATCGGTTTAACCCACAGTGAAAAAAGCACTAAAAGACTGGAAGAACTGGGATTTTGCGATTATGTATTTGCAGCTGACGCCACGAAACCTGTTCAGATCATGGAAAAGATGGAAGCATTGACCAACGGGGAAATGGCAGACATCACGATCAACAATGTCAATATTCCTGACACGGAAATGACCAGTATCCTGGCAACCAAAGACACAGGGATCGTTTATTTCTTTTCCATGGCCACTTCATTCACTAAGGCCGCTTTGGGTGCTGAAGGTGTTGGAAGTGACGTGACGATGATCGTTGGCAACGGATATACCAAAGGGCATGCGGAGATCACCCTCCAGATTTTGAAAGAGAGCGAAGTACTCAGGCAAGTTTTTACCGAATTGTACGCATAAAACACTGATCATGAAGCATGGCTGCAGATATGGAACACACAGGGTCATCGAGCCGGCAGGTACTTTGCCTCAACCTGCACTGAAGCTGGATAATTCAACTGAAATTTTTGACAACGAGGTGCTGATCGATGTGATCACCCTCAATATTGACTCTGCAAGTTATACCCAGATCAAAAATGCCTGTGGTGCTGACCCGGAAAGAATGAGGTCCATGATCAGTTCCATTGTCCGGGAAAGAGGTAAAATGCAGAATCCTGTGACCGGTTCCGGAGGCATGCTGATCGGGAAAGTGATGGCTATCGGTCCTGATTTTCCCGATAAAAAACTGAAAGTAGGGGATAAAATTGCCACACTGGTATCCTTGTCACTAACGCCATTAAATTTAAAAAGGATCATTCACCTGGATCCGGAAAGCGATCAGGTGGATGTGGAAGCACAGGCTATATTGTTTGAAAGCGGGATTTTTTCTGTTTTACCGGAAGATCTGCCGGAGAAACTGGCATTGGCAGTTTTGGATGTTGCAGGTGCGCCTGCGCAGGTTGATCGTCTTGTACAGGAAGGCGACACCGTTTGCATCCTTGGCGGAGGAGGCAAATCAGGTGTGCTGTGTTGTTACCAGGCTATGAAAAATGTTGGACCTTACGGGAAAGTGATCGTTGTTGAATATGCTGAACAAAATGCCGCCAGGATCCGGGATCTGGGTCTTGCCACCCATGTGATCGTAGCTGATGCCACCCAGGTGATGGATGTTTACAACAAAGTGACTGAGATCACCGGTCCAAGGGGCTGTGATGTCACGATCAACAATGTCAATGTACCTGATACCGAAATGACATCCATTTTGATCACCAAAGGTCAGGGTCTGATCTATTTCTTTTCTATGGCCACTTCATTTACCAAGGCAGCGCTTGGTGCAGAAGGAATCGGTAAAGACCTTAAACTGATCGTTGGTAACGGATATGCCAAGGGGCATGCCGATCTGTCTTTGAATATATTGAGGGAATCCCGGGAGATCAGGGAGTTGTTTGAAAAATTATATGTTTAATTTTCGTAATTATATAGGTTGTTATCCTATAAGTCTAATAACCTTGGTGGTATTTCCACGATCAAAAGTAATTATTCCATATCAAATTGAAATTCTGTTGTTGATATACTCTATCAAATCCTTCAGAAAAAAACTAATCAGCTGAATAGCTAAATATTTACTAATTTTCAATATTTATAAAATGATTAATAACAGACATTTGCTTTTTCCTGATGTAACGGATGAACAGTGGAATGACTGGAAATGGCAGGTAAAAAACAGAATTGAAACCTTTGGTGAACTGATGAAATACATCAAGCTTACTCAATCTGAAGAGATAGGCATACAAAAATCACTTCAGACCATGAGAATGGCCATTACACCATATTATTTGTCCCTGATCGATCTGAATGACCCGAATTGTCCGATCAGAAAACAAGCAATTCCTTCGGTCAATGAACTGCATTTTACCTCAGCAGACCTGCTCGACCCGCTTCATGAGGATGAAGACGCGCCGGTTCCGGGATTGACACACCGCTATCCGGACAGGGTGTTATTCCTGATCACGGATATGTGTGCGATGTACTGCAGGCACTGTACGAGACGAAGATTTGCAGGTCAGACGGATGCAGAATCTCCTTCCGAAAGGATCCAGAAAGGCATTGATTATATCGCAAGAACACCCCAAGTCAGGGATGTGCTGCTATCCGGTGGAGATGCTTTGCTGGTCAGTGACAAAATGCTTGAAAGCATTATTCAGAGACTGAGAGCGATTCCGCATGTGGAGATCATCAGGATAGGATCCAGGGTGCCGGTCGTAGCGCCGCAGCGCATCACAGATGATTTGGTGAATATGCTGAAAAAATACCATACGATCTGGCTCAATACACATTTCAATCATCCGCGTGAATTGACACCGGAAGCTATAGAAGCATGCAACAGGATCTCCAATGCCGGGATTCCGATCGGCAACCAAAGTGTTTTGCTTCGCGGGGTCAATGACAACCTAGAGATCATGAAGGAATTGGTACTGAAACTGGTTAAAAACAGGGTCAGACCATATTACATCTATCAGTGTGACCTATCCATGGGCCTGGAACATTTCAGAACACCTGTTTCCAAAGGAATTGAGATCATAGAAGGGCTACGAGGTCACGTTTCAGGATATGCTGTACCGACTTATGTGGTGGATGCGCCTGGCGGTGGTGGCAAAATACCCGTTGCTCCAACGTATCTCATTTCCCAAAGCCCGGATAAGGTAGTTTTAAGGAATTATGAAGGAGTGATCACAACTTACACACAACCGACTGATTATGAGGATGAGTGGGAAGGCAGGAAAAAGACCAATGGATATCATGTCGAAGGTGTTGCGTCCCTGTTGAAAGGTGATCAATTGTCCCTGGAACCTGAAGTTTTGGCAAGGAAGGAAAGACACAATTGATCAAATGCCTTTTCTGAAAGACATATTAAAGCATAAAAGTGTTTCGATGATCGGTTTGGACAAAAATACCGGAAAAACTGAGTGTCTCAAATATGTTTTAGCACAGCTTAAACTTTCTGGTCACAGAGTGGCAGTGACATCCGTAGGATTGGATGGAGAATCATCTGATCAGGTCACAAATACGCCAAAACCTGAAATCAATTTATTCGAAAATATCATTTTTGCCACTTCAGAAAAACATTTCCGTCAAAAAAAAGTCACCGCTGAGATCCTTGATGTCAGCGAGCGCAAAACAGCGCTTGGCAGGCTGATTACTGCCAGAGCCATGTCTGAAGGGAAATGCATTATTTCAGGACCTTCTGATACAGCCTGGTTGAAAAATTTTATCAGTTCAATGGATCATCATGAGGTAGACATCACATTGGTTGACGGAGCCATTTCCAGAAGATCTCTTGCCTCTCCTGCCATCACAGATTGCATGTTACTCGCAACCGGTGCGGCAGTTTCAGCTAACCTGCAACAATTGGTGAAAAGAACAAAATTCACTGTCGACCTGATTCAATTGCCTCGCTTTTCCGATCCATTGTCCTCTGAGATACATGATAAAGATACAGGCATCTGGGCTGTGGACGTGAATGGAAGCATACAAGTTTTGGAGAAGGAAGGTCCTATCCGTTTTAATAAAGCAACCGAAGATATTTTCAGACGTGGAGCAGCCATTTTTTTCAGCGGTATGATCACAGACCGTGCTTTGGATGAGTTGACCCGATTGGTCAATGACCAGAAAGTCCGCATCATTGCACGGGATTTTACCCGAATTTTTGTAAGTCCTGAAAAATTGTTAAAGTTTGAAAGTAAAGGTGGAAAAATTTTTGTTTTGAATCGGAGCGAACTCATTGCAGTTTGTGTCAACCCTTATTCGCCCCAGGGTTACCACCTGAACAGTGAAGCCATGATAGATGCCCTGAGTGAAGTCTTGACAGTTCCTGTTTTTGATGTCAAAAAATTATCTGCATGAAGACAGTGAGAGACATAATGCAGGAATCTGCCGGATTCAGGTTTCTGATCAACGAGATCAACATCGTGTCATCCCCGGGAAGGAAATTGCTTTACAACCGCCAAATGATGACACTTGCGGATGATATCAGACAACAATTGGATTTGCTGGAAAAAATGCAAATTTTGGTGCAAATTCCTGAAAATAAGGATCCAATAGATCGGATCATCCATGATTTAATCACCTTGAAAGATATCCAGTTAACGATTTCACGGCTTTCCCGCGGAGAAATTTCAGATGATATTGAACTTTTTGAGATCAAGCAACTATCTCTGTTGAATGAGTCGATCAAAGCCTTATTGAAGCAAATCCGGTGCGACCTGATACGATTACCAGATTTGGGGGAAGTAGTTGGTTTATTGGATCCTGATAATCAGGGAATTCCACATTTTTATATTTACAGCGCATATTCCGAAGCTTTATTGGACCTTCGTTTGAAGATAAAACAAACGGATATCTCTTCAACGGAAGAATGGGAGGCATTTCGTTTGCAGGAACAAGAACTCGAAGAAGAGATCAGGATATCATTATCCCAAAAACTCCGTGTTTTTGCGGATGGGCTTAAAGTTGCCCTTGAAGGTCTGTCTTTGTTGGATGTACTCATAGCTGTAGCTAATTGGAGTATTGAAATGTCGCTTTGCAAGCCGGGAATTTCTTATAAAGATACCAGGTACGAAGCTTTGTTCAACCCTGCTGTAAAGCGATTTTTGAAAGAAACAGGTAAGGAGTACCAGCCTGTTGATATACATTTTGACAAAATACCTGTTTTGATCACCGGCGCTAACATGGGTGGAAAAACCGTTTTGCTCCAAACTGTTTTCATCGCTCAGTATTTATGCCAGTTTGGGTTGTTTGTTCCGGCTAAAAATGCAATGATCTCACCCGTAGAAGCAGTTTATTTCAACAATGAAGAAAACCGGACATCCCAAAACGGTTTATCCTCATTTGCAGAAGAAATGGTCCAGTTGAACGAGCTGGTAAAAGCTGTCAGATCAGGTAAAAAGGTGTTGGTATTGCTGGATGAACTGGCACGGACTACCAATCCCGATGAAGGCAAAGCCATTGTAAGCAGCACCCTGGAATTTTTAGCAGGTCAAAAAACAAGCGGACTCATCACTACCCATTACAGTGGTATCCGGGTTGAATGCAGAAAACTGCGCATCAGGGGTTTGATGTACGAAAAACTATCGGAAAAAATCCATTTGAAGGATTTGAACAGGTACATGGATTACCGTTTGGAAGAAGTAGAGATGAATGAAGCGCCTGCAGAAGGTATCCGGATCGCAGAGATAATGGGTATGGATGAAGAGATCATTTTTAAAGCAAAATTACATTACACGGGCAAAAAGCCGTGAAAAGTTACGATATGGAGAGTAAATTAGGTCTTGATTTTGATAAGGTGGCATCCGCCAGGGCAATTTCCGCAAAGATTGCAAAGGATGTGCAGACGTTTGTGGAAGGGTATACTACGATTGCTGTGGAACGGACATTGTGCAGGCTATCAGGTATTGATGGTGTGGACAAAAACGATGTACCACTTCCCAATGTGGTGACAGATTTTTTGAAAGAACATGGCGTATTGGATCAGGGAGCGCTTTATTATCTCGGTAATGCGATGATCGTGACAGGCAAAAGTCCCCTTGAAATTGCGGAACAGCTCGCGAAAGGGGAAATAGATTTGACCAGATTGGCATTTCACCCCGATGAGGAGATCCATTCTGTAGTACAACCTTATCTGGTCAATGCCATCCAAAAAATTCAGGCCAACAGAAAACGCAGGGAACATTATATTTCGACCATGGGTGAAGGCAGCAAACCGTACATCTATGTGATCGTGGCAACCGGCAACATCTATGAAGATGTCGTTCAGGCACAGGCAGCTGCCAGACAGGGAGCGGATATCATCGCTGTGATCAGGACGACCGGACAGAGTTTGCTGGATTATGTGCCTTATGGCGCAACAACTGAAGGATTCGGCGGAACTTATGCGACGCAGGAGAATTTTCGGATCATGCGGACAGCATTGAATGAAGTCGGCGAAGAAGTTGGCAGATACATCAGGCTTTGCAATTACTGTTCAGGCCTATGTATGCCTGAAATTGCTGTTATGGGCGCTTTGGAAGGATTGGATGTCATGCTCAATGATGCCTTGTACGGGATTCTTTTCAGGGATATCAACATGCAGCGCACATTGGTAGACCAGTATTTTTCCCGGGTGATCAACGGTTTTGCAGGGGTGATCATCAATACAGGCGAAGACAATTATCTGACAACAGCTGATGCATTTGAAGAAGCACACACAGTATTGGCATCTCAGCTGATCAATGAGCAATTGGCACTGATCGCAGGCATACCTGAGGAACAGATGGGTCTCGGACACGCTTTTGAGATGGATCCATCCCTCAAAAACGGATTTTTACTGGAACTTTCACAGGCTCAGATGGCAAGAGAGATTTTTCCGAATGCGCCGTTGAAATATATGCCGCCGACCAAATTCATGACCGGGAATATATTCAAAGGCCAGATCCAGAACGCACTTTTCAACGAAATCGCCATATGGACAGGCCAGGGGATACAGTTGCTGGGAATGATCACTGAAGCGGTGCATACACCTTTTATGGCTGACAGATACCTTGCCATTGAAAATGCCAAATACATTTTCAATAACATGCAGGATATTGGAAATGAGGTCGAATTTAAAAAAGATGGTTTGATCCAAAAACGGGCGCAACAGGTTTTGGATTATGCAATGATCTTACTTGGTGATATTGAAACAGAAGGTTTGTTCAATGCATTGGAAAAAGGCATATTTGCCAATGTCAAAAGAAGTAAAACAGGTGGAAAAGGACTGTCCGGAGTTATGAAAAAGGGAACGCATTACTTCAATCCATTTATTTCGATGATGATCAATAAAAATGAATTATGAGCAGCGGATTATATTCTACTGAAAAACAGGATTTTGACAAAAACCTGGATCTCAAAAAGGTTAAGCCTTATGGAGACACCATGAATGACGGAAAGGTACAGATAAGCTTTACCTTACCAGTTTCCTGCAATGATGAAGCCATTGAAGCTGCCAAAATACTGATGCGAAAAATGGGTCTGGACAATCCGCAGATTGTTTATTATTATCAACTTACGGATGGTTTTACCTTTTTTAACGGGTATGGTTCCTGTCGGCATGAAGTGGATTTTACCGGCATCCATGTTCCAAAGGTCGAGAGTGCGGTATGGGATATGCATGAGGTGGATGATTTTATCAAAACACATATAGGAAGAAAATTGCGTGTGATTGGCGCCAGTACCGGAACGGATGCGCATACGGTGGGTATTGATGCGATCATGAATATGAAGGGTTATGCAGGACATTACGGGCTGGAAAGATATGAGATGTTTGAAGCGATGAATATGGGTAGTCAGGTGCTGAATGAGGATTTTATTGCAAAAGCAATTGAATGGAATGCCGATGCATTGCTAGTTTCACAAACGGTGACACAGAAGGATGTGCATATCCAAAACCTCACTGAATTGGTTGAAATGCTGGAAGCCGAAGGACTTAGACAAAAGGTATTGCTGATCTGCGGAGGACCCAGGATATCACATGAACTGGCAAAAGAATTGGGTTATGACGCCGGTTTTACTATGAATTCCTATGCCAATCATGTAGCATCCTATATAGCTCAGGAAATGCATAATAAGATGAATGATTATTCAGGTATGTAGGAATTCAGCTGTTCAGCTGTTTAGCTATCTAGACTTTTAGGTTAAATTCTTTTATTTTTTAATAATAAATAGGCTAAAAGACTAAATAGCTAAAAGACTGAATAGCTGCAGACTAACTACTTGATAATTAAAGAAATAACAATAAAAAATAAAAAATAGAACAAATATGGTTCAGCTGGATAAAAATCAGGTCAGAGAAACAATTGCACGCAGGATAGCCCTTGAATTTCATGATGGAGATGTAGTCAATCTTGGTATCGGAATCCCGACACATGTGCCCAACTATGTTCCGAAAGACATTCATCTGATCGTACACAGTGAAAATGGCATCATCGGCATGGGCCCTAACGCAGCACCCGGTATGGAAGATATTGATTATCAGGATGCAGGAGGCAGGTTTACCACGGCTTTGCCGGGTGCATGCACTTTTGATACTTCTTTATCATTTCTGATCACCCGTGGAGGACATGTTGATGTTACGGTTTTGGGCGCCATGCAGGTAGATGAGAATGGTGATCTGGCCAACTGGAAAATTCCCGGAAAACTGATCACAGGTATGGGTGGCGCCATGGATCTGCTCGTCGGAGCCAAACGCGTGGTGATCGCCATGGAACATACTTCCGGCGTCTCCAAAAAGATCCTGAAGAAATGCCTGTTGCCTTTGACAGCCAAGGGAGTAGTGGACCTCATCGTCACCGAGATGGGTGTGATGGAACTTACTCCGCAGGGTATTGTTTTAAAGGAGATCAATCCGGTATTTACGGTAGAGGAAGTTCAGGCTCAAACTGAAGCCACGCTGATCATCAGTGAATCGTTGTGTGGCATGAAGCAGAGCCAGGTGAATTGATCATATTTTCTGGTGGTTTTCAACCGTTGAACAGGTTTAAAAATATTCTGGGAAAAGATCGTTATAGGGTATTACCGGAGCAGTAAAAGTTTGTCATATTTTGCTAAACTTTACAATAAGGAATGTGTAAGTTGACCTGAATTTTTTTTTTCAGGATAAAGGTTTATCTTTACATTTTGCAACCAATTACCTTACAATATGAACCAGCACATTCATAATCCACACGACAAATTTTTCAAGGCCATGATGGGCGAAAGGGAGCTTGCCATCGGTTTTTTGCAGTTTTTCTTACCGGAGGAGATCAGCCGGTTGATTGATTTTGAAAAATTGGAATCCATCAAAGACAGTTTTGTTACGGAGGAATTGAAAGAGATATTCTCTGATGCTGTATTCCGTTGTCCGGTTTTGGAAAGTGAAAACACTTCCCTTTTTGTGAGTGTTTTGATCGAACACAAGAGTTATCCTGATAAAATGGTGGCAGTTCAGCTGCTCTCCTATCTGGCAAATGCCTATCAGGCTCAATTGAAAAGCGGAGAACCATTGCATGTTGTGGTCCCGATGATCTTTTATCACGGTGTTGAAAACTGGGATTATCGATCGCTAAGTCAATTAGTGCAAGGGTTAAAGGAAGAATTCAGGAGGTACATACCTGATTTTGAAACATTGTTTGTGGATTTAGCCAGGATGAATGAAGACGCTCTGGAAGGTATCAAAATGATGTTATTGCGGGCAGCCGTGCAACTTCAGCGCTACAGCGGAAGGCCTGATCTGCTGATGGAACACATTCGGAAGATACTGGAACGAATTGATTTTGAGGGTGATAATCCCCGGAACTTTTCCAGACAAATATTTGTTTATTTTTTTGAAATATCAGAAATTAGCGTTGAAGAACTGGCCATTTTAATAGAAGAATTACCATTACAGACAAAATCAAAGATCATGACCACATACGAACAGATAGAAAAGAAGGGATTTGAGAAAGGCATTGAGAAAGGTATTGAGAAAGGCATTGAAAAAGGCATTGAAAAGGGAATCAAATCTGAAAAGATGCGATTGATCATCCAGGGGTACAAAAAAGGGTATTCAATAGAAGTACTTTCTGATATTTCCGGGTTTAGCATAGACATGGTTCAGAAAATAATTCATGAGCATCAAAACCAATAGATTTTTTGAGATCTTTTAATGTTAATGTGGTGATCATGATTTTCATGAAGTGGATATTATATAAAAATCAATCCTGTACCAATTAAATGAAATAATAGTTGGATCTAATGATAATTCGTAAATAAAATCAGTTCAAAATCAATTAATTGTTCTTTAAGTTGTTATATTTGAGTGATTACTCTAATTTAAAATAAGGTTGTGTTGGAGGACGAAAAAAATAAAATTTCGCCTTTTTTTTATTCAAAGATTTCAACTGGCCTAAAGGAAAACAAAAATCATTCACATGAAGGTCTTATACTTATTATTTTTTAACTTATTGGTTTTGGGTTGTTTTTTAAAACCTGAAAGAATAAATACTCCCGATTGTGAATTTAACTATTGGTATCTTGACACATATTGTTTTCCGGATTTTTCTTTTTGTCTTGATAGCTGTAAAATAGTGACTAGTAATATATGTCGTGAAATTGGTGAAGACAAGGATAAACTGGTATATAGAACCCAAAATATTTACCCTATAGATGGAAATGCATCATCCCAAGTAGTATTGAAACAATTATTTGAATTATTTTTTCTTTTAGAAGGATATAAAAATTGTAATAAACCACCTATAAAATCGGATGAAATTCTTTATAAATACTTTTTTTCTTCAGATTCGATCATTTCGGAAT
>DDTL01000146.1 GCA_002344345.1 Saprospiraceae bacterium UBA2365
TCTGCAATTTAGTATGTTATAAATTTTAATATTATAAATATGTTATAAAAAACTGAAGATATGCCTTTTAGGAGCAGACTCACAAATTGGACTTTTCGAAGTAGGCTCAATATTAGTATGTGATAATTTTAAATATCGTTATTAATGTATTTAGTTTGCTGAATAGCTGATTGGTCTGTGAGGTTGAAGCATGAAAGAGTATACAGGAAGAAAAGCACAATTTTACCTCAAAAATAAGGCTTTGACGCAAGTGAAATGGATAAACAAAAGCCTGAGTCTAAAAAACCATCAAGCAATATTCATATGTTGTTTTCAAAAAAAACCAACCGGAACAAAGCATTTTGAGCAGATTCAAAATGTATTTTCAGGCAATAAAGCCGATTGCAATCTAACCAGTTCAATTCTTTTCGTTAAGATCAAAGCATGATTCCATCAGTTTTTCACTCATCATTCAAGAATCAATTCAAAAACCAATCCCGGGAGTTGACTTGAGTTTTCACAACCTTAGAAAGCTAATTACCGTAACACCTGCTATTTTGCTGTCGTGAAAATACAAAAAACAGCTGACAAGTTATCAATTCGTCAGCCGATGTTTTATGTTATTTTGAAAAAAATCAATTTTTTTTCAGATAGTTTTTGATATAGGTATTTTTCTCTTTTGCTTTCAACATATCAAAGTTAGAAACATTCCCATTGATATGCAAAAAATCGTTTGGTTTCCGTCTTATGGGCTTTTGTTTTAACTTGAAACCGGTTACAAATACGGCATATCCAAAAGTTGCTCCAAATCCAATTTGACTCATGGTACCTAAAAGATCGGTTGTTTGCCATTCCTGCAAGACTTTTCCATTTGCGACTTTTCTTTGAAATATTCCTGTAATAGTCAAATTCTTTTGGTTTGCAGGAGAACCCATAAAACTACCTGTGTTAACCACTTTGGACGTAAATCTGATAGATACAAAATCGTTCTCTGTGATCGTTTTTTCAAGTATCATCTCAAAATTGGAAAAGGCTCCACGCAAATCTTGCATAAAGCCGATGTATTCATCTTTTGAAAAGTGGTACCCATCACCGGTATATGTAAAATCCGGATCCAGTAAGTTGTCCAGTTTTTCCCAGTTTGCTTGCAATATGGCTCTAGAAACTGCATACACAGTTTGTGATGTTTCGGACTTACTTTCGTCCATGATTATGAATTTTGATGCGTTCATGTTATAAATTTTTGTTGGCGCAAAGATATGTTCGTATATTACGAATCAGCATATACTTACTAAAATGAAAGTGCTATCATTTTGGTAAGTAAATGATTCCATTTACTAAATTTGCATAAAAATCAATTAATATGAAACGTTATAAACTGAATGGCACATATTATTACTGTCCCGTAGATCTGACCTTGCAGATAATCGGTGGCCGGTGGAAAGGTATAGTGATCTGGAATTTAAGGGATAAAAAATTAAGGTTTGGTGAGCTGAAAAAAGTGCTGGTAACCATTAATGACAAAATGCTTTCTCAGGTTCTGAAAGAATTGGAAATGCAGGGAGTAATCTCCCGGAAAGTCTTTGAAGTAGTGCCTCCGAAAGTTGAATACAATCTTACAGATGAAGGGAAAAAATTATTGCCCATCATGCAGGCCATGAATGACTATGGTCAAGGTTTTGAGGTATAAGGATAGCTTGTTTGCTTTTGTTGATCTAACATGATCCTGGTAAATTAACCCTATGTATCAGAGCAGATTTCATTTTATAATTCACCTGAAGTTTTAATAGATATTGCCAATCATAGGATAATTTTCTTATTTATTTCCCCGAATGGTTTTCGCCCCAAGATGATCATAGATACTTCATGTTTAAATGGTTTTAATATTTTGCTTGTCCTTCATTATGGATATAGGTTGATCACAAGATTCATTTCACCAATATACAATACACCCGAGGTGATCTTTAATTCATTATTGATATCAACATCCGACAGGAGACTTAACCCCAGGCTGTTGTTGAGCTCCAAGATACCAAATCCGGATTTGTTATTCCCCAGGATAAACTGCGGCGCAATGCCATTAAAAGCAAAGGTTTTTGTAATGGAAGCATAAAAAGTTCCGTTGTTTTCAAAGTTTCCTTTGATCGAATGATCAAATGCCCCGGTGGCAAAGCTTGCATCTGTGCCAAGGATCATATTTCCATCTATTGAAACAGAGCCGGCTCCTGTGACTGAAGATGTGCCGGCTATCTCAAAATTACCCAGGATCTCGAGTGCCTGAGATGCCAGGGTTTTTGTTCCGGTGCCGCTCAAAATCAAGGTAGAATAGCGATTAGCCGAAGTTTTCGGAACTACAATGGTTTGATTTCCACCGTTGTATTCAACAATGGTATTACCGGAATTAAAAGTTGCCAATGTACCGTTATTGGTCAGCGTTCCCTGAATTTGTATGTGTGCATCTGAGGTAAGCCACAGCGTAGATGAAGTTGGAATTGTCAGGTTATAAAACTGGGTTTTACCCGAAATATTAGATTCTGTATTGCTGAAAATGACGGTTCCGTCGGCGGGATTGAAGGTACCGTGTGAATTTACCCAGGTGCTGACATTGCCGTTTAGGGTAAATGTGGATGTTGTTCCCGAATTCAATACAGAACCAGGCTGGAGCCAAAGTTTCAAAATCTCCGCATTGCCAGGCAAAATAGGGTCATTTGATGTTGTATTTGCATCTGGAATTACCACATAGCTTGTGGTAGTGGGCACATAGTTTGGTGTCCAGTTAAGAGCTTTTTCCCAATCTGTGTCCACACTCCCGTTCCATATGACAAATGATGCGGTTGTGGTTGAAAGTGTATTTTCCAGATTTCCAAAAGAAGTCGGGAAAAAACCTATGTTCACATTGGAAATTTCAACCCAATTCTGGCTTGTATTGGAATTGGAGAATCCCCAGTCATAAGCGCCATTCGGTTGTTGTCCGTTGGCTCCGAATGTCCATTGACTCAGTTCGTTTTCATTGTTTCCGTTGAGTTCTGCGTCCAGATAAAACGTTGCTATGGTGGCGAAACAATTGACTCCATCCTGCTGAATGAAATCATATATTCTGCTGATAGCTTCAGGTTTCCAGACCGGTGATGTGCCTATTGAAATTTTGCATTTAATGTTGGAAGGATAAGTTCCGCCGGGAATAAATGAGATGGTAGTAAAGCTGTTCCCAAAAGAATACTTGATGTTCGCAGCAAAAGAATTTCTTATTACAATACCTGTAATATCTCCTATGCCAAGGATTTGTGCATTCCCGGACAAAGTGATCTCAGTGCCATTGAGCATGGAAAGTAAGCCGGTTGTCGAATTCGGATTATTGGATTGCAAATCAATCGTTTCAGTAATGGTGATATCTCCCTCTGATTTCAAACCACCAAAGCTGATGATAAGATTGGCTATCGGTTCATTGAAAAAACCATTGCTCAGGGTCACACTTGTCTGATTGTTGAAAACAATTTCAGAATTGGCGTCAGATGCATTTATGGTTCCATTGGTTCTTGTGATGTTAAATCCATTGATTGTGAGTACTTTGGAATTTACATTGATATAACCGTTCCCGAGTGTCAGTATATCCTGGATGGTTACATTTCCGCTTAGAATTATTCCATTACTTGTATTTAATGATAGTTTTTTTAAAGTTATTCCAGGGAAGGCAAAGACCGGGATGTCACCTTCTATGCTGACCGCTGCATCATTTCCTCCGGTCAATTGTCCATTAACTGTCAGAATTTTTCCCTGAAGGGACAATTCATGGTTATTCAAAGCCAAAGTACCGTTTTGAAGCCTTAATAATGAATTGACCGAGAGATTGTTGGACAAATTTACCTGAGCCGAATTGTTGATTACCAAAGTATCTATGGAATTGTCCAGGAAGGAATTGCCATTCAGCATCTGGTCAGTTTCACCGTTCAATTCCAAAACAGAGCCTGTTTCGGTTGCATCAAACTGCCCGGTGCTGCTAAAATTAATGGAGTTGCCGATCGTAGCTTTATGGCCATTTAATACAAAGTTTTTACCGCTTGCGTTTGCAAAGGAGCCAAATACGCGGTTCTGATCTAAAACGCAATGGTTGTCAGGTGATTCTGCAAAGCGGATGGAAGCGCCATTGTCCGGCACTATTCCACCTATCCAGTTGCTGCCGGTATTGAAATCGGTATTTGTGCCACCTTGCCAAACGATCTCATTGATCTCCAATGCGCCGATTTTGGGGCTTGACTCTGACCTGTTCTGGCCGGTATAATCTGTAGCAATTCCGGTATTGGTCGCTCCCAATTGAGTCATTACCGGGTAAAACGGTTCATGATCAATACCAATACCTGTAAATTGTGGGTCTTCATTGTAGCTGTTTATGTCCTGTGATGTAGCTGCTTTCCAGGCGGCTAAAGTGGTTTTATCACTTGAAAGCCAGCCTAAAACACCATTTGGCGCAAAATAATTGTTGTAGTCTACAAATAAATTTGAAACAGTTCCCACACGAATGGCATAATGTTTTCCTGTTGTTCCTCCGCTTCTCGTGTTGATGAACAGATTGTTTTTAACATTGCGATCCGTTCCTGTGGAAGTTCTGTTGTAAAAAGCAAAGGAAGAAGAAGTTTCACCGCTTACCGAACCTTCAATAATAACCGTATTGAAATAGCAATTCAAATCACTCGTCCAGGTTGCCTGATCCCAAATCCCGTAAATCAGGCACTTGTTTGAAAAGTTTTTACCCAAATGAATGATATTATTATGAAAATGTGCTTTCCCTCCATACAAAACGATGCCGTCTACTGAGCTTCCGATATGGGAAGACTGGATCTCAATATTTTGAACAAGATTACCACTTAGGTTACTCCAGTCCGCATTCGAACCATAGAAAAAGATCCCATATGCGTCTACCCTGGCATCCGGATTCAGATTATAAATGCCTTTGATTTTGTTATTTTTAATGGTATGGTTCAAGCCAGCTGTATTTCTGTTAACACTGATCCCGCAGATTGAAGCGGCGCTAGCTGATCCCGAACTTTTAGTATATGTTTTTATATTGGAAACTGAATTGTTTTCAATGGTGTTATTACCCCTGTTTACATAAATACCGATCGTTTGGGTTGCGTTGATATTTCCAGTGTATGCATTGATGATATTACCGACAGTGTTGTTTTTTATCGTCGTATTGCCATCATTTTGTGAATAAATGCCATACATTCTTTGCCCTGTAGCAGCAAGTTCCCCGGACGATGAACTGAATATGTTGTTTTCAGTCTTGAGACTACCAAATGTATTGTTACTGATTTCAGTATTTCCCAAAAATCCTGCTGATTCATAAATTCCCTCAAAACCATATACAAAAGCGTTTGACCCGATTGTTTTTATAGAGCCAACGATGTTGTTCCTGATGGTTTTGGTTCCCGAACCTCTGATCCATATACCGTGAAATGTCGAATGCGTCTGAGATATAGCCTGGATCCTTACCTGAGGTTCACTGGTATATCCAGATCCGGCATTTGTAACTGATACTTCAGTGATTTCACCATATGCATTGATGGTAGCTATCGCTGTGGCGCCACTTCCTTCACCACCGCTGAAAGTAATTTCCGGTGCTACTGCAAAACCGGTACCTGCGCCAATGATGTCCACTGAACTAACAGATCCCGCAGAAATATTCGCTTTCAAATATGGATTCGTGGCAATGAGTCGAATGGATTCCGTTCCTGTTGAGTCACCTATTTTGTTGTTTTCCATCAAAGCCGTACCGTCATAAAGGTAAATACCATCGAAAGGGTTGGGTCCGGTTGAAGTGTATTCGAATGCCTGAATGGTGTTATTTGAAATGGCAGATGTCTCTGAGTTGCTGGTATTCAGAGCGATGACTCTCATATAATGCGGGGTAGAAGCTGTAACGGTCCATTTTCCACCGGCGCAATATGGCGCTGTACCTCCGAAATAATTATTGGATATGGTATAATTGCCAGCATCTGTGGTGTATATTCTGATACAGGAATAACCTCTGGCATCAGTGGGTGCAATTATTTCAGTGTCGTAAAAATGATTGCCGTCAATCACCCAGTTTTCTGAGTTGGAAACAATATTGATTCCATAAGAAAATCTTTCTGTGGATAGAAAATTGTAAAAACTATTATTTCTGATAATGTTTCCTGAATTCCTTCGCCCGGCAGTTCCGGCAGAGTAAATCAGATTGCCAGGACGTTGTCCGGCATTGGTGATTTGGCAATGTTCGACAATATTATCATTGTTGCCATCTCCGGTGGATGAATTGGAGAAAAATATCACATCTCCGGTTGAAGATCCTTTGATGATGAGATATTTGAAAGTGTTGTTTTGTGCTGAGTTTTCGAATCGGATGGCTCGTGCATTGGCGCTGGTGCTTTGGTTGATAATGCTCAGATTTGCTTCTCCGATCTGATTGACCCTTCCGTCAATGGTAATGTTTTCTGCTCCTTTCAGGTGAATGAGTGAAGCTCCGGTGTTGCCTGAAATGGTAAGGTTAGAGGAAGTCGGATAAACTAAAATGGAAGAATAATCTGAGTTTCCTGTTCCGGATGCGTTGATTTCACAAGCCGCGGTCTCTATGGTGTTGTCGTTGATATGTATGATGATCTCTCCCCTGAAAATGCCTGAATTTACATCGTCCAAAGCAGCTTTCAAGGTGTTGTATGCCGCACTGGTGACGCCTTCAGTGGCATAAACAGTTACTGCGGACACAAATGGAAGTGAAGAACGGTTCAAACCCCACATGGTTGTATATGTTTCGCTGGTCGTCATCGACCGTCCGGGCCGTGATGCATGTCTGAAATCAATGTTGTATAAGCTGTCTTCAACCATATCAGGAAACAAAGATGAGGCTGAACCGCTGCAGCGATGTGTATCATTGGCTATATATTTCAGATAACTGATGCTTTTTGAAATTTCTATCCCTCTTTTTTTCAACTGTAAGTCATGTGTGCAAGGATCGGTTGTACCATTTGAGCGTAGCGCATATTGGGTATGAACAAAAATATCTGTATTGCTCTGAGGCTTAATGGTATTTTCCATAACGGAAACCAATGTGGTCGATGTAGTAGAAGCGGATGGTTTTGTTGAAGTTAAAATCGGGAAATAACCATTTTCATATCCAAGGCCTACAACCACCATATTGCATGCCTGGGTAACAATGTCATGTTCAGAAGGGTCGGTTATCCGCCTGTGTGCTACCCTGAAATCATAATTTCCTGCTTCAGTATTGTTGGGCAGGGCACCTACCAGGCTTACCATGCCTATTTGTTCTCCCAGCGGAGCTCTGAAAATCGGATAATTTAAATTTTTCCACTCGATATCACCTGTTTTCTTGTATTGCAAAACCCATTCAGCGCTGACCACTGCAGACCCGCCGGAAGTTTTCTGGTTTTGAATGGAAGCTGCGACATAGATTCCTCCGCTTGCCGGCAGGCTGAAACCGGTTTTGCCCGCTACGCTTTCCCATTCATTATTTGCAGCTAAGGGAGACGACAATTGCTGAACGTCATTGGTCAGCTGATTGCTCCCGTCATATAAAACAATGGCTGTGATCGTGGCTGAAGTGTTCAAAGTCTGGGCCGTAGTATTATGCTGGAAAACATAGGTTCTGTTTCCCGACAAACTGCTGACGTCAAATATGTGTACGATGGTTCCGATTCCATCTTTGCCGGAATGCGAATGTTGAAATTCACCGCTGTTGATGTTGTGGTCTGAATCATCTGCTATCCTGTAAGCTCCGGTCGACGAACCTGAAGTCGTTTTGCTGGTTAAAGTGGCCACGACCAAAACCTTATTTGCATCGGTCACATCTACTGTAACGGAAACACCCGCAACATTTTCAAATGATGAAGAAGAGGTGGACGCACTGCCGCTTGATGAAGCACTGGGTAAATCCTTGCTATAATTGTATGTACCAAAAAAAATTGGAATTGTCAGACAGAAAAAAATCTTTTGATCATTTCACTAAATTTTATGGTTAAAAATAAATTACAGGCTTAATTTAATATTCTCAAGGTATTGTAGTCCATTTACCTTGCTTTGCAACTGACAGCAAAAGTACGGCAACCATATTACCATCGAAAGTGTCTCGTTGCGATTTGTAATTTGAGGTTATTTTTAGACAAAAAAGCGCTAAAAGTTGTCTCTTTTGGAGTTTGTTTCCCATAATACGGGTTGCCAAATCCAGAGGGCTTTAAAAAAGGCGTAAATTAATGAATTTGACAGACTTATGCAAGTATTCAAGGTTAGTTTGCAATATGAAGTCTCAGTTAAATATGGATTTAATGTTATACGTTACCAATGAAGATTTCCGGCTTTAAATTGAGTTTTTTATTCCTTTAGATCGATGGAATTTTTGATAAGATACAATTCGTCTGGTAAGGATGATCAGGCTGAATGTTTTTAAGCGTTTTACATTATACTTTGGCTTATAAATCATGCATTTGTTCATGAATGTCTCTATAAGATTCCAAACAAATTACTTAATAATGCGAATCAAGGGTTAAAGTTAATTCTGCAGATAAGCAGGATTTTCTCACTTTTTTGCCTCGATCCTAAAGGATGAAAGCGAGAAAATCCTTTATCTTCCTTNNTTCCTTTAGGATTGAGGCCAAATAAAGGATTTTCGGAGCTTTTTTTTCAACCCTTGATTCGCATTAATAATGCTTGTGATTATTTTTGTAACTGCGATTTTCAAGGCATCATTTCAACATTTAAGATATGGTTGATACCAGACACAAAAGTATCTGCGATCCAAACAAAAGCTTCACCCTGGTTTTTGACTTTTTATCACTTTGAGGTACATCCATTGAATATCCAACGAATATTCACCCTAAAGGCTTGGTGGCCATTTATGGCAATCAACAGAATTTTGAATTCTTTCAATATTTTTCTTCGTGTTTTTTTTTGGATATCCAAAAAAAAGCCTGAAGTTTTCTCCCTTTGTGATGCTGGCCATGAAAAAGATAATATTTTTTCAACTAACTCAAAAATGGATTCTTGTTTCCAAATTTTGAGTCTGCTCCAGTAAGGTTTACTTCAAAGTTTAAAACTCATATATATTATTATAATTTATAACATACTAAATTACAACCTTAAAGTATTTTAAGTATTCGTTTCTATTTTTGCATTCGTGGCGATTTATATTTTTCGGAGAATACTCAATTTTGAGTCTTCTTAAAAGTCCGATTTGTTGGTTTTCAATCGTTTTTNNTGACGTCATTGATCAGCACAAGACTATATGGAAATGATTTAAAATCAACAAATTAAAAGTTCCCTTTCAGGCATGTAATGACTGAAAACGTCATTGCATGTGCTGACTGAAAATGTCAGTGCCTGTACTGACTGAAAACGTCAGTAGGGTTTAGGGGGCAAAGAGTATTCGGAACAGACTCGATTTATAATATTAAGTTATAAAAATACAAATGTATTTCAGTATTTTTATATAGCTGACATTTCATGATGGGTTTAAGCCAAATGACTTGAAGGCACGTGTATTGATAGTCTTTTAAACCTGATCCAAACCGGAAATTCAAAATTCCAAAACTTTTAACAAATGGCAGCATTCTATCCTTTCTATAACTTAATAATTCTTTGCATTTTACTTTGATGATTTCCAGGATGCATCGTTTTAACAAAATACAAGCCGCCGGGAAATGACGAAGTATCAATTGTATGGGATGTTCCTTCAGATTCTATTATAATAAGCAGCCGACCAAAAGCATCATATACTTCTATCTGGTATAAACTCAGGTTTCCTTTGATCGTCAGCTCATTACGAACTGGTACGGGAAACGCTCTTATCCATTGATCATCATCAAATTGAGCGTCTTCTGAAGAACTTATATCAGGATTATAAAAACCAAAATCTATGGTATTATTTCCACTCGCATCGTAATCAAAATAACAATTATATGGATCACCATCATCCAATGGTTCTTCACCCGAGGTAAGCGTCACAATACCTGACATAATATCAGAAAAGGGATCGCCAAAACCATTATTATCCAGATCTACATTATTGTCAGCATCCGGTTCAAAACCATTGGTAGATATGAAGTTTTCCAGTGGTTCACCGGGTCCCCAATTATAGACCTGCCATACGAAAACCACATAATTCCCGGGCTTGAGACCTGAAAAACTGTAATATCCTTCCTCATCTGTCACCCGTACACCGCCGAAACCCTGCCAGTCAGGAATATCATCACCATCAGAATCCTCCCAGATCACCAGAGATACTCCCGGAATACCCGGCTCGTCGGGTTCATTGATGCCATTTCGGTTGAGGTCGTTCCATACCCTGTTGCCAATCGATACGATACCTGGGGAAACGGGATTGTCACAGTCTTTATAGCAAAATGACATGTCATTGATCGCCTGGATCATTTCATCACCCATGGATTTTCCAATGTTCAGATAAGTAAGTGCATTGTTATTGAAATGATGAATGGCATCTTCCGGCGATGATGACCGATCTATATAAAAAGGTTTGGTGTCCACAAAGCCAACTCTCCCGCCAAACATGGTATCATTACATCCGACATTTTCCTGGGCTACCGATATAATATTTTGCATGCTTTGCACCCAAAGATCATTGGTTTGTTCAAACCCGCCCTGTCCTGAACTGGCAATGATCGCAGGCAGATCAGGTACCTCCAGATCAATTCTTACATCCCGGATCAGATGAAACAGATTGCTTTCATATTCATTTAAAAAATCGTCTGTTGCACCATCATTCCAGCCCTGAAACCACGCGAATCCTGAAATTTCATAATCAGTTGTGCCAATATCCGGAAACGCTGTTGCCAAATGCTGGCTGACGTCTTTCACCGTTTGGATCATTTCAGAATAAAATTCACCCGTTGTCCCACCGGCTGAAGGCGGACGAAAATCTTCGGCCAGGCTCTTTCCTCCCCATGCAGTTTTGATTATCAGAACAGGATCGTCGAAGTATTTATCCAACTGATGAGCAAACATCAATTCCGGTCCAATCAAATCAGCATAAGCTCCCTGTCCGACGGTTACATTTGATTTGATCGTTTCGCCATTCCGTTCGAAATATACAAATGCGTTTTCCAGGGTTTTCCACTGATCTGGTTTGCCGATTTCAGACCACTTTCCATGTACATCCATTTGAATAACATCAGTCAGGCTACCGGGATCATTTTCCGGATCAGTGATGGCGCCATATCCCTGCATATTCGATTGACCTGCTAATACAAAGACCCTGACTTTAGTCCCGGACCTTTCCTGTCTCGTAACGATCGGAACATACCCGATCTCCAGTCCGGCAGGTGGCTGTACAATGACTGCCGGATCTATGGTAGCTATTTGACCTACAGTCGGCGGGGCCAGATATTCATCAGTATGATGCCAGTTGGCATGGAGGAGCTCAACCCTGTTTTGTAATTTGGTCCGAATATCTTCGGGAAGGTTCGCGTGGATAATGGCTGGTTGATCCACAAAACGATACCAATAATAGGTAACAGTAGTTCCGTCGCCAAGGTCAGCTTTAAAGGGTCCAGCTATCGGACCAGGTTTATTCCACGGACCATTGAGATCCTGCCAGTGGCAATCCGGATCCATTGGTGTCAAATATGGGATGTCAGATCCCTGAGAAGACGGAATGGCAGTATTCAGCAATTGAGTAGAGGCGGGCACATCGTCTTCTTCAACTGGTCTCCAACGGTTATCCGAATCGAGTTTGAAATATTCAGGCAATATGAAATTCTTTTCACCTTTCTCTACAGTATTCAGGTCAAATTTAAAACCCATGATGTTTGCATTTTGCTGAACATTATCAATGTAATGCAAATCTATGTCATGTTTTAAACCATTTTGGGTATTTTCTGAGATCTCTGCTGCCATGGCGCCACCATTATTGACAAAGGGAACGCGATGTGTTCCGGTCTCGTTGATCGGTGGAAGGACTGCCGGACCACCATTGAACCAGGCTTGCAGATCATTCCATAATGCTTGTCTGGAATAAACTGAAATGTGACTCAGGATCATAGAATTATCTTCATTACTTAGCGGAAATTGCAATCTTTTCAATTTAGCATAAGGATTTCCATTGCTATCCCGGGAAATGAGTGCGGGCGAACCTGCATGTTCTATGCCAAAACCAACATTCGGATCAGCAGGCCTTGAGTCGAGAAACAATCCTTCGAGATCAGGATCTTGCAGTACTGGTTCTGTCCAGAAAGTCGGTAAAAAAAAGGTTGCAGGCCCTTTGAAGTTAGTGGAATTCAAAAACAAGGTCCAGCATTGATCACCGGTTGTGATATCAGTTCCGTTCGTATTTGTAATCGGATCAGTCAATGGCAAAGGAATGTATCCATATCCAAGCATTTCGCCATTCAAACTCTGTGCCATATTCAAGCCATCGGGAGCCCAAAGGAGTTTATTGGATAATTGAGCGACACCGTATTTTCCACCAGGAGTACTCCAGTCTCTTTGGCCGTTGGGTAATATGTCACTTCTGCCGGCACCAGGACCATTCGCCCATGCATAGAAATTGTATGAAACACCACCCATGATAAACTTAGGTATTTTGGTGCCGAAACGCGTGTCGTGCCACCAACCCAAGCCTCCTTCGATGGTCGTATAAAAATCCTCCGGTTCATTACCTGTTCGTTGTGTGCTCAACCAACTACTGCTCAATCCGGTCTGGAAGCGCTCAGGTCCGGGATATTGGTTAAATACTGGCCATGCCGCACTATACATCGTATAACCTGAACCAAAGTTCTGGTCAGTAACATGTTCTGTGGATATCCAGGTGAATCCACTGTGATGCGCACTGACAATTTGTGCGTTGGCTTGCTTTATTGAAGCTGAAAAAATAATCAGTAAAATGATCACCGAAATCGGAAAAAATCCACTATGACGGTTTCCGGATAAGCATTTAAAATGGTTCATCTTTTGGTTTTTTTTGTTTTCATTCGACACTGTAACATCAGGTCACTAAGGTAAGAGAATTATTGTTCATTCCGGTTAATGAGGGGTGGGTTTGTAAATCAATTTTGTCTGGATCAGGAATTGGAGGATTTAAGGATTTTCAGGATTTCATTTATGTTTTAAAATGGTTTTTTTTATATTGAATGAGAGAAGAGATTTTCCATTTACAGGATGTCAATATCCTTTTGTAAAAGACCTATAGCAGAATGCAGTATTTCTTTTTCTTTAAGGAGGCAGCTTTTTCACATATGTCGTGCGTTATTTTTTTTAGGATAAACATTAACCATTGGTCATTAACCACTAACCAATTATCATGAACCATTATGCCTGACAACCTCAATTTCCCCAGTTAGCCTGACTTCAAATTTTACCTCTGATTCCTTTTCCGCCTTATCAAAAACGCAGTCAAATTGAATAGAATGGGCTCCTTCTCTCAACAGAAAGTCCTTTGGGTCAACCGGCAAAGTTTCCTGTAATTGCCCGGTTGAACTGTAAAGTTCTACCTCAACGCTACCCGTATATCTGAGTATCTGACCTGCTTTCAACGCCACAGGAAGTTGGATGGTTTTATAATTGTCAATCTCCAAAGATACCAGATGGATATCGCAATTAGAGGCTGTGATCATGAATTGCATGATCTGTTCCCTGCACGGATTATCCAGATTAAAAGTTGAAAACAATGGTTCTCCCGGTTGTCTGAACTTCTGAGTGTGCACAAATTTGTATGAAAAAACCTCAGACCAGTTCCAGGAACCTTCTCCAACCCGCTGAATGGAGAATTCCTTCGAATTATTTCTCATTTTCAGCTTTTGCCCGTCATTAAATGAATTGGAAAGCCTCAGTTGTTCCCAATCACCGATCTGTTGAAGGATTTTTTCCGAAAAACCGTTTTGGGCAATGCTTTCCATATCAGCAACCAATGCATATCCAGCCTCATAACCTGCTGATTTTGCCAGCATCCATTCTATATCTTCTATGGTCGTTTCGGATGTCATCCTGAACCAACCCAGCATTCCGGGCATAAAATTCCTTTTGAAATAGGCCTGATTATTGAACCTGTATTCTGTCTGACTTTCCCTGAATCCGGCGTACCATGGTTCACCCCAGTTCATTCGGGTGTAGATATGCCAGAAAAAATGTGTGGTTCGGCTTGCGTCAATGATCAGATGATCTTTCAGGTCAGCAGACAGTTCATTGAACCATGTATATGGCATCAGTGACTCGCCATAAGTGCCCAGTCCCGTTGATCGGTTGCCCTCCAGTCCATCAAATGAGATCTGGCGTAAACCTGTTTCGTTGTATAATTCCGCCAATTTCCGGGACATTTCAATCGTCAGATCTGCTTCTGTCAAAAACACCTTGTACCCATGGTCCAAAAGTTTTGAAATAATAGTTCCGGCTTTGTGCTGGGATACGAAAGTTCCGAAAGCGCCACGCTGGCAATCCATCAATCTCCAGGGCGTTTCTTTAGACACACTGCTGTATCTGATCAATTCATCGCCGATCATCACCGTTTTCAGGTGGTTGTTTTTCATTTGGTTAAAAAAATCCGGCGATTCGATTGGTATTTCGGTGGCTGTTGCATCGAGGTCACCAGTGATGACTGAACTTCCGACTTTGGCCAGTCTTAGATCAGGTATCGGGGTGACATAAGGATCATTGGGGCTGATGAAGTTGGACAAACAATGGGTGCCCATTTTTATACCTTGCGCTTCAGCTTTTTCCACACATTTTTTCAGACCCTCAATGCCATTAGGGAATTCACCTTTGTAAAGGTCAAAATGTCCCCAGTTCTCAAAAGTCTTTCCATAGTGATACAAATATTTCAGTCCGGCTTTTTTGGTCAGAGCGATTGCATGGTCCACCGTTTCCTCTGTAAAGGCAGTGATCAGGTAGGCGGCATTTGCTTGTGCAGAAGTTTTAGCCCATTTACCGTCAATTAAAGGATGCGGCAGCCCTTCAGTGAGTTCTATCATTCCGATCGTTTCCAGTGAAAGGTCAACAGGACAACCGAATATGGCTATTTTTGAACCCGTAACGCCTCCGTCATCATATGCCGGAGCAATGAGGCGATCATGATCGAAATCTTCCACGATCCGTTCTTTGAACCTGTTCCTGCAATAAGCTTGCAAACTACTGCCCTGACCGGTAGGTTTTGCCGCTTCTATGCGATATAAAACACTTCCGTCGGTTTCGGGATGCATATTTTGGTCATTACCCTGCCGGAAAATATCAAACTCAGGCATACGGTCGCTTTCATTCCAAGGGTAACCTCCGAGTGTTTTGATATTCAGCGACTGAATGCCCAAAGCAAAGTTTTCTCCGCGAACCACGCCTGCCGTTTCTCCGATGATTTTGTTTATTTTGGTAAAATACGGACCCCAGATAACCAGATCAACGGCTTCTGCGGTTGTCATGGAGACCAATTCTAAGGTAATGTGCGATTGTTTTGTTTCCATCCGGATGTGAGCTTCTATATTACTGGAATATTCCAGGATCAAAATATCACCCTGTTTCCTAGCTGACCTGGGTCTTTCTATTTGCCTGTCAAGCCGGACAACCAGAGGGTAGAGACGGAATCCGTATCGAGATAATTCACTCCGGTACGCAGATCAGTTATATCGGTCAGCACCCCTTCATCATTGATGTTGATCTTAAAGTGACTGTTTTTTAATTCAGCGATGATAGTCGTTTTTATTTGGGCATGGAGGCCAAACAGAGTGCAAATCAGGATAATGATGGACAATATTTTCTTCATATTTCGCAGAATTGGCAATTATTTTTTTTGTTTGCGTAAATATAAATAAAGCTTTGAAAATCTATATGATTGGAGTGGGATAGTATCTTACAAATCATCCTGATAATTTATCTTGATCCTATCTGGAATTTGGGTGCATCTTTATGTGCAATTCTGGTTAATCTCTAGATTGAATTGCCGGGTAATGTGTACTGATCGAAACGATTTCTCCCGGATCATATCCTGTTTTCCTTCATCCTTTTCTGAATTTCCATATCGAAACTTACCGGTTCATAATCAAACAATGATCTTAGTAACCGGTGCTGCTTGGGTACATCTAAGGCCAGGTCTTCAGGAAAATGATTGAGCATTTTAAGACTTTTGTAAAGATAACGCACAAACGGGGCAAAAGGGATCAGGATAAAGGAAATGATATTGACCATAAACAACGGAATGGAGATGTGTCTGATCTTTTTCCCCGTCAACTGACTCATACGTTTTGCTGCTTCGGGAAAACTTAATGCTTCCGGTCCTGTCAGCTTGATCCGTTTGCCGCCCAGGTCATTGCGCATAGCAACCTGAGCCGTGATCTCCCCGACATCCTCAGCCGAAATGGTAGGAACCGGAAGGAAACCGCCACCCGGAACAGTCATTTTGCCTTTGTTGGTCAATTTAAAAAAAAGTTCGAAGGCCGGAGCATCGCCCAAGATCGTCCAATTGAATGCGGATTGTGTGATCCTGGATTCAATTTCTATTTTAATGGCTCCAAATTCGGGGATGTTCAACTCATCCAGCAACCGGGCCCGCATCTCATAGCCTGACATATAAATGAGCCGGGAAATTTGTGCTTTTTCAGCTTCTTCCATTATGTTCAATACAGCATCACGCTCTATCGCTTTCATCTTTCTGATGAGTTTATTGGTCATGGCGGAAAGACAGATCACGATGCATCCTGCATTTTTGAGTGATCCGGTGATCGTGGAAAGATTGGTCACATCGCCCTCATAAATATCCACTTTGTCTCCTAAAATTATTTTCGCTGCTTCGGAATTTCGGCTAACGACTCTGACAGCCTGTCCTTTTTGGATCAATTTTTCGACTACTTTTCGTCCGTAGTAACCGGTTCCACCGAATACAACTATGTAATTGTATTTTTCATTCATTGTTGAATATTTTGACGGTCAATAATTAGTTTGCAGGCATATTTGTTATCTTAATTACTGGTCAATTTTCAAAGTTTGGTAATTTCCCCCTCAGATTGAATTTATCCGGATATCGTTCCGTAGCATCCATTTTCTCTTTAGAATATCTTCTGAAAGACACAAAAAAAAAGCAAGCTGTCCTATTGCTTTTTCCCCCGCTAAAAGTACTGCACATTTGAATACAAGGTTTTCAAAATGATAAAAAAAAATGACTAAGCACACTAATTTTTTTCCAGGTTTTCTATAGGCAATGATCAAACGGCCGGAAAGTATCATTGCCAAAAATCGACGACCGACCAGCTTATTGTATAATATCAGAGGTAAGCAAATATTCCCATAAAGGAACTGGAAATTGCTGTCCGGATTGATTAAAACGTTTGACCATCATCAGAGATCTTCCATCAACAATCTCTGATCATTCACCATCATATTTTCTTGCTCAATCCGTTTTAACGATTCTACCTGTATATCGCTTTCCCTCCGAGCTGATCTCAATGAAATATATACCGCACGCTTCACCCGACAAATCAATCTGATCCGTGTTTTTAAAACTTTGTTGTTTTTGCCCAAATGAATTATAAATAAATATTTCATAATCATGCAGATCTTGCGGTAGATCGAGGTAGATTTTTCCGGAGGTTGGATTGGGGAAAAATGTCAACTCTTTTTTATCAGGCTGAGATTCAAGACCAACGGAAGAGGTACATCTTGTATATCCGATAACCTTATCCCAAAAGTCCGATTTAGAAGTTCTCAGACCACATTGGTTTCCATCAGGTTCAGCTTTGATTTCGAGGTAACAATCATCGGAACTCAGATATTGAGGCCAGTTTTCCAATCCGGTTCCGTTTGGATTGCCGGTGCGGGCAAAGTTGGTCCAATACCGGAGCATTGCCTGTTGAACGGCATCATCAGCAGGTTTGAACAACAAGCCCTGTCCCAAAGTAGCATTTTCCCAGTTGTTGAACACATAAAACAATTCCATGCCATGGTAAGATCCATACATGGCCAACTGAGGAATCGTGTGTTTGTGTGTAAAGAAATATCTCCAGACCGGTTCAGTCTGATTCAAACTGACACATTGCGCAGTTCTCCTGTTCGTAGTAGTAAACTGTCCATCAGTCAAAATACCTACATAAGACATCCTCGCTTCTTCGCTGGTACTTCCCGAAGGATACAGTGCATGAGCTTCCGCACGCAGGGATAACGGAACAGACAGGTTGATCAGGGCATCCACCATATACGGGAGTACGGTAACGGGTGCTGATAAACTCATTTCTTCGGAATTTGAACCGATCATCAAAGGTACCTGATTGAAATTCCCTGATTGAAATACAGCCTCAGGATGGGAGGTAAAAATATTTCCATCTACTGCAGGCTTCCAGGCAGATTGCACAATGCCACCTGATAAAGGGCTGTTCATTCTGACAGAAAAACTATCGGGGTGAACAGATCGCATATAGGAAATTTTTTCGGCGTCCGTTCCATTCATAACAAATTCATTTACAAAATCGATGCCTTGTGCTTTGGCATCCTGATAAGTTGTGATCACAGGAACAGCGCTTTGAATGATCGCTTTGTGAAATAAGCCTGCTGCCAATGGTGAGGTGAGCAGATTCCCGGTATTCACACCTCCTGCGCTTTCTCCAAAAACTGTTACATTGGATGCATCCCCACCAAATCCTGCGATATTGTCCCGGATCCATTGAAGTGCGAACAGCTGATCCATAACTGCATAGTTGCCTGATTTTCCATTTGAACTTTCGGATTCCAGGCCCGGATGAACCAAAAAACCCAACACCCCGAGACGATATTGTATGGTCACCACGACAACCTGCCCTCTTTCAGCGAGATTTTTCCCATGAAAGATATAAGTGCCTCCGGTCAACTGGCTTGCTGATCCCTGTTGATTGCCTCCCCCATGAATAAATACCATCACAGGCAGGTTGGCTGATATGTCGGGACTCCAGATATTCAGATAAAGACAATCTTCATCTCCCGCGAGTGTGTAAACAGAATCGGGTTTTCCTTGTTCAAAGCTTTTTTGCGGACAAACCGGCGCATAGTTATCTGCCATTAACGGGGAAGTCCAGGCCGGTGTAGCAGTTGGGGGTTTCCACCGAAAATTGTTGATGGGAGGAGATGCATAAGGTATGCCTAAAAACTCAAAAACATTTTCATTTAAATGACCAGATACGGGTCCATATTGGGTGGAGACAGTCTGAGCGTTTAGGGAAAAAATGTAAGTCAGGAAGAAGATCAGAGAATACAATAACTGTTGCATGGTCTATTTTTTTATAGGCAATAAAACTTTATTCCTTTGGAAAAAACCATTTATTGAACGGTTTGGAACACATTCCAAAATGAGTCAGATTTATTAATATGACAAATCTATTTGATTTTGGTTTAAAGGCTTCATATTTTCTTTATATTGGGAATAAATATCACGCGTGTTCCCATCATTGTCAAATTGTTAAAAAAAATTGAATCCGGCAAATTATTTGGAATGGAATGAACATATCAAAGGATAATCAGTTGAAGGATCTTTTCGAGCCATCCGGCATCCACAGCTGAAAATGCAGCTTTTTCCTTGCTGTCAATATCCAAAACGCCCAAAATCTCACCTTCCCTGTTTTTAAAAGGAACCACAATTTCAGAGTTGGACCGGGAATCGCACGCAATATGTCCAGGAAATTGATGGACATCCTCAACCACCAAAGTTTCCTTACGGTTATAGGCTGCCCAGCAAACGCCTTTATTTTTTTCAAGTATCTGACAGGCAACCGGCCCCTGGTAAACGTTTACCGTCATCTCACCCTGATCGATCATGTAAAATCCCGTCCAGAAAAAATGATCCATTTTATGGTGCAAAACTGCCACCACCGTAGCCATTCTGGCCTGTTGATTGTGACTTTTTTTGACAAGTACAGCGAGTTGGTCATAAACGCGGCTGTAACGTTTTTCTTTTTTGTGCTCTTCCATAGTATGGCAATATTTGAATGCAAAATTATTTTTATTTGAAATCACCAATGATTGTGTTCGTTAAAAAAACTTTTGAGGAGAAATGTTCAATTACGGGGCTTCATCGAAAAAACAATCTGTCCACCATGTATGATGTCCTGATGTGAAAGTAAATTCCCCTTCAATTCCTTGCCGTTGACCATTACTTTTTCTACAAAAACATTTTCCCTGCTTTGATTTTCGGCATGGATCGTCAGTGTTTTTCCATTTGACAATTTGATTTTTGCCTCTTTCACCAACGGACTTCCCAAAGCATATACTTCTGATCCGGGAGTCACCGGGTAAAATCCAAGAGCGCTGAAAACGTACCAGGCGCTCATTTGTCCTGCATCGTCATTGCCACACAATCCGTCCACAGTTGCTCCGTACATGCTGTCCATGATCATTCGGACCCTTGACTGGGTTTTTTCCGGGTGTCCGGTCCAGTTGTACAAATAAGGAATATGATGTCCTGGTTCATTGCCGTGAACATAGTTGCCGATGATGCCATCACGTGTGATATCTTCGTTTTTTTCGATGTATTTATCCTCGATTTGCATGGTGAACAAAGAATCCAGACGTCTTGTCAAGAAAGTTTTGCCACCCATCATCTCAATCATCGCCGGTATATCCTGAGGAACATACAAACCATAGTTCCATGCATTTCCTTCTATAAATCCTTGTCCGTGTGTATCCATCGGATCAAAATCTTTTCTGAAACTGCCATCTGAGAGTTTAGGCCGCATAAAACCCACTGCCGGATCATATACATTCCGGTAATGCTCGGCTCTCTGGAGAAAAATGTCCTCCATTGACTTGTCGCCTGACCTTCGGGCGATCTGTGAAATACACCAGTCATCGTAGGCATACTCCAGTGTTTTGGAAACAGAAGAATGGCTTTTGTCATCAGGTACATATCCGTATTTCAGATAATCACCCAGGCCATCGAAATACTTTACATTTGCAGTGCTGACGCTGGCTTCCAATGCCCGTTTTCTGTCGAAATCCCCGACATTTTTAGCCACTGCATCCGCAATGACAGATGCAGCATGATAGCCGAGCATACACCAGTTTTCATTGGCATAATGGCTCCAGATGGGCAACATAGAGTGTACGCTTTGGTCGTAATGTGCCAGCATGCTGTGGATCATATCATTGTTTCGTTTTGGTTGTAGGATATTGAACAAAGGATGCAAAGCCCTGTACGTATCCCAAAGGGAAAAAACGGTATAATTCGTAAAACCGCTGGATTGGTGAACGTTCTGATCCAGTCCACGGTATTGCCCGTCCACATCTTCATAAATAATGGGTGAAAGAAAGGTGTGATACAAAGCGGTATAAAAGGTGATCATTTCGTTTTGGCTAAGCATCTGAGCGTCGATTGCGGATAGTTCAGTATTCCATTTTTGCCGGGTTTGTTCCCTGATCAGGTCAAAATCCCAATGTGGGATCTCCGTATTCAGATTGTTGAGGGCGCCGGCTGTGCTGACTGAAGATAGGGCTACTTTCATCAATATGCTTTCACCTTCTTCCGTATCAAAATTGAAATACACCCGAAGGTCTTTTCCTGCCATTTCGGGAAAGTTTTCTGTTTCATTAAAACGTCTGTAAAAGCCATTGTAAGTGACCTGATCATATTTTTTGTGGCCATAGCTTTTAAATGGTTTTGAGAACCTGATGGCAAAAAATACTTTCCGGTCGCGTGCCCAACCGTTGGTTTGCCTGTAGCCGGTGATCAGTGAATCGTTTTCCACCCGGATAAAAGTCCATACATTCTTGTTATCATGATGGTACACATTGTAAACCATGTCCAGCAGTATATGTGCATCATTGGTCTGAGGGAAAGTATACCGGTGAAAACCAACCCTTTCGCTGGCTGTCAGTTCAGCCAGGATACCGTAACTATCCAGGTTTGCTTTGTAGTAACCGGGAGTAGCAATTTCTTCGGGGTGGGAAAATGTCGAGTAAAAACCTTTGTTGCCTTCTTTTGATTTTATTGGATCCAAGATGAGTGGACCGGTTGTTGGCATTACCAACAGGTCACCCAGATCTGAATGTCCTGTTCCGCTAAAACTGGTATGTGAAAAACCGATGATGGTCGTATCAGAATATTGATATCCGGCGCAGTAGGCGTAGGTTTCCTTGTTGTAACTACCATCCTGAAGAAACATCGGCACAAAATTCGTTTGCGGGCTAAGTTGTACCATTCCGAAGGGTGCGGTTGCACCAGGAAAGACATGTCCCATCTTGCTGGTGCCGATCAGGTGATTGACAAACTGAGTGTAATCGATCGGAAGGATTTCAGGAATGGACACAGGGTGTCGGAATGTACCACAAGCGGTAATAAGGCTGCTCAATACAATTAGCTGGATGTGTTTAATCATGATGATAGTTGATGTTTTTAAAGCGAAAGGAAGGTTCGATTTAAAAGTTTTTTTGAAAGTAAATTATAAGTCAATCGTGTGTTGATGTTTTGTATCTGTTAAATCGTTAAGTATGGCCAATGCACGGTTTTCAAAATAAAAAATGATTAAAAAATCGATTTAATATAGTCTGACTTGTCATAATCTACTACATAGCTATATCCTTGTCCAATAAGTTTACAATTTTATCCAGGTAAGAGATCATGCAATAAGTATCGCAATTATCTCATTTTTTTTGCATGTCAGGGTTATAATATTCATACTTTTTGAGATTTTTATGAATTAAAAATTGCTTAAAGCAATAATCATTTTGTCAGGTAGGGGTTTTTCAATCTTCAGCCTATGGATATCTTGTTATAAATCAAGCTTATCCTTAATTATTATTTTTTTTAAAAACCTTTTTTTGTCTTAAAAATGGAAAAGTTTGCTTTGGATACGAATAAGTTAGAAACACATTATTGAATACTTACCCTTAATGTTTGCAATTGAAAATGTAAAAATGGTGTTTTTTGGGTAAGGAAAATTTTAGAGTATGCCCGTTTTTTAAACACAAGAAATAGCTAACACCTATCGGAACTATTTATTATCTTTGTAGCGTTTGCAAGAAGATTAGGTACCCATCCATTGAAAGAGTTTTGGGAGATAATCGGACTTGAGCGTAATCTATGAAATGGAGTTTGCAGAAAGGTCAAAATCAGGATTGGAAAAATGCTTCAATCTTTGAAATTGAATTACTGGAGCGCCTGAGTCTATATTTTAATAAGTATTATATGCGATGCCAAAGTTGATAATTGCAAGTTGGTGAAAAATAGGTAATATCAATTCAAAATGGATTCTTGTTGTTATTGGGGACACAATTATTAAATGATGAATGGTTGCAAAACCAGCAAAAAGTATGCTAAGCGATCAAAAATATAGTGGGTCATAATAAGTACCTTGGAATAGCCTGTGATCTTTTGCATAGCATATTATTTTTGGATTCAATGGAACATGACAGGTTGGAACTCCTTAGAATTCTTATTATGGCTTATGGAAACTTTTCAATACAAATATCAGATCCAACAGCAGACTTCTCTTTGAAGCAGGAGCTAACTGACTTGACCAGGCAAAATATTATAGATTATTCAATAACTAAATTCAATTGATATGGATTTTTTCAACATTATGCCTTATTTTTTATTGATTGTTTCTTTGTTTTTTATTTGGATGGGCTTATATGTGTTTCTGCTCAGGAAACCATTGATTTTAAATTCAATATGGATGCTGGTATTAATTGGTTTATCCATGCTCCCAATTATTTTATCCACCGTAGTAATGTTTTTTGAATCCCCATCGATTATAAGTGCTCTTCCATTCCTGATGTTTGTGGTTTTGCTTATTTGGTATGTTTTTATCCTTAAAGGATATACTATATTGGGAGTAAATGGGTCTGATTTTCAAAAAAGATTTATTGAATGTTTAGAGGATCATCAATATGTTTTCGAACAAAGTTTTTCAACACTAAAAATTAAAGATCCGGAAATTGAAATGTCAATTGGTGTTCAATCATGGCTTGGAACAGCACAAATCAGATCTAAAAGTAAGGCAAATCGTGAAGTTTTATTAAACCTGATAAGCGATTTAAAAAGGAAAGATATTAGAACAAATTATCTGTTTCCGATATTTTATATCATAATTGGCTTGCTGATTTCTATACTATCGATTTCATTGATGATACCGTAAAAAATATGGTATAAAGCTGAATTTTCACTTGTTATACCAGGTGGATATTTCATTATTTGGAGACTCAAATGATCATATTTTAAATACTGCATCTCAGGTATAAGGGTAAATCAATGAGTTATTTTCTGATCACAGTAATGGTTGTTTTGTTGGGAATGCAAGGAAGCATGAACATTAATAATGTCAACATTCTTTTTGGGTTTAAAATGATGGGATCATTTTTGAGTTTGCTGAAAAATATCGAATAAACCCGGCAATATTTTTGGGTCATGGCTGCTTTGAATTGGACTATTATGGCATAAAAACCAATATAGACATGAAGTTACATTAACAACAGTCTGTTTCGAGCTAATTGCGTAATGGCTTGCTTTTTAACGATTTAGCGAGCATTTGTTTAGATCTTTATTTGCGCTCTCCGGCAGATTGATTTTAACTTTCCCATAATTCGCTAACTTCTCAAAATCTTCTCCATTGCCTTTCCTTTGGCTAATTCATCTACCAGTTTATCCAGATATCTTATCTGCTGCATCAGCCTGTCTTCGATGTTTTCAACCCTGATACCACACACTAAACCCGTTATTTTGGAAACATTCGGGTTGATTTGAGGAGCTTCGGCAAAAAAACTTTCAAAGTCGGTATTCCGGTCGATTTGCATTTTAAGCGATGCTGCATCATAACCGGTCAGCCAATAGATGATCGTATCTACTTCATTTTTGGTGCGTCCCTTTTTCTCCGCTTTCTGTATGTACATCGGGTAAACTCTGGCAAAAGGCATTTTGAAAATTCGTGTATTGTCCATCTTGATTTGCTATAAATTTACTGCGATAAAATAATTTTTCGTAGCAGATACATCTTGACATGTAATAATTTGACTTAAAAAATCTTGAGTTTTCTCCGAAAAGTCTTTGACACCTAAATCCACCTAAAAGGGGATTTTTAATTTGTTGGTTTTCAACCGTTTCCCTTTAGGGGTTGGGGCAAAAAACGATTGAAAATCAACAAATTGGACTTTTCGGAGCAGACTCAAATCTTTATAAGAATAAATATCCATCCTCATGTTTAAACGCACTTTTCTATATTGAATATCCAACCAAATTATGGCTGCCTGTCGAAAATGACATTGTTTTGTATCCGGATCTGCCCATCGTTTTGGTTGATGACAGACGAACTACCTTCTATTTCCGCATTCTCTTCAAATTGCATATCATCCAATATCAGTATACCCTCATTCGAAATACATCTGATATGCCCGTTTTCACTGCAAATGACTTTCAATCCATCCAAATTCACTGTCTTCCCGTCCATTATACTAAAGACCGGTCCAACCAGACTACTGCCGTCAACCGTAAGATTCAAAGGCGTCGAGATGCCAAGATTTGTTTCGATTTCAATGCCCTCAGTCAGGCTGATGATACTATTGTCCAAAACTGAGCTGAATGACAGTGAACTTCCCGGAACTGCGCAACCAATAGCATATCTCAGAGAGCCAATTCCGTCATTCTGCGTATTGCTCACAGTCATGCAATCAGTACAGTAACTTCCGGGGATAGAAGTACTCCATTGGCCATTCTCGTAAAAACAAACGGTCGCGGGAGCTGTCAGATTGGTAGTCTGACAGGCATTGCTGCCACAACTGAAAATCAGGTTGGTACTTAATGTTGACGGCAGGGTCAGAACATACCAGTCATCTGTCAATGCCGGTGTTCCATTGTTACAAGCCAGTGTCATCGCCTTACCTGGCCATGCAGTAGAAGCATTACCGGTTCCTGCCGGCAAGGTATTCCAGTGGTACATAAAAACATTGGCATAGCCTTGTGTATTCCTGTAATATATGTTCATATCCGGGAGCGTTACAAAGTAATTCAGGATTTGTGCCTGTGATTTTAAGGACGAATCGCTGTTCTTGACGGCAATTGCTTTAAGTGTTGTGTTTTCAGAAACAGAGAAGCAACCTGAGTACGTTGTCCAACTGCTCAGGTCTGTTTCTGAAGCATTCAGATCATAAGTATAATAAACAGTTACCGGTGCACAATCTATGGATGATCCTGATAAGCATACATTCACACCATCGGGATCATAAGTATTGCTGACCGGTGAAACCGAAATGGCGGGGAGAATGACCGGATTGGGATTTTCCACCAATATCACTCCATAGGATCCTGCCTGGAAAGTTACCTGGCCATTGGTAACCAATGCAGTTTGACCGTTATAGGCATTTCGGACCAATGTTCCATTCGTCCATGAAGGAATGGAAGAAACGTTGATCGTAACATTTCCTGAAGCACCAACCACTGCGATGATATCATCCTGAACTTCAGTACTTGAAACAGACCTTTTAAAGGTGTATGGCGAGTCACTGATCTTTGTGTGGCTGCCCGCGCCGATTGAAGGGTGATTTTTTCTGAATTGACCCAGCTTTTTCCAGTGATTTAAGACGTTTTGATCAATGCTGCTCCAGTTCATAAAGGAACGTGTAGGTTGATCTCCGGGTCCGGGACCTGCCAAACGTTTGGTTTCATCCCCATAATAGATCTGAACTGCTCCCGGCAATAACAGCATGGTCGTACCTTCGGTGATCAGATTGTCCCTGTTGGAAAGTTGAGTATCATGTGAAGAAATGTAACTTAAAAAGTTCCATTCCGGATCGGGATTTGCGACGGCTGCATAACTGGAATAAACATTGTCTATACCTGCCAGATTTCCTGCTTGTCCCTGGAAAGTAAAATTGATCAATGCATCTGTAAGTCCGATATTGATCGCATCATCCCATCGTCCGATGCCCGATCCATAGTTTTCTCCTACCATCCAAAACGGTTTATTATCCAATGCCTTATCCGGATGGTTGGCTTTCCAATCAGCCAATGCAATCTCGGCCTGAGTCTTCAATGTTCCCCAGTGTTCCAGTTCTATGTGTTTGTATGTATCGAGCCTGAATGCATCAATCCCGTATTCTCTCACCCAATCAGTCAACCATTTGACGATGTGATTGACCGGTGTGCGGGGCAAACCTGACGTGCTGAAGAAGTCGTTCAGTTCTGCGAGTTCCTGTGCTTCTTTGGCAGCATTCCATTTGGTGAGCAATACAGGTGGTAAAGACACTTCTTCCGTGGCTTCGGTAATGATATCAGGCAAGCCAGCCAGACAGGATTGCAGATATCCGCCGCCGCAAGGTGTACAGTAATCTATATCATCTTTTCTGATCCAATCTGCTGACCACCAGTCATTACAGTCATCCCAGCCGAATTCGTCCATATCTTCCGGAGTATCATAACCTGTATGGTTCATCACTACATCCATGACGATCCTGATCCCATGTGCATGAGCAGAGTCCACCAGAGTCCTGAATTCATCAGCTGTGCCATAATTGGCATCAGGTTCTGTCCAGTCCAGGGTGTAATAGCCATGGTAGCCATAATGTTTCAGAAAATCGGGATCGTCTCCCCATGCCGGTACATGACCGTGAATTTGTTCCACCGGAGGTGTGATCCAAAGAGCATCTACGCCCAAACTGTCAAAATATCCCTCTACGATTTTCTGGGTAACGCCTGCCAGGTCACCTCCATGGAATCCACCTACGAGATCTGTTTGCCTGCCAAAATTCTGGTCATTTCCAGTATTGCCATTATAAAAACGATCCGTCATCAAAAAATAAACAGTGGCATTGTCCCAGGAAAAATAGTTATCTTCATCTGTACCACAACCAAAATTTGGATCATATACATAATCATGGGTTTGTACCTCACTTGCATGACCAAGCGCATCCGTTACAAAATATTTCACTGTTTTTGTTGCACTTATGTACAGATTTAGACTATTGATCGCAAAACCGGATGTCAGGTTAGGTTCACTCCCATCAGTGGTATAATAAATGTATGCTTCTTCAGAACAATCATCCATTGCTGTGATCTGCACGTTTTGAGCTACATTGAAAGTCAAAGGGCCTGAAGGATTGATTCCATGTGTCGGCGCCAGGTCATTCGAAGCATAATTCCTTATCACCTCTTCGGAAACCGCTGACTGGTCATCATAAGCTTTTACCCGTAAGGTAAAAGGTATGGTCGGAGGTGTTGTGCCGGGAATCCATACCGGGCTGGAAGTATTGGGTGCAGTACCATCCAGAGTGTAACGGATGGTAATCGGGTCATTATCCGGATCTGTAGCTGAAATATTCAGTTCTTCGGGTAAACTGCAGGAAGAAGATTCTGGCAGAACAGTGAGTGTCGGTGGAGCATTCTGACTGCAAAAACCTGAAGGTGGTGTATTTGACCAACCATTTTCCATTGTGTAAAAACCTGCCTCACATCTGCTCAGGTCAGGTGTCTGAGGGCTACCGTTGTTGTTAAAGATCAGATTGATGCACTGAACTTCCGCCGGGAAGGTATAATAATACCAATCACATCCGGGTTGGTTTTGGGTCATGTTGACACCTGGCCAGGTTACACCGGCAATGGAACCGTTCGGTATCGGATTCCAGTAATAGATTTTGGGCGTACCCCATGCAGCAGGTTTTTTAAAATATACAGTAAACGGAGGCTGTAATCCTACCGTGTAATAATGCGTTTGAATCCCGGAAGTGCCTCCGTCTGCGTCTTGTCCCATAACGGATAATGTAGTGTTCTCTGTGATGCTCAGCGTCATACCGTTGAGCCCGTTTGGACTGGATGTAGTAGGTGTGGTCCCATCCAGGGTATAATAGATAACTGGATCAGGGTCTGAATTGTCATAGATATTGATGGTTACGGAGAATGGATCATTTGAGTGAAAAGGGCTTTCAGGATCAACAGATACCGATGGCGGAGGATTGCCGCAGAAACCGGATGGTGGAGTATCTGACCAGCCTGTTCCAGGGATGTAATATCCGTCTGTGCACCTGGATAAATCGGATGTCTGACAGGAACTGTTCCCGCAGTTGAAGATCAGATTTGTACATTCTACCGCTGCCGGAAAGGTATAATAATACCAGTCGCAGCCAGCCTGCATCAGCGTCATATTGACTCCCGGCCAACTGGCATCTGGATTTGAACCGGCTGGTGTTGCACTCCAAAAATAGATTTTGGCATTTGCCCAACCGGAAGGTTTCTGGAAATATATGGTCAGCGGTGCATTGGTTGTAGAGATATCTGAAGATTGAATGGATAAATGTGCATTTTGCGGATAGGACTCGAACATCCAAATACTGGTGATGATATAAAATATATTTGAAAATAACGTCATGATTACTTTTTGTATGCAACTTAGTGTAATAATGACATAAAGGTATTTGAGGGTGAGGATAATACCAAAGAAAAGAATAGATTTTTGCAATTATTAAGTTCTGGAAACAGATAATTTTTTGGTCTTTAGTCCAAAATTAGATGCAGCATACTGTAGCAGAATTTTAAAAGGTACAATCCTTTTTGGAAAAACTTTATTGAATTTGTGGTTAAAAGCACAAGTATTTATGCAGTTCAGTAAATCCTTAATCTGCATTTACTACCTTAATTCCAGCCTGACCATTGGAGAAAACCCCGAAGTCATCCCATTTTCAAAAACTACTTTAGTCGTAAATTCTACTACTTCAGCTTTTGAAGCAGCTTTTTCAGTAAATGTAATTCTTTGGCCATTTATAGCCGGAATCCTTTTATAAGACAAAACCGGGCCATTGTTAATCGCTTTGTAAATGATCACTTCCCTGAAACTTGAATTTGCTTTGGCATCCCAAGAAAAAAGTATTTCTTTGGAATTTTCATCAAGGGATGCATGGAAATTCTGCAATGGATTTCTCAGATCCTTCAGCGTTTTTACGGGGATAATAGTAGCATGATCTGATATGTTCCCTGCACTGTCAACCGCGACCAGGGTATAATAATAGTCTTGCAGTTGTTCAATATCCTGATCTGTGTAACTTGCAATGGATTGAACATTTATTTTATGTAGGTCTGTCCAGGCTGTGTCATTTGTTTTTTTTCTTTTCAAAATGTGATATTCAACATCCTTGCTGGTGGATGGTTGCCATTTTAAGGTTACCTGCCCGATTTCCACCAAAAAATCATGTATCACCGGCTTAACAGGCGGTACGATGTCCGGTTTTAAAAGCTTTAAAGGCTCTGAAAATTCAGATATATTGCCCATCAGATCCACGGCCTGTATTTTGTAAAATATCTCTTTTGTCAATGTCCTCAAGGTGATCGTATCTTTCCAGAAAGTATCCTGAATTGCATCACCGGTAATGCAGGTAAAGATATGATGGACGTCATTGCTGGTATGGATCAGATAACCTTTAATATCTTGTTCTTTTCCATAAGCCCAACTAAGGGTAACTATGCCGGCAGTATCAATCGTTCCGGTAAGACCTTCAGGCTTAGATGGCGGAATAGAATCCAGGATGGCAGCATAAGAGATAAGGGAAGCTGCTGCGTTGCCGGCTGTATCTACGGCTGCGACAATATAAAAATTAGTGGAATTGTCATCACAGTTTTCATCAATAAAAGCGCGCCTGGTTTTACGGATAGGTTGATCACCTGAGATATTTTCAAACCCGGCATTGGCATTTCTGCTCCTGCCAATCATAAAGCCGGCGAGATCTGGTTCATTCCCATCGTGCTCCCAGGAAATTTCCACTCTTTTTGCTCCGAGATGTCTGGTTCTGATGTTCGTTGGCTGCGCCGGCGGCGTTTTGTCTGTCGTCATCAATGTGACAGCGGCAGATGGTTTGCTCAATTCGGCAAAACTTGTAATACCGATGATCCGGTATTGATATTGCATATAATTGACTGTTGAAGTATCCTTCCAGGTGATTAATTCAGATCCCAGCGTAAGGTTTTCTGTTTCAGGATTGACATATGGTTTTTTGTTCATCCGTTTGAAATTTTTACCATCTGAAGAACGCTCAATGTAATATCCGCTGAAATACCTCTTGTGCATTTGCCTGTTCCAACCGATGATCAGGTAGCCGTCCTCAATTTTTGAAGTTGAAATGAACGGTTGGGGTATTGTATCTTTTTCATAGGTATTTATGTAAAGGTATACCGTATCTTGTTGATTTGGCTTCAAGGCATGAGCGATCAGTCTGTATTGATAAGTTCTGTTAGCCCGGACATCTTTGTCCTCAAAATACAATCCTGCAGCATCGGCAGCGTCTTTGGAAAACTCGGTTGATAATAACGCATAAACGTACCTGTTTTCTTTTTCATCAATGGGATCTGTCCAGCTCTGGAATTTAGATGCATCTGTTTTACCATAAACAGCCTGTCCAACGATGGCAACGTATTCATCGTAATCAGGCTTATTGAGATAAAGTTCCAGTTTTTTTAAAGACCATGGTTTTATATTTTCACTGGTCAATAGTTCAAATTTTTTAGATCCGGCACCCAGGCTGTCATACCAGAATCTTTCCAGTGTATAACCATGTTGATTGTACCTTTCCCAGTATTCAAATGATACCGGAGCCCATTTCAATTTGATACCTGTTTCCGTATATTTGCCTATAAGTTTAACTTTTTCCAGACTGTCGTACCTGGATGTGTCTCTTTGAGCAAGATCCAGATCCGTGGGTCTGATGATACCCTTGATCTGACTTAATCCCTGGAAAGTAATGCCCAAAAAGATGAGTGCTATTGATATTAATCTCATGATCTGATGTTAAGTTTTAATTTGATGCTGTCCAGCGAATATTAGGAATTCGGTTGACAACGGATGTTTTTGGCCGGTTGTAACCCACTTCCAACTGATAGGAAGTATTGCCTGTATAATCCGGTCTTTGACTGAATTTTGTTCCCAAAAGTGTGGTTCCACTCATCAGCGGTGATGGGGAAGTTCGGACATTGAACCAGTAGTTCCAATTGCGGTTGATTCGCACCGGCATTGAACCGCTCTGTTCAAAAGAATGGACAAGACTTTCAAACCTGCCTGATATTGCAGTTGTTTTATTTTTCAGGCGGTTATGATCGATCAACCATTCCCATGGATTTGCATTGATAATGGTGATGCGTCGTGATGCCGATGATGACCCGGAAGTTCCAAAATGTGAAATGATACCACCTGTGGGAAGATAGCTGCTTCCCGGAGCGGAAGTTACTGATGTAACTGCAGCTGCAATACCTGATGTTCTCCTGAAAGTCGTTTCAAATCCATTCAATTCCTCCAAAACATCGCCCAATTGAATAGCCTGAGGAAGCTGTCCCGGAACAGTCCATCTGTAGAACGAACGGTAAGCTACCCTGACATATTCATTTGTGTAAATAAACTGACCGGGTTCTGGTTCTATCCGAAACCTGTTAATCATCATTTGATTCAGATCATGATCGTAGTCTGGATTCATTGGATCATTTAAAAATGTATGTGTCCAAACCGTATTGCCAAGGTCTTCTGAAAACTTATAGACACCGTTTTTGGCACGGCTTAAAGTCGGATCAGTATAAGGTTCGATGAACTCCACCAATGATTTAAAAACTCTGGATGAATTGTAGGGGGCCAAATAGCCGTTTTTATCAAATTTGTCAAATGGTTCTGCACCGGTAAAGCTAATGATCTGTGCCCCCCAAACCTTTGAAACCGGATTTTGTGTCATGTCTGCGAACTTTTCCCTGAGGTTTGAATAAATACTTGTTCTAAAATAAAATTCCAAAAGTTCTTTATCAAAAAGACCCAACCCATCATCTGATGAAGTTCCAATCCGATAGCCTTTGATCTCGGCACTGCTAGTTTCTGTCCCTGAACTTCGGGTGACCGTTCTGATCGTTTCCTTTCTGGCTGTCATGAAAGGGCTGGCGCCGCCCACTTCTGTTTTGCTTACACGTTTGATGAGTCGTGCTCGGTAAATCTGACCATTGATAAGATCTGCCGGAATGTTATAAGACAAGCTTCTGTTGGAAAGATATTGTACGGGAACTTTTAAAACGCCTGCCTCCGGATTAGCATTGTCCGAAGGTGTAAGCTCAAGTTCATAACTTGTCGAAGTAGTGACCGATCTGCTGACTGTATTGGTGCCAACTCTTTTGGAAATGGTATTGGTTTGAACACCTGAGGGAACCAGGCACCTGGCACCGCTTTGCAGATCGATCCAGCCATTTCTTTCCGATCCAAATTGTCCGTTTTCACCCGGCATAAAATTTCTCTGACCGATAAACGGATAAGTGCTGATCAGATTGTCCAAAGTGATCATTTCCTGGACAGAACCTGTTCTGAATGTCACTTCTTTCGAGTTTGTCCATGGTTCACCTCCCGGTTTCAACACCTGTACCAATCCACTGCGTCCCGGGATCCTTTCAAATGCGATCACAGTTGCCTTTATCTTATATTCGGTATGTCCTTCCAGTTCATCCACAAAATATTGCCTGAGGCTGTAACCTCCGTTAAATTCGTCAATATCCGGCAATAGGGGGATCAATGTGTCCCTGGAAACCTTCCTGACTTCCATGTCCCTGAATTGTGGGATGAAATATCGGTAAACAGGTCTGTCTGAATCTGGACCGCTGTATTGATCATCTTCCAGTTTTAGCTCCTTGTTCATGGGAAGCACGAAAGATACTGTCGGACGTGCAAAAGTACCAGAGCTTCCTTCCGGCAATACTTCCGAAATGAAATCCAGTGCATCCAGCGGGCTGTAGTTCGGATCATAACATTTTTCTCCTATTTCAAATACGAAGTTGGCACGTCCTTCAATGGCGCCGTTCAAAATTGTATAATACAGACCTGCTCTTGCCTTGAACCATTCCGGGTTGGGAAACTCCGCCTGCATGGTCACGGCACATCCCAGTTCAACAATGGGCACTTTTGCCGAGAAGAAGCCGAAATCAACCCCTATGCCAAATTCCCCTTCCAGACCTGCATAGGCTTGCCCTTTTGCGAACCAACCATTGATCCCCAAAGGTCTGACTTCGCCATCACTTCTCAGACACGTGCTGCCTTCATAATATCTGAAATTGATATCGTAACCAAGTATCACTTTCATTTTGGCATAAAAAAGCAAAAAGTTGAATGTATTGTCCACTCTGAAATTCAGCCCGTGTGCAAAGCCGTCACCGCTTTCCATATCGCTGGGTCTGGTCGGGTCAACGGGCAATGCAGTCAGCCTGTCATCAAATCCCTTGGATTTAGCCATGATCGCTTCGATTTCCGAATCGATGGGCGGAATATCCGGGATGGATTTTCCGATCATAAAATAGGTATTCACAGATAATGCATCCAAAATTTTTATCCCTGCAGGTCCGGGATAGTTGGCCATCGCACTTCCTTCCCTTCCGTCTACCTTAAATGTCCTTTCCTGAATGCCTGCCGGCGCGCCCAGGAAAAAATACCACATATCTCTGTTGTCTGCATGGAATACTGCATCTACCATTTTATTGTCAGGACCTGATCCTGTCAGAACACCTGCCAGATTCAGATATACCTGAATCACACCATGGATGCCTTCATAGTAGGTTTCGCCATCCCTGCTTCGTGTATAATCGATATTTACCCTGGCTCTCAATGGCGCTTCATCGGAACCAGTTCCTATGTTGGTGGCAACGTATAAATTGCCTTCAAAATTCACAGAAGAGATTCCGACTACTTCTCCTCTGTCGTTTCCTTCGAGCATGGCTTGTATCATGATGTCCAGATTATAGGCCGACCCGCCTCCGTTATCACCCAGGTATGCTTTGAACTTGAAACCCATAAAGGTGTTGAAATCAGGTCTGTAGGGTGCATTATTACATCCGAGTGCAACAGGCTCCGGGAAATCATCCGCATCCGCATCAGCAGGTCTTTCACCCGGTTTGGTACTGGTCGGCGGCATGGTAAGAGATGGATTGTCGTTTCTCGCCATCCGGTAAAAAACACCGCCTCCCAAACCATATAATGCCACACCCGGAAACAATGTTATTCCTGTGCTCAGAATCACGGAGCCTTCGATCGCAAAGAAAGAAAAGTATTCTTCTGTGTTGAAAGCTGCGGTCGTATTATCCCGTTTGGTGCCAAAATCAGCATACAGATTGATCTCTCCCAAAGAAGGAACTTTTACTTTTAATGCCCCAATGAACCTTTCATTCAGTCCCTGATTGCAAAAACTTACCCTACCCATCAGTTCAATGCCTCCCAGATCTTTAGCTTCCACTTCAATGGTAGTCGGAGGCAAGAACTCCTGTAAAGTAAACTGGTTGAATTTTCCACTGTCACCCAATTTAAATCTGAATCCAAGATCGCCCGCCGCCCGGATCTGATCACTGAAACTCAGGGAAAGCATAAACCTGATGTCATAGGTCATGTCACTGATATCAGTACCTTCGGAAAGGCCAAGACTAATGCCTTCAAGATTGATGGGGAAACCAGCTGTAGAGGATTGATCTGACTCACCGCTACCGGAACCTCTTCCGGATCTTTCACTGGAACGTTCTTCCCGTTCCGATGATGAGTCACCGCTATCCCCTTCTCCTGTGTGAGACCAGAGATTGGTTCTTGAATCACCGTTGACCAGAACTATGGAACCTTTCAAGCCGGATTCGCTGGTTGAAAATCTGAGGTTTTCCAATCTCAGGTGCGGGACATCGATCGTGATGTCATCACTTTCCCTTTCCTCATTGTTTTCACTCTGAAAAGAAACGCTTCCTGTGATTCCAAAAGAAAATCTCGTTGTGGTTCCAAGACTGAGTTCCACATTCGTGGCTGGATCCAGTTCAATGTTGGCAATATCCCACATAGGTATCAAAAGTTTCCTGCCGGAGGGAACCCTTATGTTGAAGACCAGGTTGGCAGCTACAGCACCCGGATCTGAACCTTCCGGAGCGGGTCCGCCCATCACGAGGGCAGCAGAATAACGCAGATAATCTTCTTCTCTGAATACAGGCAGTCCGATCTTGCCTTCAAGTGAAAAAAAGACACTCCTGCTTTGGACCACTCCAACGCTGAACGCATCAAGTGAGAGTAAATAACCTTCTTCGGAGTCCCTCAGTTCAGCCCATCCCGATGCAGCCCTCACGGAAACTGTCAGACCGGAATTATCGATCAGCATATTTCTGATACCGATCCCTGTTCTGGATCCGGAGATCTCTTTTGGTAATCTTAAATCAAGGGTTTTAAGGAAAAAACCGGTCCAGGCATTCCTGAGCCGGTCACCCGACAATGTTGACATATTTGATCTTTCACCATAATATGCCAGATCGTAATCATCGAGAAATTCCATGGAAGAATGATTGGATACTTCCGAAAGATCCAACACTGCAGATGTGATGGTGAATCCGACTCCGCTCAAGGCTGTGATCTGAAATGGTTTGTCAAAGGTGATGTCTATAATAAAGTTTTCACTTCGGGGTTCGGAGCTACTTGCTCCGGTTGAAGGTGGGGCTGAACCGGCAGGTCTCGGTTTGGTGATGATAGTACCAAAAATGGCCGAAACTTTTTTGTCATCTCCTTCAACTATTTCACCGGTTTCTTCATTTTCAGGCACAATGGCGTCCCTGCTGAAGGTGACTTTTCCTCTGAATGCAAACTCCTTGAACCCATCACAGTCAAATTCAATGTAGGTTGAATTTCCTGCTCCTGAACCTCCGTTAATACCCAGGGTCCAACCGTTGTCCAATTCAGCCTCAATGGATTCTGCCAACATATATTTTCCGGCTGAAGTCATGCCTTCAGGATTGAAACATACATTTTCAGCTTTGAAAAGTAAGGCCGGGGCATTGAGATCTTCGGGTAATTTTACTCCTGCCAGGTAAGTAGCCCTTGCCCCTGAAGGCGTGATACTGATCTGATCAATCGCACAGACTATTCTCAATTCATCGTTATCCGTAACATCCAATCCCAACGGCAGGCTGGTGCCGTCGTCAGTGGTAGCTTCAGCAAATCTGGTTAGCCAGGATATAGCATCCACTACAGCTGCTCTTTCTTCATCATCATCTGTCGGTCTGCTGCTTGTGTTATTTGTTTCAGCGGTTATGGTTCCGGAGATCAGTTTGTAATTTGCATTGATGCCAATATTATTGAATCGAACCCTGATCTTTATTTCTCCCAATGTAGGCGAAGGAAGGATCAACACTCCGGTCCCGGTATGTCCGGAATCATTATTTGTAATGGAAGTGACCCTGATCTGTAATGGGCCTGCCATGATGGTTTGACCATTGTTGACGTTTCTGATATTAGCCCTTTGAGATTCAGGGACAGGTGTGAAATTGCAGATCCTTTCGCAATCATTGGGTTCAGCACTTTCTTCTGATTCTGTGCCTCCCGTTCCGGAAACACCATCAGGAGAAATCGTAAAACGCCTGGTCTGACTGGCGTGATAGATCATGTCCGGAGTTATTTCAATATTTTCCAAATGAGGATTGACCACATTCACCATAGTCGGGTCTTTGAGCCACACCACTCTCCAAAAATATTCGCCGTTTTCACCGATGGATGCTGTGGTTGAAAAGTCCCTGTAAACTTTTTCAACGAATGCAGATTCATCGATTGACATTTCCGGCGCAGTGTCATAAACCGGAGAAAATGCCTCTATTTCAGGATTATCTTCATTGAAATTATCCTCAGAATTCATGATGTTGGCCTGAATCTTTTTTACCTGAGAATAAATGATGCTTTCAGGGGTGAATTCCCTGTTCTTAGCGATCTGCAACACACATTTTTCTATGATCCTCAGTTGCAGAACAGTGGGTGGCTGCCCTGGCTGAACAGTATACATTTTATAGGGAGGAACCAGTTTTACAGGCTGCATTCCTGTGTCAAAACCAAATCCAACCACTCCAGGAGCAATGTCCAAGCCTTCTTCAGGATAGGAGAGCCTTGGTTTTGGCATACCGCAAATTCCCATGTTCCCGGCAAATTCATTAAAAGAGACTGAGCGGGTCAGCAAGGTGCCGGCAAGATCACTGTTAAAACTTACATCAGCCCGTCCGATGATCGCGAATTCATCGCCTCTTTCAACCTGAAACATGGTTGGCCCATTATCATACAGCAAAAAATCGAGATGTCTGTCAGATCCGTCCGGGTAATAGTAATCCATTCTGGATCTATACGTGGAACCGCTGTTATTGATAAAATCCGTCAGGAATTGACGGGGACTCCCGGACACAGTATAATCATATCCCTGCGAAATATTCATTAGATTGCTGCCCCGGTCTGATGAAAAATTGAACCTTAAATCAATCTCTGTATAATTGTCACAATCCGGTAATATTTTTGCCACGCTATATATCCGCGAATATGGTATAGTGTCTCCAGGCAAAGGAAATACGATCTCACCGGTAACATTAGGCAACCTGCAAGCCATGCTTTCATCCACACCATAATGGAATATGACTATGCGCGACCTTCCTTCCTGACGGATAAATAAATTCGGGTTGATTGCAGTTACACGTACCCCGATGATGTCTCTGGGTTCCAAATCCAATGGTGAGTCATTTTGTAAAGTGCTGTAGGAATACGAATTGATTTCATCCTGTTCCAGTAGACGAGGCAGGGCATCAAAAATATCATCTGGTCTGCCTTGACTTTCAAAAATTTCAGCCTGAGCCCTGGAATCAAATCTGACCATTTCCAATAAAAAAGTGGTTCCGGCCCTTGCCTGTGCCATGTTCCAGTACACGATCACTTCATCCAGTGGGTTGCCCGTCACCAATGCATTGTGATCAGGAGATGTGATTATAGGAGGATCAAGATATTGAATTTCAAAAAGAAAACAGCTTTGTACCATTGGTTCACTGATCAACTCTCCAAAAGGATAGGATCTGGCTTCTAAACAGATTTGGTATTGGCCCTCAGGAAGTCTTCTGGATTGTATTATCTGGTCACGACGGTCTTCCGGAACGAAATTGTAGTCTTCCAGTGTAGTACCCTGGTATTCCTCGACTAATCTCCTGATCGTGAAGTTCTCGCCTCCCGGTTCAATGATCACCTCATGGAATTCACTGAAAAAATTATCAATCCTGATCCTGGTTCCTTCACTGTCAGTTCCGATGATTGAAGCGACAAAATGTGTAGCAACAGGATCAGGTGTGAGATTCCTGACCTGGATCAATACATTATCCAGCAAAGTTTCAATATCTGCACTGATCACACCGGCCTGATTGAGATCGATCTCCAGTTGTTGCTGACTGAATGATTTGCCGGAAATTAGAATAATGACTGAAATAATGAAAGTTTTTATGTAATTGAATTTCATTTGAATGGAATTATATCAGGTTAATGACCATGTCAATAAAAAATGCTTTTGAATGGCTGACCAAAATTTTTTTGGCAAACAAATGCTGTTTTTTACATTTTAAAAAGTATAGTTGTATGCTGCCCGAACTTGGAAGCCTCTTTTTGCTTTCAATATGCTTGTTTTTCTGTCAAAGTATTGGAAGCTGAAAGTCAGCTTATGTTTTTTCATGATTGGATAATTAAAGTTAGTGCCGGCATTAATGATAAAGCCATCACTGTTGCCTTGTGTATTGTTTAATCTGAACCCAGCGTCAAATTTGATATTCAGGCCACCTTTCACACTTCTTGAAATATTTGTGGATACACCCATTCTTTGCGTTGGAAGTTCAAAATTGATATTGGTCGTCTGATAATTGACTCCTCCTCCAAAATGCCAGTTGTTTTTTGGAATATACTGATAACTTAAAACATAATTATTACTCAAATTGGATGACTGAAGTGTATCCTGACTGACTAATTCAAACTGGAAGGAAGATGCATTCAGCATGATCCTGTGCATTTTATCCTTTTTGCCAAAGGTATAGACTGAAGAACCAGTCCACCCGCTGTTATTGATTTTTAAACGTATGGAATCCTGCACCTCTTCCACAATGGGTGCAGAGTTTTGTTGATTATTGTTGTATCCTCCGTTTAAGCTGAAATTGTTTGTGATCAAAAAGTTTGCATTGGCGTTGACGATCAACCTCCGCTGGGGCAATCCGGTAAATCCTTCTTTATGAACCCTTTGTTGTCCGGCTGAGATGCCTAAGTTGATCCGTTTTCCTATAGGGCCGAAGAGATTCACTGTTATATTTTCATAATTGCCTTGATTGAATGAAACACCCAGTGAATTGAAATGCTGGTCAACAGCTTCATACTTCAGGCCCAATTGCATCCGGGCTATGGGAAATGACAAAGAACCCTGATAAGCCAGACCGAGGCGACTGGTTTGGTTGACTATGAGCAATGGTTTTACCTGGTCAATGATTTTTTGATCCTCAGGACTGGCTACGATTTCCAGACCCTCAGTATTGTTGGTCACTATGCTGCCCACAACAGAAGCAAAAAACTGTATTTTTTTGAATAGGTTGAGTTTTAAGTCTGCGTTCAATCCAAAATTTTGTTTAGGTGAAATCCCCAGTATTTTTAAACTGTCAAATGAACCTGATTCGGGGTCTTCGTAGATTTTCATGCCACCCAAAGCGAAATGATTGTTCTCGGTTCCAAATCTGAGCTTTCCACCTATGATCCACCTGTCATATGCCCGGATACTTTCATCGAGTAAAAAGTAATCATTGCCTGCGCTATACAGATCATTGAATTTTCCATAAAATGCCAGTATTCCAAATCGTTTTGGGTTCCATTCTATCCCGCCACCGATGATTGTTTTTCCGGTCAGAAGGTAATTGTTCAACTGGTATGATCTGTACCCTGCATGCAATGTTAAATTCTTATAACCGGGACTAAAACCAAGCCGACGCAGGTTAATTGTATTTGCTCCGAACCCGTTTACTCCGTAACTAAGATTTAGTGGTAGATTAAATCCTTTGATTTTCCAGTTCAGTCCCAGATTGATATAATAACCTAAAGGTGTCCGTGTATTTAAAGTCGAATAGGTAGTGCTCCCTCCGAGAAAACCTGAAAAACTGCTCCATTTTTCTTGCTTCAATTGAGAAAGATCCTGACAAATAAGCATTTGAATATTGATCAGTAAAATTACTAATACTAAAACTGTTTTATTCATCAGGATCTTTTTAATGGTCAGTTCAAGGTTTTTCCAATTACTTTTTCTCCAAAGCGACTACCTTTGCTTCCAGCGCCTTGATGAGTTCCTGTTGCTCCTGGATCGCTTTCACCAATACTGGTATGATCTCTGAGTAATTGACTGCGTACAGGTCAGCCTCATCAGGTTTTATCCGGCCGGAATGATCATCAGACCTGAAAGTAGAAGGTGTCGTAACGATTTCGGGAAGTACCTGTTCCATTTCCTGGGCCAGGAAACCGAGATGCGTTTTTCCGTCATCTTTTTTCCATTTATAGGAAACAGGGTTCATTTGGAGTATTTTTGTCAAACCGTTTTCCAAAGGATTTATTTCTTTCTTCAGGCGCCTGTCCGATGTTTGGTTCAAGCCGTTGACACTCCAGATCTCACTCCAGCGGAACGAGCTGGATCCGAGTCTGATGGTATTGTTATTAACAGGTCCGAATTCAGTTGTTGAAGGGTAATAACCAAGAGCAGGGTTTCCGTTCATACCCAGTAGAAGTGAAGATGTGCTACCCTCAATCGATCCACCGGAGGAACCAAACCTGATTTCATTATCCAACACGCGAACACCCTGGTATTCAATTCCTCCTGAAACATTGGACCACTGTCCTGCATTGTCAGGAGCAGCTTCCCATAGCTGGTTGTTGCCGGGAAACCATTTCAACACATAACCCTGAACAGGGGCGCCGGATGAAACCATTCTTCCCTGGAGTTGATTCGCATTCCACAAAGCATCTGTATTTAATGCGCTAAGGGTATTTCCTGAGATGTTGATCCCGGTACCTGCAGTGTATGTTCCGGCTGGTCCTGTCGGCCCTTGTGGTCCCTGAGGCCCTTGTGGTCCTTGCGGTCCTTGTGGCCCTGCAGGACCAGCCGGTCCTTCAGGACCCTGTGCTCCGGGCAATCCCTGTGGTCCCTGTGCGCCATCATTTCCCTGTGGTCCTGCAGGACCCTGTGCTCCGGGCAAACCTTCAGGTCCCTGAACTCCCTGTGGTCCTGCAGGTCCTTGAGGTCCTTCCGGTCCCTGTGCACCTGTTGAACCTTGTGCACCTGTTTGACCTGTAGCGCCCTGAGGTCCTTCAGGTCCCTGAGGACCCTGCGGTCCTGATGGGCCTGTCAATCCCTGTTCACCCTGGGGTCCTGCAATGCCTTGCGGTCCCTGTGGCCCATGTGGTCCTTGTGGTCCGGTGAAAATTGAATTATTTATTTGTGAGCTTCCAATTTCCTGATAATTACCCTCAGGATTTTCTGCACAGTCTACTGTCAGAAATTTTGCTCCGTTGTTCCAATTGATCGAACTGATATTGCCGCTGATGGCTGTTCCATTTCCTACTGTGGCACTCAGCCAACCAAACTGATCAGTCCTGATGGTTTGTGTTTCGCTGTAAAGAGAAGTTCCGGTCGGAGACATGTCTCGTATTGTAAAACGAAGGAAAACATCTATATCTGCCTGTGGTGTTCCGGATGAATTTCTCACTACCGACTGATAGGTAAATCCTGACTGAGCAAACAGATTGAAAGAAAGTATGAAAAGGAAAAACGAAAAGATTAAAGCTTTCATATGTCTGATTATTATATTTTCTGATTAAATTTTGACAAATTTTCTGACTACCGGCTTCAAACCATTAAGGCTGATCCGGATGAAATATATTCCGGGTAAAATGGATTGCAGATCGATAAAATTCTGGACATGGGAACTTTCCGTACAGAGTACAATTTGTCCCGTAGTATTGAAGATGGAGATTCCTGTCAGAGTTAGTCTACTGTCAAAAACAATTTCGAGTCGCTCACTTGCAGGATTTGGTCTGATAATTACATCTCCGGTAATTTCCTTGTCAACTCCAGTGCTTAAATCTCCTTCAGTGATGGGCGGTGTAAAATATAGGTTGCCACACGAACCGAAACTGCTGTTGGTGCTTCCTGTGGAGCTTTGAAAGATATGGCTTCCGCACTCTCCGGTAAAATAGGCTGTCGATTGCATTTGTGACGACAAACATTGTCCTGTAATGGTTCCGGCCATTATAAGGATCATGCTGAATGATAATATTTGCATACTGAGTTTCTGTAAATTCTTATGTTTCATATTGTCTTTTTTGTGAAAAATATCAATGCTTACATGATTTATATTGATTTTTTTATCATACTTTTTACCAATAATAATTGTGTTATATTTCAAATCAATAAGTCAAAAATCCTGCAATTATCTTTTGGAGGCAAATAATAGTCATCACATAATGATGTGATATAATGGTTGTTTTTTATGTGATGGATAAAATGTATTTACAGGTAAATGTAGAGAATTGTGTATTTTTACTGGTGTTGGAATCAGTGATCAACAAAGCTGACAGGGCATTTGTGGAACTTATTTCAATTGGATTTTTTAGGCCGAAAGATTTGGATTTGTATTTTATAAACAAAACTTGTGAGAAATTGAATCCTTGATTTGTGAAAATTTGACGAGTGAATTAATTTTTTCATAATAATGGGCTTTGAGTGGGAACAAACGAAATACATTACTTTGTCAGCACATGATTTTTTGTGGTTTAAAAATTAAAACAAATTGTCTTTTTGTCCGTTCCTGGCTTTTCGGGGTGGGTTAAAAAGAGTTGTTCCACGAAGTTCCCTTTATTTCCTCCTATGCTTTCGCATATCTACTGGATTCAATGATTACACAAATTAGTCATGTTAGAAAAGTTTAAGCTAATGTGATTGTATGAGAAGCATCAGACACTAATTCTGAAATATTCAGTATAATTAAATGAAAGTTACAGAAGATCAATTTCAGGAACAATCTTATGATGCAGGAATTGATTTTCATAGAAGGAGATGGGAATTTACCATATCAGGACATAGTTCATGCTTTAAACTATGAATCAGAATCAGGTTAAGCTCAGACACTGCAGGAGACATCTCAAAGTTAAATATTCAATTTGTTCAAGGGAGAATCAGATTTGCACAGTAAACTAGAATATATTGAACTTTTGACAAATTCTTATCTCCGGTCAATTTGTATTAAGGACGATATTCCACATGAATTTGATGCAATTTGGAATGCTGAACAGCCGAAAGCTTTTCAACAAATAGTAACTGTAGGAAACTTACTGGCGAAGAATCCAGACTTTGATTGAAGATTTTTTTTGTGGCGGGAACCAACTTCTTTAAGATGAAAAAATGTAATTAACTTTAGGAGAACAGCCGACGTTTTTTGAGGGCCAGATAACAAGCGACAGGTAATTATTGTATTTACAGAAATTTTGGTAGACAATTGCAAACAGAATAACCAGACAATAGAAAACCATCTTTACCCAGTCACAGACTTTCTGATTGAAAGGATGTTTGACCCTCTGGTGGACTGAAGATAATTCAGAAAGTTCTTTTTCCAAATACCACGGGAAGGTCTTTGGTCGTTATGCAACTAATCAAAAAATAACCTTTTTTGCAAATACCAGATCTTCAGGTTATGTTTCATCTGATCATTCGAGAGGATGAAGGAAAAAAGCTACAAATAATTTTTTTAAATGAGAGATTTCTATTAACCCAACTTGAAAATAAGATT
>DDTL01000077.1 GCA_002344345.1 Saprospiraceae bacterium UBA2365
GTATAACCTGACCCGACCATAAGAAAAAGTGCTTAAATCTATGTTTTTGTGAATTTTTGGGCTTTTAGCCAATTTTTACTTAAGGACCAACATCAGTCATTGTGGATAGACGGGGTGCCGTTTTCATAACACGGTTTTATGCTAATGATCCAAGTATTATTCACAACATCGATAAAATAATTTAGGATCAAATGTTCATTTTAAATTATGTATATATTTAAATCCGAAAGTTTCAATCTGAGAATTCGAAGAGAGGTTGACTGATGGTTTGGAAAAAAAATCGTTGGATGTAACGAAATACTACTTAGTAACAGATTCCAATGCATCATCAAACAAAAAAAAGTCTGAAACACTATTCAGGCCTGGTTGCTGAGATCGTTGAGGAATTAATAGTATTTCGTGGTTTTCAAGCTCCGTCAATTCGCAATCATTGAAGCTTGTCTTTACACTCTTTGTAAATGAAATATTTGATTTGAAGGGTTACAAAAAATGGTAAAATCATCACTAAGGCTTTCACCCGACTTTATTTTCTAAAATAAATAGCGAAAGTCGAGTCTGCTCCGAAAAGTCTTTGCNNCACTGAAGTTTTCAGTCAGTACAGGCTTGAATGGGATCTATTAATTTATTGGTTTTCAATTGTTTTCCTTTAGTCTTGTGCTGATCTATGACGTCAGTAGACTGGGGCAAAAAACGATTTAAAACCCACAAATTGGTCTTTGTGGAGCGGATTCAAAGTTGAATAAATTCAATCAATAGCATACTACCAGATAAATAAAAGCAATGTTTTAACTTTATTTAGTCTGGGCAACACGGAAACCCACATCACTGTCACGATCATCAGGCAATATAAGGTATCTGGAAGAAACTCTGCACATTCTTTGAGCGAAATCATAAGCACCACCCCTAACACTTCTATGGGTGCCTTCTGTAGCACCAACCGGATCAGTTACAGGCATATCATTGTAAGCTCCATACCAGTCATTGGTCATTTCAAATACATTACCACTCATATCATAGATACCTAATTCATTGGGAGATTTCAAACCAACCGGAAAGGATCGATGTTCGGAGTTGGAAGCATAAAAACCCACTTCATCCAGGGCATTACCACCTGAATATTTTGTAGCCTGCCCTGTTGCACCACCCCTTGAAGCATATTCCCATTCAGCTTCTGTAGGCAACCTGTAGCCTTTTTTATTCAAATTGATGTAAACAGTAGCTTTTGGAGCATATCCATTGCCGTCATAATCGGCTAAAGTAAAAGGCAAGGTCATTGCAGCATCCTTATAATACACACATTGTGTAACACCCAATGTACTGGTCGAAATGGTTGCAGCATTGCAAAAAATTATAGCGCTCATCCAATTGATATAATCAACCGGATTGGATGTTCCCCATTTATTCATCAAAGATGGATTATCATTCATAATGTTTATCCATTCTTGTTGGGTAACTTCATATTTACCAATTTTGAAATCCGAAATGGTTGCAATAAAACCAGGAAATTCTCTGCCATAGGCATCACTCCCTTGTTCAGGCGTTGCCCCAAGCTTTAACGTACCTCCGGGGACATCAATCATCTGAAATGATTGAGCCTGAGCCAAATCAGCCAATGTCAAAACAGCAAACAGGCAAAAAATAATAGCATTTCTCATGTGTTAATTTTTATATATCAGATTACCGCTAATAAGTGCAAATATAACCTAAAGTGCCAACAAATCGTACACCTATGGATTGTTTTCACAAATAAGATGCCAATTTTGGCAGTTTTGTTGCTGATAAACAATAAAATAAAAGGTGACCACCGGGTAAAAATCCATTATCATTCAACAATTGAAATATAATTTCCCCATACCCAGCCTTCCTTCCCGTTATAGGTTATTTTACACCACCGGCCAAATTCTTCATCTAATCTGTCAGTATCCCCATGATAATACAATATGTCAACCAAAGTTCCGACCGGAATTTTTTCGACGACTTTTCCACCCAACTTTGGTTCGTCTCTCATATTCAAAAAATCAGAATTGATTTGCACAACACCTTTATTGCTTCCCTGCACCTGTTCTATCAACCCCAATTGTGTTTGTAAATCAAGAATTAACGAATCTTTTTCTGCCAACTCTTGTTTTATAGCCCCCATTGTCTTCCAATCGGAGCTTTTCCCAAAAACCACCTGATTCCAAAGATCAGTCAACATCCTAGCCGGCGACTTGTCCAGAAGGGAGGAAAAAAGCAAAATCATGAACAACATTACTGTAAGAACGATAAAGTAAATCACAGGTTTGATCTTTCGCCTGTTTCTTTTCGAATAAATGTTTCTCCTCGTAGCCATTGGACCAACTTTCTTTAATCATTGCGAAAGTATGCAATTCTTTATTAAAAAAATATTTTTTTCGCGTAAATAAACTATAAATATCTGAATGTCAACAAAAAATAATAATAAATAGAGATTAAAAGGATTATGACTTCCCGATACTGGTCAGACAAAAATCATTGAACCTCGCACTAACAATTGAAGGTAATAAATGAACATTAATACAAAATAAATTCGGTTGAATTCCAAAATTCGCTACCAAAATTATCATGGCATGAAATCATCCAAACTGAATAATAAAAAAAATAGCTCAAATTATTGCTTACAGTTTTGCGGTCTAAAATTACACTAAAATCCTATAATCTTAAAGCAGCAAATCTGATTATTTACTAAATTTGCAAAATGAACAATGAAAAAGTTCACGAGAACGAAATAATAGTTACGGCTGACGGATCGCATACGGTCCATTCCAACATGTTCAATTGCAGTTTTCATTCCCTCAACGGTGCCATTCAGGAAAGCAGGCATATTTTCATTGAAAACGGAATTGACTATTTTGTAAAGAAAACAGGCTGTCATACAATCAGTGTCCTCGAATATGGTTTTGGCACCGGACTGAATGCAATATTAAGCTATTTGTATGGTATTGATCATAAAATAAGTCTGATTTTTGATAGCATTGAAGCCTATCCACTGGATTTTAACACCATCCGGAAATTGAATTATGCCCAACTTCTTGGCATACAAGATTCTTTGATCCTTCAATTCCATGAAAACAAAATCAATGACCAAATTTGTGAAAGTTTTAAATTGAATTTGCATAAACAAAAATTTGAAGACTTTTTAGTTGATCAACAATTTGATGTCATTTTTTTTGATGCTTTCGGACCAGATGATCAACCTACTTTATGGGAACGACCATTTCTGGATCATTTAGCAAAAATGACGCATTCAAATAGTATTCTGTTGACCTACAGCGTCAAAGGATCTTTTAAAAGAGCCCTCAAAAGTCTTGGTTTCTCAGTTGAAAAACTTCCAGGGCCGCCAGGGAAAAGAGAAATATTAAGGGCTACAAAAATTTAAGTTACATGTAATTGCATGAGTATAACAAATGAAAATTCTTTGATTATTCATCTTTGAGTCCACTCCGAAAAGTCTTTGCCCCCTAAATCCCCACTGACATTTTCAGTCAGTACATGCACTGATGCTTTCAGCAGCATATACCTAAAAGGGTGTTTTTAATTTGTTGATTTTCAATCATTTTCCTTTAGTCATGTCCTGGTCTTTGACGTCAGCAGGTCGGGGCAAAAAACGAATGGAAATCAACAAATTGGACTTTTCGGAGCATCCTCATCTTTTATTTTAAGGCCCAATTGAGCAGCAAAATCAATCATAAATTTATAAGCATCTTCAAAACTATTACTTATCAGGCCTTCCAAAATAGCTTCCCGGATAGCTGTTTTGATCATTCCAACTTCTTTTGAAGGTTTAATATCAAATGTTTTCATGATCATTTCTCCATCTACAGGAGGTTGCCAGTTTCTCAACCGGTCTTTTTCTTCAATTTCGAGCAATTTTTGAATTACCAAATCGTAATTTGCCAGATAATCCTTTACTTTTTTTTCGTTACCTGAAGTTATATCTGCCCTGCACAATGTCATCAAGTCATCTACATCATCTCCTGCTTCGAACAAAAGTCGCCGAATCGCTGAGTCAGTTACTTCTTCATTGGTTAAGGACATGGGTCTTTGGTGAAGTCTGACCAGTTTTTGAACATATTTCATTTTATGATCAAGCGGCAATTTGAATTGTTTGAAAATCTGATAAACCATTTTTGCCCCGATAACTTCATGACCGTGAAAGGTCCAGCCTTCAACCGGATCAAACTTCCTTGTAATTGGTTTGGCAATATCATGCAACAAGGCAGCCCATCTGAGCCAGATATTATCTGAAACTCTTGCAAGATTGTCCAGCACCTGAAGTGTATGATAAAAATTGTTTTTATGTGAAATACCGTTTATTTCATCCTTTGAATCAAGCCGAACCATTTCCGGAAAAATATAATGAAGCAACCCTGAATTATACAAAAGTTTAAACCCAACTGAAGGTTTGTCTGTAGACATTATTTTCTGCATTTCTATCGTGATCCGTTCCATTGAAACAATCCGGATCCTTTCAGCTTGTTTTGAAATCGCTCCAAAAACGCCTGGTTCTATTTCAAAAGATAATTGACATGCAAATCGTATCGCCCTCATCATTCTCAAAGGATCATCGGAAAAAGTTATTTGTGGATCCAAAGGCGTAATGAGTATTTTTTTCTCCAGGTGTTCAAGTCCTCCAAACGGATCTATAAAATGTCCGAAGTTTTCATTATTCAGACTGATCGCCATTGCGTTGATTGTAAAGTCTCTCCGTTTTTGATCATCAGAAAGCGTCCCGGGCTCAACGTCCGGTTTTCTGCTGTTCAAATGATAAGATTCTTTTCTCGCACCGACAAATTCTATTTCCCATTCATGAAAATTGACCATAGCCGTGCCGAAATTTCTAAAAAAATGGACTTTACCCTTCAAACCCGCAATTTTTGCGAAAATTTCGGCAAAATGAATGCCATCTCCAAGGCAAACGATATCAATATCGTGACAATCGCGATTGAGTAGTTTATCTCTGACAAAACCACCGACCACAAAAGCGTCCATACCTGCTATCCGGGCAGTATCGGAAAGAAGCTGAAAAAGTTTCAGTTCTTCTTCCAGAAGTGGAATGTCTATATTCAGGTTCATTTATAATTTTCGGTTATTTCGCTTAAAACCAAATAAATCTTTTCTAAATCAATTTCGGTTGATAAAGCCATTCTGTAGGGCTTAATTCCTTCATACCCCCTGAGATATCGGGCATAATGTTTCCTCATTTCCATGATTCCGGTTCTCAATCCTTTCCATTGAATACCAGCATCCAGATGTTTTCTGATCACCCGGACTCTTTCTTCAATACCAGGTTCCGGAAATACTTCTCCGGTTGAAATAAAATGTTTAATCTCTCTGAAAATCCAAGGATTTCCAATCGCAGCTCTACCGATCATGATCCCGTCAACCCCAAACCTGTTTTTATATTCCAATGCCTTTTGCGGGGAATCTATGTCTCCATTGCCGAATACAGGAATGTGCATTCTGGGATTGTTTTTAACTTCACCAATAAGGGTCCAGTCAGCATTTCCCTGATACAACTGACTTCTTGTTCTGCCATGTATGGATATCGCCTGGATACCAATATCCTGCAACCTTTCAGCAACTTCCACAACATTTTTCGATTGTTCGTTCCAGCCTAAACGTGTTTTAACGGTCACAGGAATCTGAGTGGCTTGCACTACCCTTTTTGTCATTTCAACCATTTTTGGAATATCCTGCAATAATGCAGCACCACAACCTTTATTGACGACTTTTTTTACAGGACATCCAAAATTTATATCCAAAAGATCCGGCGTGACTTCTTCAATCATGTGAACAGCCTTGATCATTGACTCAATTTCTGCACCAAATATTTGTATTCCCATCGGTCTTTCATCCTCATAAAGTTCAATTTTTTTGAGGCTTTTATCCGCATCTCTGATCAAACCTTCAACTGAAACAAATTCTGTGTACATCAAATCGCACTGTTGTTCCTTGCACAATGAACGAAATGGAGGATCGCTCACATCTTCCATGGGCGCCAGCAGCAGGGGAAAACCATCCAAAACCAACTGTCCGATCTGAACCATTTTTGAATTTTGCGGCAAAGGTAAACTTTTTTTTGGGTTAAAAAATCGACATGAATTCACAGAATTTTAATTAAAGTAGATGAGTTTTAACAAATTTTGAAAAATTTGAAACCAACAGGGTCATAAAGAGTGCATGAATGAGCATTGCAAATCATGATATTTTGGTGTGAATTGTGTATAATATCACGATAATTCAGGTAGCAAATCCATATTTTGCGTTTTTAACCTGTGATTTTCATTTCATGATATACATAAAAAAGGCTGCCCAAAATGGACAGCCCGGATATAGATTCTAATGTTTGTATTAATTCAATCTGATCATTTTATTTGTGAGTTTTCTGTCATTGAAGATCAGTTCAATGAACATTACGCCTTCACTCCTGACATCGGTTTCATCCAAAACAACTGAATTGAGTCCTTTAGCAGCTTCCATCATTTTACTCCAGATGACCTGACCATATACATTTCTGATGACCAAATGAACCTGACCTGATTCAGGAATTGCATAGCTGATCATCGTTGAATTGCTCCATGGATTCGGTTTGTTCTGGAATAATTCGAATGTAGGTTCAGTCTGACTTCTGAGGGTCAAACCCACTGTTGTGAGATCCTGATCATACCATTCCGAAATCAGAATATCATCAGATATTTTAAATGCGTCAGCCATATTACCTTCATTTTTCGAAGTGAATACAAGATTAAACAATGATTCATTTTCATTGATAGTCAATGGATTAGCAGTATGCCAACTAAAACTTACCAGCCCTTCACTCACCAATTTCTGGCTGAAATGCTCCTTTCCAGGCGCCAAAACACCACCCTGAATACCAGCAAATTCTAATTGTTGAGGATCAAATTTAATAGTCATCTGGATACCTGACAAGTGCATTGCATTTTCAGTTTGAAGGGGTATCATAATCAGATCACCTGAATTATAAAGTTCTTCCTGAATATACAGAGGTTGTTTAACCAAATTCCTTCTTTCCAGCAAAATATCGTCATTGGCCTTGGCATCACCTGATACATCCCCTATTTTAATACCTATAAAATCAACTTTCGTCCTACCTTTATAATAATATTTCTCCAGGTAATCAGGAATTGCCGTTGTCAATGGATTGAAATTATTTTCAAAAATCAATTCTTTTGGTACAAACCTCCAGCTGGTATTACTTTTGAACGTTTCAATTTCTCCAAGAATTAACTTTCGCAATTCAAAAATATCGGCAGCTGTGATCGAATTGTTTTTATTCACATCAGCAGCAATATATTTGTATGGGTTATCAAAAGGCTGAATATTAAGCAGATGCCTTTGAATATAAACCAGATCCAAGGTACTCACACCATTGTGAACATTGTCCAGTCGTTTTGGAGTTATTCTGTGTATCGAATTACCTTCAATGATTGGAAACTGATATTCACCTTTTACAGATGTATTCGTCTTGAAACCTTTTTCTCCGTTCATTGACAATTCGACATTTTGAACAGCTATTCCATTAAATGTCTGGACACCTCCGCCAATCAGGACAAATCCATCCTCATCGCAATATCCGAATTCATCCGCCAATGTCAGAATACCGGTACAGTATTGTTCAACCAACACTCCATTCTGATATAAATAAATAGGAATGATTAAATCAACGCTGGGTTCTCCATTCAATGTAGAACAATGAAACTGCAAGGTATCTTTACCTGGAATCGTATTTGAGAAAGAGAACGTATATACATTTTCATCATAACAGAAAGGATTCGGGAAGTAAATCTCATCGAGATACAAAGTATATGAACCATCATCTTCAATATCTCTGAATATTTTCCTGCATTCGCCCCAGTATGGGTAGACCGTAATATTGTAAGTATAGGTTGACACATTTCCGCAACCATCTGTTGCCGTAATGGTGATCACATGATTACCATTCGGATAAATACCAGAAGCATCCGCACTATTGTTATCATCTGCAAAAGGAGAATCATTAGTAACAACGACATTTTCTTCTGAATTACAATCAGTTGCAACCCCATACAAATCCAGATACTGCTCACCTTCACAATATGTCGCATCATTCGGCGCAACAATTACAGGAGGTACTTCATCAACAGAATTAATGGTCTGAACAAATGTAAAAATTCCTGCACCTGTAGATGGATTGTATTGACATGAATCTATGACTGTCCATGTTCTGATCACTGACCTGTCACAAGGGTCATTTGGATTAACCGGGAAATCGCTAAAGAAATCATCCTGCATAAAACATTGGACATCCACCGGATTGTATGTAGGCGCACCTCCAATTACAGAGGGATCTAGATTTGAACAAGCGTCAACATTCATGGTGGCCGGACCCCAGATGATATTTTCTTCGGTAAATACAGGCTCAGTCAGATATATCTCAATGATTTGAGAACAAGTGCTGGTGTTTCCTTCGAAATCACTTGCTGAAAAATTGCGTGTAATGATTCCAACACCACAAGGATTGACATTCTGAAGAATCGTTTCTGTAACAGGACCTCCTTCAGAGCACTCATCAAAAACAAATGGTTCACCGAATACTGAAAAATCCGTAATTGGCCAATCCGTACAAGGTATTGACATATCATCAGGACATTCCAATGCAGGACCTGTTATATCAATAATCTCAACCAATGCTGAGCAAGAACTTGAGTTTCCGCTTAAATCAGTTACGGTCAAAAGCACTTCATAAAAACCGAGATCATTGCAATAGAAAGTGTCGGGCGTTACTTCAAAACTAACCTGTGAACAAACATCAAAACTGCCTGCACCAAACTGGCTGCCAATTACAACTGCCATTCCTGTTGCATCCAATGGAATAACCAATGGGTTGGCAACACAAACCGGAGAAATTGTATCCAACACAGTTATTGTTACATCACATACTGACATATTACCACTATTGTCAAATAGTGTGACATTGATTTCATTTGACCCAATATCTCCACAATTAAATTCATGCTGACTTAGCATTGTGGAAACAATTTCACCACATTCATCCATTGAACCATTATCAATATCCTGAAAATCAATACTCACATTTCCGGTTGCATCGAGGTAAGCAATAAAATCAATTAAATTGCATGTTGGATAAATGGTATCCTGCACAGTAATGATCGAATTACAAACATCAGTATTTCCTTGTTGATCCGTAACAGTTAAAGTTATCTCATTTTCACCAATATCTTCACAAGAGAATATTGACTGACTCAGATCAATGTCTACATCCCCTCCACCACAAGGCGAACCTGTATATATTAACAGTGGATCTAATGTATACGGATTTGATCCATCAAGTATTATTTCCAGGTCGACGGCTTCACATAAAGGTCCCTGATCAGAATCAATGGTAACGATTGCAGTGCAGACTCCAATATTGCCATTGATGTCTGTCACTGTTATAGTTACGATATTTTCACCCACGTCAGCACAGCTGAATTCGTCAGGTACCACCATGACAGTAGATATTCCGCAATTATCCTGACCGATGAATCCAAGATCATTCTGTGTAATAGAAACTGTTCCATCCTCATCCAATTCCAGCGTTAGGTCATTCACCTGACATTCAGGCAATGTATTATCTATTACCGTGATAATGGTTTCACATATGGTTTGATTGCCACTGTTATCAGTATAAGTGACAGTTACGGTATTTTCCCCTTCATCTGCGCAGGTGAATGCTGTTTTGCTTAAATCAACATCCACGATCTCACCACAAGGATCAAAAGTTCCGTTATCAATATTCTGGAGTGTCAAAACAGCCTGTCCATTGGCATTCAAGACAAGAGAATAATCTATCAAATTACAGACTGGAGCAAGTGTATCGGTAATTGTAATGGTTGCCGTACAAATGTCTGTTGCTCCGGTATTTAAATCTGTCACTGTCAGTGTAATTGTGTTTGCACCAAGATCTGAACAATTAAACACTGACTGACTCAGGTCGATATCTACTTCACCATTACCGCAGGAAGTTCCTGTATAAATCAGGAATGGATTCAAAGTATATGGATTGCTTCCATTCAAAATCACTTCCAGGTCATTTGCCTCGCATAGGGGTGCAGTTTCGTTGTATTCGACCGTCACTGTTGCTTCACAGGTTCCTGAATTTCCATTGACATCATTCACAGTGACAATCACCACATTATCTCCAATGTCAGAGCAGTCAAAAACATTTGGAATAAAACTATAATTCAACACATCACAGTTATCCTCAGTCAACAAACCAAGATCAATACCGGTGATGACAGCTGTTCCGTTTTCATCCAACTCTATCGTAATATCGTTTACCTGACATTCAGGATCAAGATTATCGACAACAAGAATATCGGCTTCGCAAATAGTAATATTACCATTATTATCAGTCATGGTAACGATAACAGTTTGGGCGCCGATATCTTCACATCCAAAAGTAGTTTGGCCTAATACCACCGTTTCAATACTGCCGCAAGGATCAAATGATCCGTTATCGATGTTATCAAAAGTAATGCTTCCAAAACCGTTTTGATCCAGTGTTACCGTGAAATCTACAAAGTCGCAAACAGGAGCAAGAGTGTCGGTTACCGTTACTACAGCGCTGCAGGTTTGTGTTTCCTGCGTATTCATATCAGTTACAGTCAAAAATACAGTATTTTCTCCCAGATCATTACAGTTGAACAGACTTTGACTCAATTCAAGTTCTACATCAGCTCCACCACAGGGTGAACCTGTATAGATTTCAAGAGGATCAAGTTCATAATTGCCATTTTCGTCCAAAATAATCTCAATATCCTGTGTGCTGCAAAGAGGTCCGGAGTTATCCACCACTGTCACAACTGCAGGGCAAGAACTTGTTAAGCCATGAATATCAGTGACTGTCATAATAACCGTATTCTGACCTACGTCGCCACAATCGAATACAGATGGGTTGACAGAGAAACTGGCTATTCCACAATTATCTGTAGATCCGCCGTTAACCTGGGTTCCGGTAATACTCACGGTTCCATTTCCTCCGACAATCACTGTTATATCCTGGGTTTCACAAACAGGTGGAGTCACATCCTGAACGGTGATATCTACTTCACAGGAATTTTGGTTATTACATTCATCTGTTATATAGAATGTTACGGTTGTCGTACCAACAGGATAAACTCCTGACGCATTTGCACCGGGATTGGTGGCAAATGGAGAATTATGACTGATAATTAAACCAGAATTGCATGGACTTTGAACATAAGTTGGTAATGGTACATTGACAATGGCATTGCAATTGGCTCCTCCATTGACCGTTAAGTCATTAGCGCAGGTTAATACTGGTGCGGAATCATTGATTACTGTTATAATTTGTTCAAAAGTTCTAATGATCGGTTCGTCACCACAGAAAAACTGAATGGTCCAATCTCTTCGGATCGTTTTACAGGTACTTCCAGGTTCAGAAATGTCCGTATCTTCAAATGAAATATCATAATCCTGACAAGGACAACCCAAATTGACTGAGACTATACTCAACAGCGCTTCAGGGGAAAGATCCTCTGTGCAATCGTCTACAATAACATTAGCTTCAGGGTAATCCACACACCTTTCATAACCATCACAAATATCATAATCGTTATTGTCTTCCACCACAAGTTGAGAAGTACAAATACTATAATTGCCATTGCTATCAGTTACATAAAGTGTGATCACAATACCAACTGCAGAAATGTCCTGGCAATCTACTTTTATTTCGGTGTCTGTTGTATCAATTGAAAAACTATAAGTCAGATCTAATCCACAAGGGTGTGAACTGCAACAATTGAATTGTGAAGCATACACTACAGCCTCTTCATTATCCGGAATGCCATCGCCATCATGATCTACAGCCTGCAAAGCAACAACCAGTTTATCAATGCATAATGCATCCGGCGGCGTGCAATTTTCAATTGTAAATAATTGAGCCTGAGTAACATGATTTCCACAGAAATCCTCCAATGTCCAATGAATTTCATGATGACCCAAAGGATATTCGCCGCTCAGATCAATTGAGGAACCCATTGCAGATCCGGATATATCTTCCGTTCCGTCATTATTCAAATCAATGGAATAAAACCATCTCAGTTTATTTCCTTCCGTGCAGTCATCAGTTCCGGTTGCTTTCAATTCGATAGAACCACGCTCACAGTTTTCATCATAAGAACAAACTTTCAAATCCGGAAGTGGAGAAGTGATCACAGGTGGAACTGTATTCATCACCTGAATGATCTGATCGTGTTGGAACGTAACATATTGGTGATTAACAAATTGACACCAATCCATCACTTTCCAGGTTCTTACGATCTGATAGCAGGCATTTTCAGCATTGTGAATTGGGAAAATAATATCACTGTAGATCATCCCTAATTGTGAACATGGTCCATCATTGTTCAAAACAGGAAAGCCGTATCTTGCCGGAAGATTTTCAGGATCGAGGTCTCCTGTCTGACACCCTGAGTAAGTGACATAATCCTCTGGCCAGTCTATATCATCAGAATCGTACGGATCATTATTTTCTATGGTGATTTTTTGAATTTTTGTAACTGAGTTCATTCCGTCAGACACAGTAAATATCCTGTCTATATGACCTACACCGCAATCGTTCACGTATGCCACCGAGCGCTCATTCAGATCGGCTCCACAAACATCATAGAATGTTGCTTCACCAAAATGACTCATATCATTCAGATCATAGGGAAACTCACAATCAATGGTTATATCTGCAGGAATTGACAACAACGGAGCTACTGCATCCTGCACCTGAATATTTACCAGACACTCATTCCAGTTTTGAGCTTCATCATATACCCTTAAAACCACAGGAATCATATTACCTACGTCTTCACAGCAAAATGTTACAGTTGGGGAAAAGTCGTTTTGATACGTTCTGCATGAGGGATCTTCATCCATTCGCTTTATTTCCATATTTACTACACTACATTCATCCCAGCTTCCACTATCAAAAACATGTGCGGGCACCTCTGCCAAACCATGATTATTAAGCGTGACTGTTGTGTTTTTTTGACATATGGCTACAGGAGCTGATTGATCAATAACAGTCACATCGAGCTCAACCTGTGACGTATTTCCGCATTCGTCGTACAGATAATACCAAATTTTATTTTTTCCTTCAGGCAACCAAATGGTTGCACCATTTTTATTATAAAGGAAACCTTCTGCCCAACTTATGTCCACTCTGACATTCTGAGAACAGTTATCCGTGAACACCAAACCAGGCAATTCTACATTGGCTCCGCAAGCCAATCCATCTGTGCTTACTGTAAAATTCTGCGGTGCAACAGGAATCGGAGGAATTACATCATAAATTTCAATATCCTGTTCATAACTAACGACATTGAACACATTCACCTGATCACAGATTTCATGTACCGTCCAGAATCTTCTCATCTTTTTAAAACATGGCGTATCCGCCAGAATTACATCATGAAATCCGGTGACAAACTGACAATGACCCAGAACAGCCGGATATATTGGTACACCATTTAAAGTTGGGATACCGGCTACCTCGGGACTCGGGAATGGAAAAACCAAGCAATCACATTCTCCACACGTAGGATAAGTTCCACAGATCAGCGCACTATTATTGCTGATCAATAAAGACTCAGGAAACTCAAGGTCTGCGGTATCAGCTCTGTTGATATAAACGTGTTGAGTACAAGGAAGAGATTGATTTCCTGCTGCATCGACCGCCACAAATATTCTGGAGATTATTTCAGAATAGTCTGTATTGGTACAATCCGCATATTCTGTTGTTTGATTCACCAAAACAATTTCAGGACTGGCATCACAATTATCCAATGCTACAGGCAATACCAATTCATCAGTTTGCTGACAATCAACATATTGATCTGAACAATCAAGGACAGGTATAAGAAAATCATGACAAATAATAATGGTTTTGGCAGAATTATTACTGCAATAATCTTTTACTTTAACATTGATCGGCAAACCTGCATACTCACATCCGATCACGTTGTCCGGCAGGATTGTTCCATCCGGCAATGTAAGAATGATTTCGTAAACAGCATTTGGATTAAAACCGGAAGTGAGTAACATGCCGGCAGTTACAACTACCTGACCATTCTGATCATAGGAAGCATTGACAAGATTTTGGCTGCTCATTGCTCCCGCAGCTTCTCCAATTGTTACTGCTAAGACAGCCGGAGCCTGACAGGTTCCTGCACCTGTGTTTTGAACCTGAATCATATGAGGACCACCTATAATACTTTGCCATAAAATATTGACAGAAGTTCCGGTATTCGAACCGACAAAAGAACCTCCGGATACGATGCTCCATGTATAAACTGCACCTGGTTTGGGGTTGCCAATATAATAATGTTCTGCAACACCTCCACAGGTTCCGGCTGGTCCTTTAATCACGATATCTTCATATTCACATACGTCACTACCCGCTCTTTCAAAATAACTTCGATCCCCGACTGCATTCTCCACTTCAACACTAAATGGCTGATTGTCAATAAATTTTCCTGAAATACTATATATACTAAAACCACTTCCAATCGGAGTTTCGGTCAACAATACTGAACCATCATATGCATATTCCATTGGTGCAACTGGTGGTGCTGCGCTGGCCATGTCATAGAAACCTACCGCATTATCCATAAACCATCCCTGACCGGAGGGTGCAGTAAGCATAAGTTGGGTCTGGAATTGACCATCTGCAAAATTACTGGCATTGTTCAGACAATTACAATCCTGTGATTGCGATGATGATGCAATATAGATCCTGATAGTTCCCAGATCATCTTCACCTGGTGTATAATTATTTGGAGTAGAGTCTGAGTCATAAGGCGTCATATTATTGCCTGCAATATCCTTAGTACTCTTAATTTCGGCAAGATTATCAATATATCCGACAGACTGGTTTTGAGACACTCTGAAAGTTATATTAACTTTCACTGATTTATTGGCAGCAAGACCTGTCAGGGGTAATAACCCGTTTTGGATACTGAGTGTTTTATTCGCCTTATTGTTGTCCAATGGATCTTTTGTCCAGCTGTTATCTTCCAGAATCAAACCGGCCGGAATGTAATCGACCAATACTATCTCATTTGCCGGAATGATGCCTTGATTAAAAACTTCAATTTCAAAAGTAATGAGTTCCCCTGCCTCTGCTATATTTTTGGTAGTTCGCTTCACCAATGCAAGGTCAAAATTCTGAATGTGAATAATTGCCGGGTCATGGCTGTCATCATCCCGCATGGCTGCTCTTGCATTGCTGTTGATCATATCATCAGTCAATCCTTCCGGTTCGCCTCCAACGTTATTATCCGGATTCTTATCTGGTTCAGAGTCAAAGTCTCTGAACTCATTTTTACCATTATATACCATCTTTGCGATTTCAGCAAAATTGATAATAGAACCAGGTTGTGTTGTCTTAGCCACCTGCACGGTCAATTCAAAGGTTTGCATCGTATAAGGATAAATCATTCCGGTTTGGGTAAAAATCAGATCACCATCAGTATCGATCGTCCAACCCGGATTTCTTTCAGTTTTGAATATCAACTCTTCAGGTAAATAATCAATGATTTCATATCCTTCAACTGCTGTATTTCCTTGATTATAAACAGAAAACAGAAAAGTCACATCCGAACCTGGCAAAACAATTTCATCTATATTTTTGAGGGTTTTCTTCATTGCCAGGTCAATGGTATTCGGCCATGCCCATGACAAATCATCCTCCATAATGGCAGGTTCCCTAACTCCAATATTCATGTTAGAAATATTGCCCCAGGGGAAGTTTTCTGCTACAGGAAAATCAGCTCCGTCATTGGTCGGATCTTCATCATAAATACAATCGATATCCTGTGCAGGCTGACTTTTAGAATTCAATGCTGAACTTATTTCAACGATATTAACCAGCGATTTGATATCCGTTGCGGGCTTGATCGTCAAATGGATCAATACTTCGGCTGATTCTCCCGGGTTCAACTGTTGATTGAATTTATATCTTGCAATGTTCTGATTTTCAAAATATTTCCATCCGGCATTGAGTTGACTGTTGAAAATATAACCTGAATTGATGAATTCCGTTAAAACAACTTCTTTTGCCTGTTCCGTTCCATGATTCGTCACAGTCATTTTGAATGAAACCAAATCACCCATCCTTACGATGTCCTGATCAATCAATTCTTTTGAGACGGACAGATCAAAAATAGTTCCGCTGGTCAAACCAAAATTGAAATTCATCTGACTAAATCCTGAACCGGCAACCCCTACAGGAATGAAAGGATAGCCATTGAAGTTACCGCAAATATTTTTGGCGATGGTTGCATCTGAATCATGAAGATCTGACAACTCGCCAACTGACCTGTTACTCAATGTCAAGAAATACTGGTCTCCTCCACGTTCCAGATTACCAAATTCAGGATTAAAATCCGCATCCTGAATCACTATATAATATGAAATACCTGGTACCAGCCCCGTGAACATATACTTGCCTTCGGAATCAGACAATGTGCTTGCTTTCAGGTTACAATCACTATCATACAAGTTCAATAGAACATTGGGTAATCCTGGTTCTCCGGGATCCTGTACACCGTTTTTATTTTGATCCACCCATACATAATTCCCGACAGAAACAGGCAATGGCTCGCAAATAAGAGCCAGTTCACCAAATCCTGTTGCTTTCCCCATTTCAGGATAGGTTTTGTGTGTGTAAATGGATATTAATTCTTCTCTGGTACCATTCGATGTTTTTAATTTGTACAAACCACCCGAATAAGCTCTTTGATCCGGATCATAAACGGGTGTAACGACGCTTCCGGTTCCTTCCAGTCTCAATGCTGTGCCAATAAAGATCTCCGGGTGAAGTGTAGGATCCTTTGGCCAGGCATCCATTCCAAAAAATTCACCGCCTCCTGGTCCCTGCAGATTGTTCACGCCTGTACCTGTCAATGAGCCTGCCACACCATTCTGTTCCAGTGTCCAGACACCATTATTATTCCATACCACTAGCATATCACCATTCTGGACATCCAATCTTCCTGCAGGTCCGAAACAATATCTGTTTCCCGTCCTGTCATTCAGGGAAATCAACATATTTCCTTCATCCGTAAAAGTAATATCTGTCAGCCAATGCTTCGGGTCTGTATTGCTTGAAGGGTAATCCAGCCAATAACCTTTTGGATAATTGGTTTCAAAAATGTGTGAAAAAGTTTCATTTTCAATATCATATTCATAGATATGGACTTTGGAATCGCTTTCCAATTGACTGGTTTCTGCAGTACAAGTCATCCCGATATACAGTTTATCCTGGTGTTCGGTCAGTGCAAAAGCATAATATTTCCCTCCTGTACAACCTGGGACAGGTAATGCAATTTCCCGGATATTGGAGCTGTTGGCGCCATTGACAGGCATACTTACAATGGTATGGCCGGCAATATTGATCACATACAATGCTTCCCTTTTTTCAGAGAGCGCCAGATTGCCCAATCCGATCCGACCCACCTGACTGCCATAATTACAGTCTTTTGGATCTGTGATGGTCATGTTGCCCAGGTCAACACCTGATGCAACTAAATCTATATATAAAGAGGTCTGATATTGTCCATTAACTTTTCTTGTTTTATAGATCGCACCCATTCCGTTTGGGCCAAGAGCCGCGTATTGTTTAATAAAAGCAGAGTTGAAAATCGTCTGATATTTTCTACTGAAAACCATTCCCCACAAAGCTCCTGTATTGGCTTTCCGTCCAGCAGGTGTCACCGTTTGATCGCTTCCGAATCGCAGCGGAACATATTTTAAGGTTGCAGCATTGTCATTTTCCCCGGTTGTACCCTGATAAAACTGGGTCATCATGATGTTTGGATTGGCATTGCAATAATCCAGGGGATCATGAATAAGCAAATCCTGATCACATGCGGGAACCTGAATAAATCGAACATTGGAGTTATTGTTCAAACCCATATGGACTAATGCAAGACCAGGCTTTACCCCAAACTCAAGCCTGTAGATTTTCTGATTACTGAGACCTGTCAATTCATAGGATCCGTCTGCCATACTGATGCCTTTTGCTGAAAGCACGCCTTCAGAATCATATGCATATACATCCAGGGCTTCTACCCCTTGATCAGCTAAACCAATGCTTCCAGTATAATCCCTGTCAAGGAATATATGCCCGGAGATTACCCCGGTTGCAGGAATGCATTGCGCTACCAAATTTGATTGGATAATATATCCGGATACAGTAAGCAGGAAAACAAGAAGCAAACTGAAGAATTTTCCGGAAATACTTTTTACGAAAAACTGAAAAAAGTGCAAATTTCTCATAACTTATGAATTATAACTTCCCCACTGGGATTTGATAAACAAACCTTATAATTTGCTAAGTTTACTGTTATTACCGGACGATCAGACCATGCTTAATAAGCATAGATGGGACAAATATATAAATATTTCGTAATATGTAAAAAAATATAAAAGAATTTTTTAAAAAATACATAATATTTTTTTTTAATATGTAAATCGATGATAATAAAGAATACTTCAATAGCTAAATTGAGTATTCTCCCAAAAGTCTTTGCCCCCTAAATCCCCACTGACGTTTTCAGTCAGTACAGGCACTGACGTTTTCAGTCAGTACAAGCCTGAAAGGGACTTTTAATTTGTTGATTTTCAAACGTTTCCCTTTAGTCTTATGCTGATCTTTGACGTCAGTAGATTGGTGCAAAAAACGATTGAAAATCAACAAATCGGACTTTTCGGAGTAGACTTAAAATGAAGAGATAAAATGTAGTTATTTAGGTGGTTAGCTTATTAGTCTTATAGCGTGTTATTCTCTTTGAATTGAGTTAGTAAATTAGGCAAAAGACAACAAATTTGTCCTGGAATCAAAGGTTTTAACCCACGGCATAGATCATTAGCTAACAGACTTAAGACTAAAAGACTATTGGGCTAAACAATTACGATAAAACAAGTGATAATAAAGAAATCAGCCTTTGCCTTCAACTGGCCTCATCAGACTATATACGGCTCCAAACAAAGTATTTTTGAATGACCGGAACTGAAATATTGGAAAAATCTCCTGATCATTACTGATTTAGCTTAGGCTGACTGTGTTAAAATTGTTTCATCAGAACTATATTTAATTCTTTTCTTAAATAAGTCTGAGCGTTTTGGAAATCAGGCAGGGTTTAGACAGAATGGATTTATTTGGACAAAAAACATTTACAATTAAATGTCAAATGTTTCCAATCAATGGTTTAAGGCTTAAATTCACAAAATTCAGAATGATTCAACAGAGCTTCACAGCATGTAATATCCTGGGTTTCCCCTGCAAATCCTGGTGGATTTTGCATTCAAAACCAACGTACTCCTTACAAAGCCGGATCAAATTTTCTGACTGAAATTCACTGATCTCCGTCAGGATCTCAGCTCCTGCTTTCAGTTTCTGGTTGCTGAAATCAAATATTTTCCTATAAAACACCAAAGGATCGTCGTCCGTAACAAACAAAGCCTGTCCTGGTTCAAAATTTTTCACCCGGTGTGCCATGTGCTCCGCCTCATTTTTAACAATATAAGGTGGATTGGAAAGAAGGAAATCTACGGTTGGCAATTCGATCCAACCGGAATCTTCCAAAAAATTCATCTCTATAAACTCCACATCGGTTTGTAATGCATTTGAATTGATCTTAGCCAGATCCAACGCTTCCCGAGAAATGTCCAGGGCAAACATATTTATATTTTTTACTTTTTTCCTGACTGAAATCGCTATGCATCCTGAACCAGTTCCAATATCCAATACATTCAGCGGCTTTTGGCCAATTTGTTTTGACAAACGCTCAATGGCCAGCGCAACCAATTCCTCTGTTTCAGGACGTGGTATCAAAACCGAGGGTGTCACACTAAAAAAATTTTCAAAAAAATAAGCTTTACCTACCACATATTGAACAGGCTCACCGGCAGATAGTTTATTCAGGTCAAGACTGAACTTTTCCAACTCAGGGTGGGTCACAAATTGGTCAAAATGATTGCGCGTGATATTGAAACGGTCTTCAAAATATATTTTAGCAACATTGAGCAATTCATCCGGATCATAGTGAACCTGCAAAGTTTCTATAAACCGCTGCTTCAAATCCTTGAAAATTTGCCCACTAAATTTTTTATGATCCTGATCCACTGTCAACTATTCCTTTTTTAGCGGCTCTTCCAATGCTTTTTTGCGTGCTTCCACCAATTGCGAAATGATCTTTTCGGCTTCAATCGGTTTATCATTCAATTTCCTGTGGAACGCCCGGATCAGAAATGAGATCATGTCATCCGGATTTCCGATTCCTTTTTCCTTTAAATGGTGCGACAATCTCGAACCTTCATAAAAACACCAGTTGACAGCCATCCATCTTCCAATGCCAAAATGAAGTTTTTTCACCACCAGGTCTTCGTCAGCACTTTTGAATTTTGCGATATCTTCCTTTGTCGAAAGCGCAATGAATTCATTGAAGGCATCATCGACATCTTTGGGAATATATACGCCATATAATCTGGATTGTCTGATATTCTCCTGGTATGCTTTCTCCAGTTCTTCTTTTGTGGCAGGAACCACAATTTCTTCCTGTGCCGGCAAAAAAGTACTTACAATTAACATCATTGTTAAAAACGCGGATAATCGGGTCAGGCAAATTTTTCTTTTCATAATGATCATATTTTAGGTCTTCCTTTTTTGTTTCCTGGCTGCAGGAAAAAGTATATTATTCAAGATCAGCCTGTAACCGGGCGAATTGGGATGCAGCGCAAGGTCTGTTTCAGGATCACCTACATAGTGTCTGTAATCCTCCGGATCGTGGCCGGCATAAAAACTCCAGAAACCCAGTCCATAGGTTCCATGAATGTACCTTGCTTCTCCGGCTGCATTCATTTCTCCCATAATAAGCACATTGGATTTAATGAATTCGTTCCTGAAAGCCGTAGTTTGTCCCATAAATCCTTTAATGGTTTGTGTATGGTTTTGGGTGAGCATGGTCGGAATGGCATCCCATTTGGCAGAAAATTCAAAAAGTGTAAAATAATCTACCTCAGGTTTGACATTACGTGGATTATGGTCGATATTGGAATGTTCATATTCAGCCATATTGCGTGAAATCGTAAAATTCTCAAAGGCCAGTGTTTTGGAAAAATCCAGTTTGCTCTGCGCATTCGGATCCATTGGATCTCCGTCAAATACTTCGTGACATATATCAACTCCGTCAGCGGCCAATGCAATGTCATAAGTATCAGTAGCTGAACACATTGCAAACAAGAATCCACCTGCTCCAACAAATTCCCTGATCTTTTTGACAACATCCAGTTTTAGCTCTGATACTTTCTGATAACCCAGACTAACTGCCAGATTTTCAAGCCTTTTTTTATAAGCCCGATACCAGGGTTGACTGCTGTATTGTGCATGAAATTTTCCAAACTGACCCGTGAAGTCCTCATGGTGTAAATGCAACCAGTCATACATCGCGAGTTGTCCATCCATGATCTCTTTGTCATAAATGACATCATAGGGTATCTCCGCATAAGTTAAAACCAGGGTGACAGCATCATCCCATGCCTGGATTTTGTTTCCATGCTGATCAATATCCGGAGAATATACTGCAATTTTAGGTGCCTTTTCCAGCTTCATAGCTTCCATATTCACCTCAGGATGAGCAATTTCTTCTCTGATACGGGCAAATTCACTATCTGTAATGATCTCATAACTCACATTCCTGACTTTGCATTCCTTTTCAATCAGACTGGCAGAAGGCATGGCAAAACTCCCACCTCTGTAATTCAACAACCAGTATACCTCAACATTTTGATCCAGCACCCAAAAGGCAATCCCATAAGCTTTTAGATGCTCTTTCTGGCTTTCATGATCCATTGGGATCAATAAATACGCGCCTCTGAGCAATGAGTTATTCATTACCAACAGCAGAAAAACAAGGGCAATCAGTTTAAGTTTTTGCATGTTAATCCAAATTTACCATTTAATTGCATCCGCAAAGATGAATAATTTTTCACCTACTTAGATAAACGAAACAAACTTATCAAAATTATCGTTTAGAATAAATCATAAAAATATACGATATATTTGCACCAAAAATTATAAATCTTGAGCAATTTCAGTTTACAATTCCCGATCTGGACCATCTTCATACCTGTTTTGACAGGTCTGTTGTTTGCAGCCATTTTGTATTACAAAGACAAAAGATTTGAGGAAAAGTCCCGCAACTTCCAACTTATGCTGGCCGCATTCCGGTTCCTGGCTGTCAGTGTCATCGTTTTTTTGCTGCTCGGCCCTTATTTTTCTTCCATGAAGGAAGAGCGGAGCAAACCGGTCGTGTTGCTTGCTCAGGACGTTTCCGAATCTGTACTGTTCGGTTCAAAAAACGACAGTTCAGTCGTGATCAATGCACTTAAAGACCTCCAAAAAGATCTTTCCAAGAAATATGATGTGGAACTTGTACACTTCGGGGAATCTGTTGCCCCGGATATTTCAAATGCCTTCAATCATAAAATCACAAATTACAGCAATTTACTTCAATATATCGACCAACAATATCAGGGAAGAATGTTGTCATCGGTTATATTGTTTTCCGATGGTATTTACAATGAGGGAGAAAATCCGGTCTATGCTCAAACGTTGAAACAAGCTGCATTCTACAGCATTGCAATGGGTGATACCACTAAGAAATCGGATGTTGCCCTCAAGAATGTGCTGTATAATGACCTCGCCTTTATGGGTGACAAGCTGAATATCCAATTTAATATGACAGCCTACAAATTGGAAGGCAAGCAAACCGAGGTGACTATATTGGAAATCGTGGATGGCAAAACAAAGCTTTTGGATAAAAAACCGATCAACATCAAGTCTGATGATTTCTTTTTCTCAGATGATTTCATCCTGGATGCGGACAAACCAGGCACCAGGCATTTCCGTATTTCTGCCCGATCTGTTCCGAATGAAATGACCTTAGCCAACAACACCAAAGATATCTATATTGATGTTATAGATTCGAGGATCCATGTTGTGATTCTGGCGAATGCACCCCACCCTGACCTGAGTGCCATCAAGCAAAGCCTTGAAAGTCTCAAAAACTATAAGATCAGCATCAAAATGGCTGGTTCAGAAGGGATCCCTCAAAATACTGACCTGGTTATTTTGCACAACCTGCCATCAGTTAAAAATCCGGTAAATGATGTCTTTCAAACCATCACGCAGAAAAAGATACCACATTTGTTCATCGTAGGACAGCAAACTGATCTGAACACATTCAACAAATCTCAGGATCTGATCCGGATCAGCTCATCGCTAAAATCTTTCAATGAATCCCAGGCTTCGCTCAACAAACAGTTCTTCGGTTTTGAACTGGATCCGGAAACAGCCAAATCAGTGGAATTGTTTCCTCCTTTGCTCTCTCCTTTCGGAACGATCGAGGCTGCACCTCATGCACAGACGCTGCTTTTCCAGAATATTTCCAAAGTCAGAACATCTTATCCATTGCTGAGTTTTGGCGACCAAAACGGCCTGAAAAACGGTGTTCTGATGGGTGAAGGTATCTGGAAATGGAGACTTTTTGATTTTGCTCAAAACGGCCAGCAAAACAGCATTCATCAGATCATCGGCAAAACTGCCCAATTGATCGCAACCAAAGCTGATACACGCAAATGGCGGGTAGAATCCTTCAAAACGGTTTATAACGAAAATGAACACATTCGGTTCAGGGCAAATCTTTACAATGACAACAATGAGCCTGTCAATTCTCCGGACGCATTTATGTATATCAAAAATGTAAAAGGAGAAGTCTTTGAATTTGTTTTCTCCAGATCCGAAAATGCGTATTCGCTGGATGCGTCATTCCTCCCACCAGGTGAATATACTTATCGTGCCACTGTTCAACTCGGCGGAAAAGACCATACTGACTCCGGCAAATTTGCGGTAAAAGAGATCCAACTAGAAACATTTGACCTGGTAGCAAGGCATGACCTTTTAAGGCAAATGGCTGCTCTTTCTGGTGGAAATGTCTTTTCACTCAAGCAGGTGGAATCATTGAAATCCCAATTGCTGGACGCAGAAGTAAAACCTGTAGTTTACGCCCAAAGAAAGACTTCTCCGCTGATCAATTTCAAATGGTTATTCTTTCTGATTTTGATCTGGCTGAGTATTGAATGGTTCCTACGACGTTATTTTGGAAGTTATTGATGAAATTTGATAGAAATAATGTATAATAGAGCCCATTCCCTGGATCAAGGATATTTTTTGAGTACCACAAAAACCACTAAGCAGACCCTAAAAGCACAAAGTCTTATGGTCTTAGCTAAAGAATATTACTATTTGTAATATGTAATGTATTTTCCTTGTGCCCTTTGCGCCTTCTTTTTGATCTTTGTGGAGAACCTGAATTATCGGGATCAGGGATTGAATCAATGATATTTTTTCAGTTCCACGAAAAGCACGAAGCAGACACAAAAAGCGCTAGGTTTTTTTATTACTCAACCACCATGATTCTGTTGACATACTTTCTACCGTCATGTCCGGCAGATTCCAGCAATAACATCCCGGGAACATTGGAAAAAGCATTTATGTCAATAAAATATCCGTTTCCTGATTTTTCTCCTTTGGTTGAAAACAGGATCCTGCCATTCATATCCAGGAGCTTGAAGGATTCGATTTCAAGAGCAGTTTCTACCCGAAATCTATCCTTAACCGGATTGGGTATCAATGTGATCAGATCACTGTCCGTGAATTCATCCCTGACCGATACATAAAAGGCTTCATCATTGACCCGGACTATGCTTGAACCGGCAGTTCCGATCATAATTTTTTCATTATTGGATTCTATGATTATTTCATGAATTTGAGAGGGTATGACGTTTAATGCTTCAGGAAAAAAAATTTTCTTCCCGTCTGTATACCTGTGCAGGCCTTCAAAAAATTCAGCTAACCAAAGAACACCTCTGTGATCAATAGCAATAGTCTGGATATCTATATTACCGGAAATATCTCTTTTTGAATGGATCACATTATTTTCATAGACAAACAATCCATTACTTGTACCAATCCATAATTTCCCGTTCTTATCCGGGAAAAAACTATTTATAAGGACAAATTCTTGAAATTGATCAATCATATTAGTATATGACCAACTGGTTCCATTAAATTTATATAAGTATTCATCCGCTGCAGCCCACAAAGTACCATTCGAATCATAAGCAATGTCATCCATGCCTTGATATTTTAAGGTTTCATTAGATTCATTGTAAAATTTCCATAGGGTACCGGAAAAATATGCCAAGCCTGCCCCCCAATTCAAAAACCATATACCTCCCTGAGGATCTCTAATTATTTTGCCCCATCTTTTTATATCTGGCAAGCCAATGGATGAATCATATAAAACCCAGGAAGTACCATTAAAATGATACAAACCCTTATCATCCACACCTATCCATATATCATTTGCATTTTTTGCAGAAATGGATCGTATTTCAGAAGTTCCTATGTCAGGAGAAGCAAACTTCTTAAATAAACTATCACCCTTTATGCGATAAAAAATCTCTCCATATTCATCGCAGGTCCATAATGTAGAATCCTGATCATAATCCATGTCATTAATAAAAGGCCATTCTCTCGGGCTGACGGGTTCCCAGTCAATTATCAGTTCCTGTGTGTAGGACGGCATCCCTGCTGTAAAAAGCAAACAAAAAAGTAAAAATCTGATCATAGCATTTGATTTTAGGTTTACAAAGTTTTTAACCCAACTTGAAAATAAGA
>DDTL01000094.1 GCA_002344345.1 Saprospiraceae bacterium UBA2365
GACTATTTAGCTAAACAATTACAATAATACTATTACTTTAACTAATCAGAGGGTTAGCTGAATAGTCATTTGGTCTGTAAGATTTGAGCGCCAACATTGAACAAAAGTTTCTAAATTTGCTATAGATATGGAAGTTTTGACCCAGTGATACATCATAAGCTTACAGACTTATGTCTAAAAGACTATCAACCTAAACAATTACTAAAAAATAAAAACCAATATTTGGGTAGGTTGTTAAACGGGCCCGTGAATGAAGCGCAGAGAAAAAAGCAAAAAAAAAGTCCGGATTTCCGGACCTTTTTTGTGGGCGATGAGAGACTCGAACTCCCGACCCTCTGGGTGTAAACCAGATGCTCTGAACCAACTGAGCTAATCGCCCCTATTGCTTTCAATTAAAGCGAGTGCAAAAATAAAATTTATTTGAATGTTATCAAAAAAAATTTCAAAATAAATTCATCGTATTTAAATATTTATTACATAAGATTTGAGTTTTGTTTTTATTGCATTATATATCAAGGCTTTAAGGATAGTACAATTATTTAACCTCCTATTTTAGTCCGGCTGCTTTTATTTTAAAGGGTCTAAACCTGTTCATTCGATTTGTTTTTAGGCAAAATGCTTGTTATAAGCGGCATCCTGCCGAACACTTCCAGTGGAGCAATGGCTAAAACCATTTGTTATTATCAATCTTCGGCTAAATAATTTGCATTCATAAAATGGGGGTATTTTATGAGCATTTGTCGTCATTAGCCGGACTTTCATATAAATAATCTGTGTGTTTGCAAAGATTCATATACTATTGTATCATCAATCCGGAAATTGCTGTGTAGGGCAAGCAATGTTAAACAAATTGATTTTGTGTGAAACTTGTCTTGATTTGGATCGTTTTAAACGCAAAATGGATGAATTAAAGCGCTTCCCGTGAGCAAAATGGACAGATTTCCGGTCGTAGATTAAACAAAAAGTAAACAAATGAGATCCGTAATATCTTTGATTGGCTTGTTATTTTTAATTGCTACCACTTCACAGGGTCAAAAAAGCTGGACTTTGGAAGATTGCATCCTTTACGGTTTGGAACATAGTTTTACCATACGTCAGTATGGCATTGCTGAAGAGCAGGCTGCTCTGGACCTTAAGACAAACGCGCACCAAAGGTATCCCAACCTGAGTTTATCTTCCTCACTTACCTATAATGTAGGAAGGAGTATCGATCCGACAACCAATAGTTTTTTGGCTGAATCATTTCTTTCTAACGGAGTATCGCTCAGTTCAGGGATCGTTTTATTCAATGGTATGCAGATCAGCAATAGTATTAAAAGAGCCGGTATGAATCAAAAAGCCGCTCAGGAGGATACAAAGCAAATTGAAAGAGACCTTGCCATGAATATTTCAAGGGCATATATGGCAGTTTTATTTGCTATCGAAAATTTGGAACTGTCAGAAAATCAATATAATAGTACAAAATCACAGCTGGATAAGTTGATTCAGCTGATCGAAGCTGGTTCCAGCCCTGTTGCTCTCAAATATGACATGGAAGCTCAATTGGCTTTGGATGAGCAAAACATCGTCATCAGGCAAAATGATCTGGATAAAACCTATCTGGACCTTAAAATTCTCATGAGGTATGAAGAAACTGAAGATTTTGTCATCTCTGTTCCGTTTACTGATGGGCTGGAAATCAATGATCCTGAAAGCTGGAGCTTAGAAGAATTATATGTGTCATCAATTGATAATCAACCTGCTATTGAAGCAGGGGAATACAGACTTAAGAGCGCACAGTTGGGTGAAAAAATAGCAGCAGCCGGCTTTTATCCGTCATTATCATTAGGTGGAGCATTGAGTACAAATTATTCCAACAGGGCTCAGGAAATAGCCAACATCACTCCGGTTGTGAAGTATCAGACTTTTTACATCAATAATTCTCCGGTAAATGTTGGATATGATGATATCAAATATGACCTTTTGCCGGTCAATTATTTTAAGCAGTTGAAGGATAACATTGGTTTTGGTGCCGGTTTGCAATTCAGGGTGCCGATTTATTCAAATTATCAGAATAAGTCACAAACTGCCATGGCAAAACTCAATGTTGAGAATTCAAAGATCAACATTGAACTTGAAAAACAACGTCTGAGATCCACCATTCAAAGTGCTTTAGCCAGTGTCATTTCAGCGAAAAAGCAATTGGATGCGGCCAGAAAAACCGCAAGAGCTATGCAGGTTTCGTATGAACAGGCATCAGTACGTTTTGAAATCGGGCATATGAATTCGTATGAGTTTTTGGAAACTAAAACTAAGTTGGACAGGGCAAATACCAGTTTGCTCATGGCCAGATATGAATATATTTTCAATTTAAAAGTTTTGGATTTTTACAGGGGTTTACCGCTTAAATTTTAAAATATGAAGAAGATTAACAGGAAAAAACTATGGTTGTATGGCGGATTGGGTCTTTTAGCATTGGCATTGATCATTTTTGCCATTGTGAAAGGAAAAGGTTCCTCCAAAGGAATACCGGTTCAGATGGAAGAAGTAAAAACAAGGACAATTTATGAGACCATATCCGGTAGTGGTAAAATTTATCCTGAGACAGAAGTGAAGATCAGTTCTGATGTTTCCGGTGAGATCATCGAATTGTTCGTTCAGGAAGGTGACAGTGTTAAAATCGGTCAGATCTTAGCTACCATCAATCCGGACACCTATGTTTCTTATGTCGAAAGGGCTGAAGCGAGTCTGAACAACGCCAAAGCACAGGAATCTACCATAAAAGCTCAGATTGAGAGCAGTAAGGCACAAAAAGAGCAGATCATCGCCCAGATAGCCAATTCTAAGAAAATGCATGAGCGCAACCTGGTTTTACATCAAAAGGGTGTTATTTCTGACGCAGAACTAGACCAGTCAGAGTCTAATTTAAAAAGCCTGCAGGCAAATTTAAAAGCTGCCGAGGCCAATATCAGGTCATCTGAGCAGAATGCCAAGGCTGCAGCCTATACCGTTAAAAGCTTTGAGGCTTCTTTGAAGGAGAGTAAAACAAATCTCGGAAAAACCACGATCAAGGCTCCGATGACAGGCATTGTTTCCAGCTTGTCCGTTGAAGCAGGGGAAAGAGTGGTGGGTACCATGCAAATGTCAGGAACCGAATTGATGAGAATTGCCAATCTTCAGTCAATGGAGGTCAGGGTTGATATCAGTGAGAACGATGTGCTGAAAATATCTGTCGGAGACAGTACTGAAATCGAAGTAGATGCCTACCTGGATACAAAATTCGCAGGTGTGGTCACAGAAATAGCCAATTCTGCTTCCAATACCAAGGGATTGACCAGCACTGTTACGACGGATCAGGTTACAAATTTTATCGTGAAAGTCAGGATTGATCCTCATTCATACAGTGAATTGATCCAAACGGGAAAAGGATTTCCTTTCAGACCGGGAATGTCAGCCAATGTGGATATTTTTACTGAAGTGGAGGAAAATGCAATCAGCATTCCTATCCAGGCTGTTACCACACGACCAAAAGATGATGCTCAGAAAAAGGAAAAACTTGATCCATCAGATCTTAAAGAGGTGGTTTTTGTGGTAAAAAAGGATACAGTAGATATGGTGGATGTGACTACCGGAATCCAGGATGATGAATTCATCCATATAAAATCGGGGTTAAAAGGGAATGAAAAAGTGGTGAACGGACCCTATGCTGCAGTTTCAAAAGAACTCAAAAGAGGAAGTCAAATCAGAGAAAAATTAAATAAACCTGATAAGGCTGAAAAAGAAAAGGATTGATGAACATAGGATGATTTATAAAAGTAAAAGAGACCTTTGGTGATCCGAAGGTCTCTTTTTCTTATCATAAGGAATTGGTTTACAGGCTTAATTTATGTGACTTACAATTCAAACGGATGTTCTTTCCGGCACAATTATCAGGCACTTAGGGACCAAAACTATCCAATTGTTGTTCGTTTCAGATGTTGGTTAAACGAGGTTATTTAGTGTCTTAAAAATTGAATCCGTGGATTTTTTATGGCAGAACTTTGTAGAATTTTGATGTAGAATCAACGCTAAACAGAATATTTACTCCGTAGGGGAGGTTAAATCAATTTTCTTTTTGGTACTGGCCTTTCCGGGTTCGGGAAATGAAAATTTAAAGTAAAACAGGCAATAAAATCAGCATTTGGAGCAGACCCAAATTTCAAATGATGGGTCTACTCCTAAAAGCCTTGTTTTCAATTGGTTTAAATCATATTATTATTTTTGCAATATATAGCATATTAAATAATAACTTCAAAGAATTTTTTTGATATTCATTTTTTTTGGTCCGTGGTATTATACTTTTTTTCCCGGCCCCGACATTGGATGGTAAATTTTGCTTTATAAAAGCTTTTTTTCTTCCTTACTTTGATCGCGATCTTTGATTTGTTCGAAAGTTACAGTTACCTGTTTCCAGAATCCCTTAAAAATTGGTTTGGTTTTATCCAGTACTACTTTCGTGGAAGCGGGTAGAGTCTGCAGGAATTCGTATGAATTGGAGTTTTCCTTGTTTTTTTCAGTCAGAAGGCCCAATCTATCCACACTAAATAAAATATAGCTATAAAATATCAGCACGGTCATACCCAAAACTGCTCCACCAATGGCTTTGTTGATGAAATTTATTTTAGCCAATTCGAGGGTGTCTTCCAGTTTCTTCCCAAAAAATCTCACCAGGCCTAATACTATGATAAAAGTCAGCGCAAAACCCAATACAAAGACGAATCCAGGATGCCAGTTAAGTGCATTTTGGAGGCCCCGGATGACCATTGGGGAAAAAGATAAGGCTGCAAGCACTCCTACCAGGATGGAAACGATGGAAAAAACAGTTTTAATGATTCCGCGGGTATAACCAATATATACACCGTAAACAATCAGCAGGATGGCAACGAGATCAATCATCATAATGTTGAGATTTAATTTATTAGTTTATTTGTAATTTACAGTCAGAGTTTCTGTGTCGAGCCCTGTATCATTAGATACAACAATTTTGATCGTATTCTTGCCTTTGGTAAGCGGAATTTCAGCTTTTACCATTTTCGTATCTTTCATGAAAAATATTTCATCCAGGATCTTTCCATTAACGCTCAGGTCAACCTGAGTTGAATGCACAATTTCCGTTACTTCAGCTTCAAATTGTAACACATCTGTACTGACTGAAACTTCGTTTTTTGATGGATTGATCAAACGGATTTCCGGTGTTTTTAAAGCTCCTCTCACCTTTAGACGAACTGTTTCCGAAGTGGATCCATTATCGTTTTTGACCGTTAAAACAATCACATTTTCCCCTTCATCCAATGAGATCCTGCCGGTTACTTCTTCTTTATTCTTATCGTAATTTAGTGATGCCTGAACTTTTCCGTTGACCGTAAGCGTAATTCCACTTCGTCCGGGTATGTTCTGAACCACAGCATTCAGACTGATGACTTTATCTTTATATTCAAGTCCCTCTCTGGGCTGTAAGATCTGAACTGCAGGAATGGATCTGACCCTATAATTAAAACTGATCGTCTCCACTGTTTCCCCTATATTGTTTTCTGCTTTGATTTCCAAAGTGTTCTTTCCGAGATTGAGATCCAGAAGCGCCTGTATTTTGCCGGAATCATCGTTAAAATCGAAATCCGGAACTTTCTTTTTATTTAAAAATACCTGAACTTTTGAAAGATCATTGACATAAGACACATCTGCTTTGAACATCAGAAAATCCTTATCAGTATTAAAACCATTTCTGGGCGCATTGACCGAAACTACAGGTGCCTGTGTATATTGCTTGTCATAATAAATACTCAATTCAGCTTCTTCTCCACCGAATTCATTGAAAGCGCCTACATAAATAATATTGTTTTTTGGAGACAATGTGAGCATCACTTGTGCCAATGAATTGATCGAATCAAATTCAATGCCTTTGATGGCTGCATCATTCAGCAGTACCTTGATTTCGTCCGCATGTGCAATATTTCCGGTTTTGATCTGCAAAATTGTGGAAGCTTCTTTTGTCGTACTGCCGTTGTCTGGTTTGATGTATTCTATAAATGCAGGTTCAGAAATCACCTTTTCTTCCTCAAATTCAGACTCATAATCATAGCATTCCAAAACGATATCTGCTTTGAATCTTCCTGATTTATTGTTTACGGATACTGAAATATCATTTTTGCCATTTCTGAGATATAGTGAAAACCTCATTTTGCTTTCAGCCTTGCTGAACATAAAATTACCCACCTGACCGCCGTTTAATTCAAGTTCAATATCTTCTTTATCTGCCAAAACATTGATTTTCACTTCGAAATGTGTCAGGCAATATAATTCAGGTTCGCTGATATTTTCAAAAACGATCATTTCGTTCAAACCAACATCACTGACTACCGGATCTTCGCCGAAATATATCCGCAATGTCGAGCTGTTGTTGCCTGCTTCATTACGGGCAACGATCTTCACTTCTGTCTCTTCCCCTATCAATTGGAGTTCATAACGAAGTATATTGGTTACTTCATCATAGTCAAAAAATATGTTCCTTTTTCCGTCAATGATGAAATCTATGTCCGAAGTGCTGTTTATTCCCGTAATTCTCGCCTGGATCAACACCTTTTCCTGTTTTGAATAAAAAGGATTTGAAGCAGGGTTCATCAATTGGATTTTAGGAGCAGTTTCTGCATTTGATTCCGGCTTGGGATCTGTATCTGTTTCATCATCTGTAATAATCACTTCTTCATATTCAATTTCGCCTGTTTCCTCAATCTCTTCAGGCGGTGAGGTTTGAGTTTCTTCTTTGATAACTGGTTCCTCTACGACATCACCATACTGTATGGTAAAGGTTTTTTCTTTTCTTCCTTTGGAGTTTTTAGCTATCAAAACAAAATCATTGTCCCCTTCTGCCAACCGTACACGGATTGTCAGACTACCTAAAATAGGATCAAAACGGAATCCTTTCAATTCCATATCATTGGCAGTCAGTTTAATATCTTCTTTATTATCAATGTTTTCAATATAGGCCTGAATGTTGTAAACATCCACATCGGATTTCGTAAGCTGACTTTCCGGTGAAACCATCTCAACAATGGGTGCGCCGATCAGGAGATTCGAGGGAAGATCATTTTTGGAAACCACGAAATTCGGGTCAAAAACAATGCGCTTGATGTCATTGATGCTCCCTTCTTCATTGTTCGCAACCACTTTGATTACATTTGTACCTAATTGAAGATCAGCTATAAAGCTTAGTCGGTCATAAAAGAAATCAAACTCAACAGGCTTACCATTAACAGTGCATACTACATCCAGTTCAGAATACACATATTTGATCCTGGCTTCAATTTTCATTTCCATTTGATTGGTTTTCTGCCAGTCTTTTTCAGGATGGACGATGGCAACTTCCGGTTTCTCCAGCACTGTGGATTGATAATCAGCGAAAGTGGACCAATCATAGTATACATTGCGCAATAAAGCATTATTTGTGCAGGCTGTATGAGCTAAACCGGAATAATACATATTCGCAACTTTCCCGGTAATGTGGGTTTTGCCCGGAAGCCCTTTTGAAAAAAATAAAAGGACAATGACAAAAATTATTCCTGATTTATTCATTTATTTAAGATTTGATTTTCCTGATCGTATTGATGATCAAGTTGGATTTTTACTTTTTTTTCGCAATATTAGGTAAGACGCAAATATTTTCCTAAAAGATATTAATGAAATATTAAATGTCGTACATTAAACTAATAATTAGACTACTACAAACAGTATTTTACTGCAAATAATTATATTAAAGCAATATTTTTCTCAAAAATTTTTCATTTCATTGTTTTATATGTGTTTTCAATGATTTTTTTTGATATAAAGTACTTTTGGAAAACTGCAGGATCCTGATTCAGTTAATTATTGATTGGAGGAGTCCGGAAAGATAAGTCCGTCATGATGGTTTGTAATTTTTATCGGAACCAGGCCTTCTCAATACCTGGATGGTTATAAGTTGGTCATATATTCATTTGAGTTCAGCTCAAATAAAAAAATTATATGAAAGCCGGAGAAACTTAAATTTGGTATGATATAGACAGCAAGTACTGTTGAGGACAGACCAAATGTGTTGTTTTTTATACATATTATAGTTTTATAAAATGTATTAATTATTAATATTCTGATGGTAGTGTTTACTATTTTTTTTGGCATTCTATTTGATACAAAATGTAAATAAGAACTCGTTTTTACGGGGAACTATTGAACTGAACCTAAATTATCTAAGTAATATGGCAGCTTACAAAGCCATCCTTGCAGATGAACATGTTTTGTTTGTTGAAGGCCTCAAATTAGTGCTTCAACACATGGACGTTCCACAGGTTGAGGTGGTTGGAACTGCCGGAACAAGTAAAGACTTGTTCGAATTGTTAAAAGAAAAACAAGCAGATATCCTGTTGTTTGAGTTAAATTTCCAGGGTGAAGACCCCTTGGATTTGATCAAAAAGATCAAATTGGTTGATCGCTCCATCAAACTGGTTGTTTTGAGTGCATACGGAGAAATGAAACTGGTCAGAACCTGTTTCAACTGTGGAGTGGATGGTTATATTTTGAAGTCAAATGACCTGAACACATTGAAATCCGGGCTGTCATCAGTGATGCAGCAAGAGATTTTTTTGGGTGATGGACTCATGTTGGCTCCTTCCATACATCCTGATGGACATTCAGCGAATGCACTCGAAGCTACCCCGCTCGCAAAAAATGACCGTTTTGTATTGAGGCAAAACCTGACCAACAGAGAATTGGAGATCCTGGAATGGATAGTAAAAGGATTGACCAACAGGCAAATAGCAAAAGAACTGTACATAAGCGATCAAACAGTCGGTGTTCATAAAAAGAATATCATGAAAAAGCTGGAAGTGAATTCTACGGCTGCTTTGATCAAAACAGTTGAAGACAACAAATTGATATAGAGGGCATTAGTTTTTTGGAACGATGTTTGATATATAAACATGAACGAACCTTCTTGAGTAATACATCTGATTAATTACTTACTGATTCAACACGTACTGAAAAAGGTAAAATAATTGGGCTTAGGTCCAGCTATTATTTAGTAATTAATAATATTTGTAACTCATGAAAAGAAAGAATTTTACTCCTAAACAAGCGATAACAAAGGGTATTGTTTCGTTGGTTTTGTTATTCTTTGTGGCGGCATACCAGCCTTTGAGCGCTCAGGTGTACTGTCCATTGGCATGTAATGACAATGTCCAGGTGTCAGTTGACAACAACTGCGAGGCATTGATCACGCCCGAGATGGTGCTCGAAGGAGAAAACGCCGCGTGTAATTATTTCATTAAGAAAATTTACTGGCCAAACGGCACGGTTATTCCGCCCACAGGTGGCATTCCGGGTTATTATGTGCTCGGAGGTCAATATCTGGGTCAAAAGCTCAATGTGGAAGTCGGATATGGACATCCTGATAATCCAACACTTCCTCACCCGACAAACCTCAATGTTTGCTGGGGTTCCATAATTTTGGAAGATAAGCTGGCTCCTGTATTGAATTGTCTGCAGGATGTTTATGTTGGTTGTTATGAAGATCTGTCCAATTATCTGACTACCAATACAAACGTTCAGTATAACTACAGATCCGGCGATACCATCAGGGCAAGGAATAACGGAACACTGTATGAACATAATACGATGTTCGGCGGTTTGCCTATTCCTATTAATGGTGGCTGGCTGGATATTCCGATCAGGATCAATAATGCTGCGAATCAGTCTGAAATTCTGAACCAACTGAAGGCAGAAATTTCTGTGAATAATACTCAGAATATCAGGGTAGAGATCTATCCGCCAAACCCGCCGGTAGGATATGTGCCGAATTTGTTGCAAACTCCGTTTGTAGATACTTATTTTGAAGGTTTTCAAATGATTGATTCAGATTTTTCGGGAATTTGGAGGATCAGAGTGATCAATGTGGGAACCCAGGCCAGAACTCTTACAGCCGCTGGATTGAGATTACAAAGTGAATCATATATGACTTCACCTTATGGATTGCAGGATAACTGTGAAGTTGATAAAATCTGGATTGTATCTGATAAAACTGTAGATCTGCAGGATTGTGGAGAATACAGCGCCATCAGAACCATCGTGTTCAGGGGAAAAGATCATGCTGGCATGCTTTCAAATACCTGTACACATACCATTTATTTTGAAAGAAAAACAGTAGAGGATATTGAATGGCCGTTGAACAGAGATGATTATCAGCTCGATGCATTGAATTGTGATAACATTCCTTCCTGGGATTTGAATGGTGATGGTTATCCACAACCGAATGAGTCAGGATTGCCTACCATCGGAGGATATCCCATTTTCCCGGATGAAGGAAAGACTGGTCATTGCGAAATTCTGGTTACTTATACGGATCAGATCGTTCCGATTTGTCCCGGAACATACAAAATCCTCAGACTTTGGACTGCTGTCAACTGTTGTGGACCAACCTATGAAGGCAATCCGAGAACGTATTATCAGATCATTAAAGTTAAGGACGACAAAGGTCCAATCGTATCAGCGTGTTTCCCCGATGTAGTGGTTAATTCAAATCCGTTTACATGTACTCAGGATGTGAAACTTCCTCATCCGGGAGGAGATCCTCATTGCCCGATGGTAATTTATGATTGTCAATTGGAAGATGTAACCTATACTGTAGGGTACAAATTCGGAGATTGTGATAATCCTCCGGGAGAAGATGTGCCATGGATATATAATACTGGTCTGGTATTGAATCCTGATGGATCTTACACTTTGAAAAATGTGCCTTTCGGTTGTGCCTGGATCAAATATACATTTACAGATCCATGTGGCAACTCTACTGAAGCATTCTTTGAAGTGTATGTTGAAGATAAGGTTCCTCCGGTACCTGTTTGTGATCAAAATACAGTAGTAACTGTAGCAGCTGAATGTTCTGCAAGAATTTATGCCGAGACATTTGACGATGGTAGCTGGGATAACTGTTCACCGGTTCATTTCGAGGTCAGAAGGATGACCGGAACTTGTGGTAATACGCATTTGTTTGGACCTTATGTTGATATTTGTCCAACAGATGTGGGTAAAACATTCATGGTTGAATTGAAAGTGATCGATGAAGCAGGCAACTGGAATACCTGTATGGTGAATGTATTTGTCGATGATAAAGCTCCACCGGTATTCACATATTGTCCACCGGCCATTACCATTGATTGCAATCAGGATTATAAGAATCTTGATATTACCGGGAGACCACAGGTAGCTGACAATTGCGGTATCAAGTCATTAGACTACACTGATTCCGGCAGTCTGACAGAGTGTAACGTGGGTACCATTACAAGAAGATGGACAGTGGTTGACTTTGGCGGACGCACAGCGACTTGTTCTCAAACGATAACAGTGGTCAACAATGATCCGTTTACAAGAAATGATATTACATGGCCAACTGATAAACTGAATATCCAGGGATGTTTGAATACAAGTACTCACCCGGATGCTACAGGTTATCCAGTATTGAACGATAATTTCTGCAGCCTGGTTGCTTATACCTATGAAGATCAGGTGTTTACATTGGTAGAAGGTGCTTGTTACAAGATTCTCAGAACATGGACAGTTTTGGATTGGTGTCAGTTTAACCAATCAAATCCAAACTCTCCAGGCGTATGGAAGCACACACAGATCATTAAGGTATTTAACAATGTACCTCCTGTATTCACTTCACCATGTACCAACATCACAGTGGATGGATTTAACGCAGATTGTACAGGAAATGTTGATTTAACTGCAACTGCAACAGACGAATGTACTCCGGTTAATCAGCTCAACTGGCAATATAAAGTGGACTTGTTCAGGGACGGAAGCATTGATTACTTTGGTTTCACTAACAGGTTCCAGAGAAATAATCTACCTCTGGGTGTACACCGTATTTCCTGGGAAGTTGAAGACGCTTGCGGTAACGTTACAGAATGTGAATACAACTTCACATTGAAAGATAGCAAAAAACCTACTCCGGTATGTATTTCTGATGTGACCACCGTGATCATGCCTTCTTCCGGTACTATTACCGTCAATGCCAGAACGTTCGATCATGGTAGTTTTGACAACTGTACTAAAGGAGCGACCTGTGAAGATTGCAATTCAGACCTGAGATATTCATTCTCTCCAAATACAAATGACAAGACAAGAACCTTTACTTTGGCAAATGTAGGATTGAATGTATTGCAAATGTGGGTAACTGACGAGTTTGGCAATCAGGATTATTGCGAAGTGACTTTGAGAATTCAGCATAATGCTGCAGGTATTCTTCCGATGATCGCTGGAAATGTGACGACTGAAGAAGGAAATAATGTAAGTGGTGTAGAAGTGGAATTAAGCGAAATGAACTCAAATGAATCCGCTTACAGTACTACAAATGCACAGGGTTACTTTGAAATGCTGAGCAATCAGGAGAACGGTGATTATACAGTTTCTGCAAAAAAACAGGATAGTTATACCACCGGTTTGAGCACACTGGACCTTGTTATCTTACAAAAACATTTGTTGGGCATTACTGCAATTAACTCACCATATAAACTTTTAGCTGCGGATGCAGACATGAACGGATCAATTTCAGCCAACGATATTTTCCAATTGAGAAGGTTGATATTGGGAGTTGACAACAAACTTGCAAAACACGAAAATGCATGGAGCATTGTAAATGCAGATTATGAGTTTACCAGCAATGCCAATCCATGGCTCAATATGAACCTGGTACAAATGTATAGCAGAGTTTATATGGGACTTTCTGCGGATCAGCTCGCAAGTAATTTCGTAGCGATCAAGATCGGTGATGTCAATGGTTCAATCAACCAGCTACTCAATGGAGGAAATGTTGAAAACAGAAACACGATGGGTTTATTCGCTGTGAACAAAAATTTTGCAGCAGGACAAATCGTTGAAATTCCTGTTTACTCAGCTGAATTCAATGAAATAGCAGGTATGCAGTTTTCAGCAAGATTGAACGAATCCGTATTCAGCTATGAAGGAATTGGTTCCGGAGCGATCAAAATTGCTCAGGATCAGGTAGCTCTGATAGGGAAAGACTTGATCAATCTCAGCTGGAACCAGGCTGAAGGCGTGAATGTACCGGAAAACGAGGTATTATTCACCATCAAATTAAGAGCAAAAACGAACGGACAATTACAAAACAACATAGCTTTCACCTCTGAGATGATCAGCGCTGAAGCTTACACACAAAACCTAGAAACTAAAAAACTGTCATTTGACGTAAGAAGCAACCTGAACGAAGGATTTGTATTGTACCAAAATACGCCAAATCCATTCGACAACGAAACTGAAATAGTCTTTGAATTACCCCAGGCCGAAATGGCAACACTTAAAGTGTTTGACGTCACAGGCAGAGTATTGATGACTGTTTCCCAGGAGTTTGCAAAAGGAAGAAATTCTGTAAGCATGAGTAAGAAAGATCTGGGTAATCCCGGAGGAGTGCTTTACTATCAGCTCGAAACAAAGGATAAGACAGCTGTAAGGAAAATGATACTCCTTAATTAAGAAAATTCAGAACTTTTAACACAGGGCTTTACTTGCGATGCAGCAGGTAAAGCCCTTTTTGCATCTGATATTCAAAAGAGGAAGTTTAGTGCTGACTTGCCGGAAAAGGATTTTTCAAATTTGCATTTTAGATATGACTTCCACTGTATAATAAATTATAATCCTAAGCTGGACGAGCCGGAATCAAAGAGGAAAATGATTTAAGAATCCCTTCGGGCTTGCCCGTAGAGCCTGCCCGTATGGGGGGAGGGTGTTCAACCCCGTTGGATTTACATCCTACGGGGTAAATATTCTGTGTGGCTTTATTTCTAAGATCAAAAGACTTTAAAGTACTGCCAAAAAATACACAAATTGTATTTTTAAGACAGTAAAGTTGAACTTTTTAGTTTTTTGCCAGAAAAAATTCAGCATATTGTATTGTATGGTGAGCAATATTTCAGGAATTTAATTAATTCCATTCATTTATGATAAATGTAAAAATTCTATAATATTGGATTAGATTTCTGGTAAGAAAGAATTATGGCATAATGAGCTGTTAATAGAATAATATATCAGGTGGAGTAAAGAATCCTGTTTTAGCAATAATCAACGGAAAAGGTTGTTAAAATCTTCTGAAGGACTTATGGTTTTTGAAGTGTTGTTAAAAATGTTTTTTACGATTTTTCATTTTTTTTAATAAAATTTTATTGTAATTAGAAATTTGGCATAGTTATTACTCTTATTATCAGGATGCACTTTTTTTTATTATTTACTACCCAAAAATGTATGGATTTAAATATTGATATGTGTATGTACTTATTTTTGACCTGATTATAATAATTTTCATACTTTTGCTTCCGATAAGGATTTTTTCTGTTCAAAATCCGGAGCAAAATCTTTATGATCTGGTTCGGTTGTCAGGAATAACAAAGAGCGATAATCTTAAAATTCAGGAAGTAAGGATCATTTGGTTAGTTAGAAGTAGTATGATCATTCCGGTGAAAATGGCCCGTTTGGAAAAAGATTTTTCAGGGTTTTATGGATCTCGGCATATCTGTTAAATTCTCATAACCTTTTGATCAAAAATAAATTGATTTAAATTTTACCCCAATATTAAGGGATAAAAATATGACCATTAAAGAAAACAAAAAATAAACAGATGAAAAGAATATTTGTATTATTAATTATTTTGTTTGGATGGTATCATCTGAGTATCGGCCAAAATCCGCTGGTGCTGAATTTTTCAAGTTCATCACCGACTGGACAAACCGCTACTGTGGATGTTACGGTTCAGAATTTTTCCAATATTATCGGATTTCAGTTTTTTGTAGGTTGGGATACAGATGTCTTGACTTTTTCCAGTATAACCAATATCAATAATGGTTTGCCTGGATATAGTATATCAAGTTTTGCAACACCTCCAACCATACCAGACGGGCATGTAAACCTATCCTGGTTTTCCACGGATCCTTTGGGAAATGCATCAAATCTGCCGGCCAATGCAGTTTTATTTTCCATTGTATTGAATGTAGTCGGAGATCCATGCGATGAAACAGATTTTAATCTGGTGACTTACGGAACTTACAGCAGCGAGGCTTATAATGGAAGTTATCAGAACATTCCCGTTACCTCCAATGCAGGTACGGTCACCATTCCGGGTACTGACTGCGGTGGCGTGGATCCTGAAGAAGGTGATGGTGTCGGTATCTGTCCTGATGCTGTGATCGGTGCTCCGGGTACCAACATTTGTGTTCCCATCCGTGTCGATAGCTTTGTAAACATCACCAGCGCTCAATTTGGAGTTGAATATAACGCCAGTATACTGGATTTTACAGGACATCAGAATGGACCTTTGTCCGATGTTTTTGTGAACCCGACAGGTGGAAATAAAATCAGGTTTTTATGGATCGTGCCCGGTAATCAGGGTCCCCAAACCATACCTGATGGCGGTGTTATTGTTAAGTACTGCTTTAACGTGATCGGGAGCATGGGGCAAGTCAGTCCGATCAGTGTAATTGATATCATTCCTCCACCGCAATTGCTCATTGAATTTATCGATGGTGAAGGGGATGAATTACCATATTATACCTGTAATACAGGAAAAGTAACCGTTGGGACACCTGCAGAGAATCCTGTCAGATTTATTGCAGAAGAAAAAACTGCGGATGCCAATTCCAATGTATGTGTTAACATTACTACTGAAAATTTTGAAGAAATTTCAGGTTTTCAATGGGCTATGACCTGGAATAGCAGTGTGATGACCTTTAATGGCTTGGGACCTGTCAATAATATTGGTATTTCCGCCAATGATATTAATCTGGTAGCCAGTAATAAACTGCGTGTGACCTGGTTACCAACATCACAGGTGACTAAACCCGATGGAACGGTACTATTCCAGTTGTGCTATAATACCATTGGTAACTGTGATAGTTCTACCCCATTACAATTTACTGCGGATGGAGCTAACTTCCCGATTTTGGCCGGAGATGCCAGCGGAAATCCATTACCTGTTGAAACGGATAATGGTTCTGTGACCATCGAATGCGCTTGCAGCATTGCAGTCGATGTCGTGAATGCCGGTTGCTTTGGAGCAAAAAATGGTAGTATATATATTACATTGACTGGTTGTACAGCACAGAGTTACCTGTGGAACACTGGTCAGACCAGTCAAAATCTTATTGGGATCGGTGCCGGAACTTATTCGGTAACGGTTACGGACACCAATGGTAAAACTACCGTCAAAAGCGGTATAACCGTGACTGAACCGACTGAGATCGCTATCACGGAAACGACCACACAGGTGACCTGTTCAACAAACGGCAGCATTCAACTGACCGTTTCAGGAGGTACACCTCCATATAACTATAGTTGGTCGCCCAACGTGGGCTCCGGTCCTGCAATCAGCAACCTGACTCCCGGGAATTACAGTGTTACCGTAACTGATAATCAAAGTTGCCAGAAAATCAAGTCTTTTACGATCACTTCCAGCGTTACCGCATTTACAGCGGATGCCATCGTGAATGATATTACCTGTAAGGATGCGAACAACGGAAAAATAACCGTGATCCCTTCAGGTGGCTGTTCTCCATATACCATTGTATGGTCTGACGGACAGTCTGCCGGTGTGTTTTCAAGGGAAAATCTTGCTGCCGGAACATATACAGCTACGGTTACTGACAACAAAGGAACCACCGGGACAATTTCCAGATCCATAACCAATCCTTCTTTCGCATTGACAGTTTCCGGGGTAGTAACCCAGCCGACTGTTGCAGGAGGTAACGGACAGATCGTCATTACCGTTTCAGGTGGTCAAAGTCCTTATACTTATTTATGGAACAATCCTTCAGCCAGCACGACAAAAGACCTGACTGCTCTGGCAGGAAAATACATTGTCGCTGTTACGGATGCAAGAGGATGCAGGGTATTTTCATCAGAGTTTGAGATCAAGGATCCGGTTGCCAATGTAGTGATTGATGTAGTTGCCAATGTGGATTTATATAATGGATTCGGAGTAAGTTGTGCTGGAGCATGTGACGGAAAGTTAAAAATTAATCAAATAGTGGCCAATACACCATTTAAAATATTCCTTGATGGAACTGAATTGACGCAACCACAGCTTGCAGCCAGAACCTTCTGTGCCGGTTCCTATACCATCAGAATTACAGATGCTGCCGGGAAAGATGAAAGTAAAACGGTGACATTTACAGCACCTCCTGCCCTGACTGTTCAATTGGATGAAGTGATCTGTGTTGATGACAATAACGGAAGCATTGAAGTCAGTGTATCCGGCGGAGTAAGTGAATATGTGTATAACTGGGGAATCGGCGGACAGACCAGCTATATAATTAGTGGCTTGAGTACGGGAACCTATGGCGTAACTGTCACTGATAAAAACAAATGCAGTACATCTCTGACCAATATTGAAGTTGAAGAATGTCCTTTGCCGGAAGATTGTTTTGTGGGCGTGCCCGTGATCACAGCCAACAATGACGGGATCAATGATAAATTCATCATTTCCTGCCTGAAGTTCTATGACAACAATAAACTGGATCTTTATGACAGATGGGGCAGAAAAGTGTTCGGTGCGGTCAATTATGCCGGAGATTGGGATGGTACAAGCCCTGACGGTGTGCTGGCAGAAGGAAGTTATATGTGGGTGCTCACCGTTTATCTGGGGGATGGAAGTGAAAAGATCACCAGGGGAACGGTAACATTACTCCGTTAGAAGTTTGGCAATGTTTGGTTAAATAGAATATTATGTGCAGAGGAATTCGTCAATAAGGCTATATATATTATATGGTGTAAATTGGTGATTTCCGAAGTTCAATAAAATAAATAAATATTAAAATGAAAAAACTTGTATTGATAATCCTGGTAGGTTTGGGCCTGATGATAGAAATAAATGCTCAGGAAAGGTATATTTTTACCCAGCATTATGTCAATCCTATTTTGATCAATCCGGGCGCAACCGGATTCAGCAATGCCCACAATCTGCTTTTCAATTACCGGAATAAGTGGGCAGGTTTCCCGGGATCGCCCAAAACATTTGCATTTTCCTATGACGGATTGGTCATGGACAAGGCTGGACTCGGCCTGTTTCTCATGAAAGATCAGTTTGGAAGTCTCGAAGTTTTGAAGGGGCAATTATCTTATGCTTATCATCTGATGGGTGATAATTACAAGCTTGGTCTTGGTTTTACAACAGAATACCTGCATTACAGGGCTAAAAGTTTACTTTCAGGTCCAGGAGAATTCGATGAGACTGACCCTTTTCTCAAAGAACGGCAGTTAGGGGATAAATTTTTTGATTTTACTTTTGGAGCTCATGGTAGCTATGGGGACAAGATCGTTTTTGACCTTGTATTGCCCGGGATGATCAGAACAAAACTGGAAAGTCAGGGTGACAATCAGGATACGACCCGTAGTTTTAATTTTATAGTGGGTCTCGGTTATAAATATAAATTTCCGGGTTACGATTTTGAAATTACGCCGAGTTTGTTTATCAAAAAGCTCAATAAGGTTCCCTTTCATGTGGAAGGTAATGTGCTCATGAGTTTTTATCAGGGGCAACTTATGGGCGGTGTAAGCTATGTGTATGGTGCAGATGACAGATTAGGGGCAATGCTCGGCACAGGATTGAATAAATTCAAATTTTTCTATTCTTATAATGTAAGTCTGAATAATTTTCAGTCTTATAATAACGGAGCACATGAAATTACCATAGCTTTTATCATTCCAAAGATATAATTGAATATTTTTAGATTTTAGAAAAAACCCTGGTTGTGAAAGCAATCGGGGTTTTTAATGATGCCTGTGCTCCATGCTATTATCCTGTCACCCCTTCGGGGTTTTTTATGATGTCTGTGCAACATGCTATTATCCTGTCACCCCTTCGGGGTTTTTAATGATGTCTGTGCTCCAGGCTTTCTACCTAACCTGGACGAGCCAGAACC